>DASSPO010000143.1:0-19228 GCA_035699585.1 Bauldia sp.
CGGCGAGCGCCACCTCCGGCTCCCGCGCCAACGGCTGATCGAATGATGAGGTTCCGCCCGGCTTGAGGCAGGGCACAACCTCGCCAATTGTCCCGCTCACTCCCCCGCATCTATCCTCCTACGCCCCCTCCTGCCGAGGGACGGCTTCTCGGATCCGGCGCTGATCGTCGCGGGAAGTGATCGGCGCCCGTCGGCGGTTCGGTACACCCATCAAAATCGCGTCTCCAGTCGCCTCCCTTAACTCCCCGTTAACCGTCTTCCGGTGACCTTGGCTAACCGATCCTTAACTCCGGTTAACAAGCCCTTGTCGCTCGCTCTCGCCAAGTCCCGCCGCCCCAAGCTCCGCCTCGCCGGGCGCTCCTTTCTGGCCTTCGTCCTCGAGCCCTTCGCTCCGGTTTCCGAATGGCTCGCGGATCTCGACGACGTGGCGCGCCAGTCTTTCGCCTTTTTCGCCAACCGCCCCGTCGTCCTCGATCTCAGTGCGCTCAGGCCAAGCAAGAGCGAGGCGGAAGCGCTGCTCGCCGCCTTGAAGGCGCGCGCGATTCGGGTGATCGCCGTGGAAGGCGTCGATCCCGACCTTCTCGGGCCAGCCCTCGCACCGCTGGCCGCCGGCATGGCCTCGGCGAAGATCATCGAATTCCCCGGTGCCGAGAGCCGCCAGACGGCCGAATCGCCGAAGCCGCCGCCGAGCGCGACGGCGCCCGCATCGATGGTGATCGACAAGCCGGTCCGTTCGGGCCAGTCGATCTATTTTCCCGACGGCGACCTGACCGTCATCGGCTCGGTCTCATCCGGTGCCGAAATCATCGCCGGCGGTTCGATCCACGTTTACGGGGCGCTCCGCGGGCGTGCCGTCGCCGGAGCGACCGGCGACGGTAACGCCCGCGTCGTCTGCCGCCGCTACCACGCCGAGCTCGTCGCTATCGACGGTAACTACATGGCCGCCGAGGAAAGCCCGCAGAAGCTGATCGGCAAGCCGGTGCACATCCGCCTCCAGGGCGGGTCGCTACTTACACAGGTGCTCGAATGAAGCCCGAAAGGAGCAAGAGGGACATGGGGACGGTTTTGGTCGTGACTTCGGGTAAGGGCGGGGTCGGCAAGACGACCTCCACGGCCGCTCTCGGCGCGGCATTGGCGATGACCGGCGAGCGGGTAGCCGTGGTCGACTTCGACGTCGGTCTGCGCAACCTCGACCTCGTCCTCGGAGCCGAACGCCGGGTGGTTTTCGATTTCATCAATGTCGTCCAGGGTCAGGCCAAGCTCGCCCAGGCGCTGATCCGCGATAAGCGGCTGGAGACCCTGTACCTGCTCCCCGCCTCGCAGACCCGCGACAAAGACGCTTTGACCGAGGACGGCGTCGCCTTCGTCATCGATTCGCTCCGCGAGGAGTTCGACTGGGTGATCTGCGACAGCCCGGCGGGGATCGAGCGCGGCGCACTTCTTGCGATGCGCCATGCCGACCTTGCCGTCGTCGTCACCAATCCCGAGGTCTCCTCGGTCCGCGATTCGGACCGGATCATCGGTCTGCTCGATTCGCGGACGCTTGCTGCCGAGCGCGGCGAGCAGATCGAGAAGCACGTCCTCATCACCCGCTACGACCCGGCGCGCGCGGCCAAGGGCGAGATGCTGTCGATCGACGACGTGCTTGAGATTCTCTCGCTGCCGCTTATCGGCATCATCCCTGAAAGCCAGGCAGTGTTGAAGGCCTCCAACGTCGGCTCGCCGATTACCTTGGCCGACCCGCAGAGCGCCTCGGCCCGCGCCTATATCGACGCCGCGCGTCGCCTTCGCGGCGACAGCGTAGAGATGTCCATTCCCACGGAGAAGAGGAGCTTCTTCGGTAGTCTGTTCGGGAGGGCCGCATGATGTTCAAGTTCTTCAAGCCCCGCCACACCGCGCCGGTCGCGCGCGATCGGCTGAAGGTGCTGCTTGCCCACGAGCGCGCCTTCCTAGGCAAACCGGACCTCATCGCCGTACTCCGCGAGGAAATCCTTGCGGTGATCCGGAAGCACGTTCCGGTCGACCCGGAGAAGGTGCGGGTGACCGCCGAGCGCGCGGCGAAGGTTTCGACGCTGTCGGTCGACATCGAGATCCCGATGGATCGGCCGACAGCCGCGGCCGCCTGACCGCGCCCGCATCGTCCTCTTCACCATCCCCGTCATCGCACTGTTGACGGCGAGAGAGACGCTCCTAGGGTCTGCAAGGCGCGCCGCCTTAGGCGGGGCGTCCTTTCGTTCCTCGCCAGGGAGTCTCAACGATGCGGCCTCTTCGCGCCATTCCCGTCTTAGCCTTCACCCTCGGCCTTGGCGTCCTCGCCGCGCCGGCCAGTGCCCAGGAATGTCCGACGCCGAGCGAATCTGAACTCGAAGCGATCGCCACCGCCTATTTCGACGCTTTCAACAAAGGCGACCGCGACGCTCTCGACGCGCTGCTCGCGGAGGACTACGTCCAGAACATGGGCGCGATCATGAGCCAGGATCGGGCGCTTCATCTCGAGCGGCTGATGGCGGTTCGTGCCGGATTCCCCGACGGCGTCTACACCATCGATTGGACGATAACCGACGGCGACAAGGTCGTGATCCGCAATACCTTTCGCGGCACGCATCGGGGCGAATTCGCGGGCGTGCCGGCGAGCGGCAACAAGGTCGCGGTCGGCGCCTTCCACGTTCACCGGGTCAAGTGCGGCAAGATTGCCGAAACCTGGAATGCCGGTGACGCGCTCGGCCTCTTCCGGCAGATGGGCGCCCTCGACCTGAACGTCACCACCGATCCCGACGCCGAACCGATGTCGCCGGCGGCGCCGTCGACGAGCGAATGCGTCGCGACCGGCATCGAGGAGAACAAGGCCGCCTCCCGCCGCTGGTACGACGAGGTGCTGAACCAGGGCCGTATGGAGGCGCTCGACGAAATCGTCTGGGCCGAGGAGGTCCACCACTCCGCCCTCTTCCCCGATACCGTCGGCATCGATGCCATCAGGGGCAGCCTGAGCGCGCTCCGCGCCACGTTTCCGGACATCAAGTTCTCGGTCGATGACATTCTCGCCGACGGCAACATGGTTCTCGTGCGGTGGACCGGGCGCGGCACCCATACCGGAACGCCGTTTCTCGGCGTCGCAACCAGCGGCAAGCCGGTCGAGTGGCAGGGGATGAACGCCTTCCGCTTCGAGTGCGGGAAGATCATCGAAGGCTGGTCGGAAGCCAACGGCCTCGCCCTGCTCCGTCAACTGGGCGGCATGGAGTGAGGGCAGCGCCGGGTTCGGACTGCACCGGCCGTCACCTCCGGCAGGCGAACTCCACCCAGAGCGGATAGTGGTCCGAGACGCGGTATTGCATCTGGGCGGCCGTCATGCCGAGATCGCGATAGAGATGCGGCAAGAAGTCGAAGCCGCCGCCGGTCAGGTACTCCATGTCGAGCCGCCGCCTGCCGCTGGTTTCAAACCACGCGATCTGATCGTAGTACTTGTCGAGCCGGTCGGCCTCGGTCGAGAATATCGACCGAGGCACCCGGTCAAGATCGTTCGGAACCGTCAACCCCGATGAGGTGAAGGCCTGCCAGAGAAGCTGGCCCTGGCGGTCGATGTTGAAATCGCCCAGGACGAGGAGATTCTGTTCCCACTCGTTCATGTCTTCGGCCCAGTCCGCCATCCATTCGGCGATCGCCTTGAGTTCCGGATGTCGCGCCTCCGGCCGTTCGCCGAAGATCACGTGAAGCGTGACCAGGACGAAGGTCTCCGCGCCGGCCCGGAAGCCGACCGCGTAGGGTGTCCGCGCGAACTGCCTCTGAAGCGCATTCGGGCCGATCGCTCCGAGCCGCTCCTCCGGCACCACCAGCTCGCAGGCAAGCCCGGACAGGCTGATGCGGTGCGAATCGAACAGGAACGCGAGACGCTCGCCGTTACCCGCGTCGCCTCGCGTCACGTCGGTCATCAGGAGCTGCCAGGTCGGCCCCAGCGTCTTCAGCATCGTGCGCAGCGCCTTGAGGTCGCCCTTGACCTCCTGGAGTGCGATCACATCGAACCGCGAGACGATCTCGGTGATTGCCCACATGGCCCTGAAGTCGCGTTTCGGCGTGTGTCGCGCCCCCGCTGTCCACAGCTCGGTCAGCGACGCGAAGGCCTTCAGGTTCCAAGTAGCGATCAGGAGATTGCGCGCCGCACTTCGTTTTGGCGGAACGGTCGCATCGAGCGCTGCCCGGAGCGCCGCAATCTCGGCCCGAGCAGCGGCAGGGGCGTCGGTCAGCGCGGGAAGCGGATCGGACATGGGCTCACCCTCGTGGGAGGGCGAGCCTAGCATGTTTTGCGGCGCTCGCTCGCGCCCTACTCGTTCACCGACTTCGCGGTCGTGGCGTCCCGAACGAGCTGCAGGAACTCGCCGCGGAGGCCGAACTCGTCTTCCCCACGCGCGCCCTTGGCGAGCGCGAGAACGTCGTCCCAGCCGAAGTCGGCAGCCATCCACGGATCGCCGCGGAGCATCTGGCCATAGGCCGCAACTGCAAGCGCAAAGCGGGTCGACTCGGGCGCGGCCTCAAGCGTTGCCGGCCGATCCGCGTCGGTGATCGGCCTCTCGATCAGCGTCGAGGTATCGCCGCCGGGCAGCTTGTAGCGCACCTTGACGAAGGCGACCTCGTCGCCGGTTTCGGTCGGCGCCGTGCTGACCTTCTGGTACCGCAGCGGGTCGGCCGAAAGCGGGCCGCCCACCGGCGTGATCTCGTAGAGCGCGGTGACCGAGGCCCCCGCCCCCACCTCGCCCGCGTCGACCTGGTCGTTGTTGAAGTCCTCGCGATTGAGCAGGCGCGTCTCGTAGCCGATCAGCCGGTACTCCGCCACCCGCGCCGGATTGAACTCGACCTGGATCTTGACGTCGTCGGCGATCGGGAACAGTGACCCCGAGAAGTCGTCACGGAAGAGCTTATGCGCCTCCTGGAGCGTGTCGACATAGGCTGCCGTGCCGTTGCCCGACTGCGACAGCGTCTGCATCATCACGTCATTGTAGTTGCCGCGGCCGAAACCGTAGACAGAGAGATAGATGCCCGTCTTTCGTTTCTCGGCAACGAAGTCCTCGAGCTTCTCCGGATCTGCGATCCCGACGTTGAAATCGCCGTCGGTCATCAGGATCACGCGATTGACCGCCTTTTCGTCGAAGCCCTGTTCGGCCATGGCATACGCAAGCGCTAGCCCCTCGCCGCCCGCCGTCGAGCCGCCGGCGCGCATGGCGTCAACCGCGCAGCGGATCTTGAGCTTCTGGTTTCCCGCGGTCGGCGGCAGCACCGCACCAGCCGCACCGGCGTAAACCGCGATCGACACGGTATCCTCCGGTCGAAGCTGATCGATGAGCACGTTGAGCGCCTTCTGGACCAGCGGCAGCTTGGTCGGCTCGTCCATCGAGCCGGACACGTCCATCAGGAACACAAGGTTGAGCGGCGGCTGCTTGTGGGGGGCGATATCGTAGCCTTGCAGCCCGATATGGACGATCTCCTTGCCCGGCGCCCATGGAGACGGCGCGAGCGTCGCGTGGATCGCGAACGGCGTGTCGGGCGAAGTCGGCAGCGTGTAGCCGTAGTCGAAGTAGTTGATCAGTTCCTCGACGCGCACGGCGTCGCGCGGCGGTAGTTGTCCGTCGTTGATGAAGCGCCGGACGTTGGCATAGGAGGCGGTATCGACATCGATCGAGAAGGTCGAGATCGGGTCGCTCGCTACCTGTTTGATCGGGTTCGGCGTGGCGTCAGGGTACTTCTCCGTGTCGACCGGCTGCTCGTAATAGGTTCCGTCCTGCTCCGCGGCGAGGCTGTCGGTCAGCGTGCCGGTGGGCGCGATGGTTTTCGGCATCGTTGGTAACGGCGACGGCGGAGCGATCGCTTCCGGGGCCGAAAGGCCGAAGGTCGTCCCCAACTGGCGGAGGATGCCCCCGCCTCCGCCCGAGCGGGCGCGGCCGTTGCCGCCCTCCTCGTCATAGTCGCGGATGCCGTAGCCGAGCTGGGCACAGGCCGTCGCGGTCGGCACGCCGTCGATCGCGTCGTCGTTCGCGGCGAACACCGGAACGCCGGAGAGCGCGGTCGCGGAAAGCAGTATCGAAAAGGCACAGACTGACTTCACGGGCACTGAGAGATGGCGCGTCATGGCCAGATGTCTCCAACAGCGCCCCCCGCCGTGTCGGAGGCTCCACCCGGTTTCCGGCGGGATGGTGTCGGGATTGTGCCGGTCGGTGTCGGGATTGTGAAAGTCTCGGGCTGTTGCCGCTGCGCCACCCCCCGCCCGCCACCGGCGGCCTACACCAAGCGCGACTGCTCCACAGCCGCGGCGATGAACGAGGCGAAGAGCGGGTGCGGGGCGAACGGCCGCGATTTCAGCTCCGGATGGTACTGGACGCCGATGAACCAGGGGTGCCCCTCGAGCTCCATCGTCTCCGGAAGCAGCCCGTCCGGCGAGAGCCCGGCGAAGCGCAGCCCATGCTGCTCCAGCCGCCCGCGGTAATTGATGTTGATCTCGTAGCGGTGACGGTGGCGCTCGGAGATTTCCGTCGTACCGTAGATTCCGGCGATCTTGCTGCCCCGCTGGAGGATCGCGGGGTACGCACCGAGCCGCATTGTCCCGCCGAGGTCGTCGCCCGCGGTCCGCCGTTCGAGCTGGTTGCCTTTGACCCATTCGGTCATGAGCCCGACGACCGGCTCCGGCGTCTCGCCGAACTCGGTCGAACCGGCGCCGGCGATCCCGGCCACGTTTCGCGCTGCTTCCACGGTCGCGAGTTGCATGCCGAAGCAGATGCCGAGGAAGGGGACCTTGTGCTGCCGCGCAAAGCCGGCTGCCGTGATCATTCCCTCCGAACCGCGCTTGCCGAAGCCACCCGGGACGAGGATGCCGTCCACCCATTCGAGCCGCTGCCGGGGGTCCCCGGTCTCGAGGGTCTCGGACTCGATCCACTCGAGGTTCACCTTCACCGTGTTGGCGATGGCGCCGTGATGAAGGGCCTCGACCAGCGACTTGTAGGCGTCCTTGAGCCCGGTGTACTTGCCGACGATGGCGATCGTCACCTCGCCCTCGTGGTGGGAAATGGCCCGGCTGATGTCGTGCCAGCGCGTCAGATCCGGCATCGGCGCGTCGTTGATGCCGAATGCCGCCAGCACCTCGTCGTCGAGCCCTTCCTGGTGATAGGCGATCGGCACGTCGTAGATGTTGGAAACGTCGAGCGCCTGGATCACGGCCGAGGCGCGCACGTTGCAGAACAGCGACAGCTTTCGCCTCTCCTCGCTCGGGATGGGGCGGTCGGCGCGGACGAGGAGGAGGTCCGGCTGGATGCCGATCTGCCTCAGCGCGCTCACCGAATGCTGCGTCGGCTTGGTCTTCAGTTCACCCGCAGACGGGATGTAGGGCATCAGCGTCAGGTGGATGTAGACCGCGCTTCCCCGCGGCAGGTCGTTGCCGAGCTGGCGGATCGCTTCGAAGAACGGAAGGCCCTCGATATCGCCCACCGTGCCGCCGATCTCGCAGAGCACGAAGTCGAACGCCTCGTTGCCGTCGAGGATGAATTGCTTGATGGCGTCGGTCACATGCGGGATCACCTGCACGGTCGCGCCGAGGTAATCCCCTCGCCGCTCCTTGGCGATGATGTCCTGGTAGATCCGGCCGGTGGTGATGTTGTCCATCCGGTTGGCGGAGCGGCCGGTGAACCGCTCATAGTGGCCAAGGTCGAGATCGGTCTCGGCCCCGTCGTCGGTGACGAAGACCTCGCCATGCTGATAGGGGCTCATCGTCCCCGGATCGACGTTGAGATAAGGGTCGAGCTTTCGCAGCCGCACCCGGTAGCCGCGCGCCTGAAGAAGCGCCGCAAGCGCCGCCGAAGCGATGCCTTTGCCGAGGGATGAGACCACGCCGCCGGTGATGAAGACGTACCGCGCCATGGGCCTCGACCCTAACCCGTCGCCACCTGATTCGGGGAGTGGAATCTGATCCGTCCGAAAAAGCCGGCCCTCCCGGCGGGAGTTTGCTTCGCGCCGGGGCGGACGGACATGATTCTTTTTACTCCGTGGTCGGGATTTGCGGGGTGCTCGTATCGGTCGCCGCCGGCTCCGGTGTCGGGCTGGGCGCTGGCGTCATCTGATCGAGCTGGTCGAGCACCGAACCCTCGGCGCCGCCTGCGGTACCGGTCTCTGTCCCGGCCGGCGCCGGCGCGGTCGCCGACGGTACGTTGTCGAGGATCGACGACGGCCGGTCGCCATAGCGCGTGAGCACCGTGAGGATGATCGACGTGGCGAAGAACGCCGCCGCGAGGATGGCCGTGGTGCGGGTGAGCACGTTCCCCTGGCCGCGGGTCGACATGAAGTTGCCGCCGCCGCCGATGCCGAGCGCGCCGCCCTCGGAGCGCTGCATGAGAACGACCGCGACAAGCGCCACGATCACCATCAGGTGAATGACGATGATGACGGTTTCCATGGGTCAGTGTGTCCTTGAATCCGGCGCCTTGTACACGATCGGCTCCCGCCTTGCCAGCGTCGCCCGGCGTCACTTGGCCGCGGCGACAATAGCCAGGAAATCGGCGGCTTTGAGGCTGGCACCCCCGACCAGGGCGCCGTCCACATCGTCCAGCTTCAGGATCTCGCCGGCATTTTGGGGCTTCACCGACCCCCCATAGAGGATGCGGATCGCCTTCGCGCCGTCGCCGAACCGCTCGGCCAGACGGGCGCGTATATGGGCATGGGCGGCGGCGATGTCATCATTCGATGCGGTGAGCCCGGTGCCGATCGCCCAGACCGGCTCGTAGGCGATGACGGTATTGGCGGCTGTGGCCCCCTCCGGCACCGATCCTTCGAGCTGCTTCGACAGCACCGCGGTGGTCTCCCCGGCCTTCCGTTCCGCCTCGGTTTCACCGATGCAGAGGATGACCAGCAGGCCGGCCCGCCACCCGGCCTCCGCCTTGGCCCGCACCAATTCGTTGCTCTCGCCGTGATCGGCCCGACGCTCGGAGTGGCCCACGATCACGAGCTTCCCGCCGGCATCGGCGATCATTTCGGCCGATACGTCTCCGGTATGCGCGCCGCTCGCCTTTATGTGGCAGTCCTGCCCGCCGATCATCAGTGGAGAGCCTTTGGCCCGCCATGCGGCCTGTGCGATCAGGGTCGCCGGCGGGCAGATGGCGACGTCGCAGGTCCCCGCGGCGATCCCGGCCTTGACGGCGTCCAGTTCGGCGAGGCTTGCCGCCGTGCCGTTCATCTTCCAGTTGCCCGCCACGAGCTGCCTCAGCTTGGCCATCATTCGCCCTTCCCCGTCAAAAACCGGGCGTTTCGGTAACAAATCCCCACCGGCAAATCAAAGCGGCGCTCGCTTGCGGCGGATTTGCCGTCTCCTTATTATCCGCCGCGGTTTCGGGGCGGTGCGCTTCCAAGGCGCGCCGCCGTTTTGCAAGGGATATCGCGTTCGATGCTCGACAAGCTCCGCAAGGCTTCCGCCGGATGGGTGGCGCAGCTCTTCATCGCGCTCCTGGTGGTAAGCTTTGGAGTGTGGGGCGTCTCAGGATTCTTCACCGGCTTCAATTCGGACGTGATCGCTACCGTCGGCAATACCGAGGTGACCGTCCGCCAGTTCGCGCGGAGCTACGACTTGGCGCTCCGCCAGCTCGGTCAACAGCTCGGCCAGCAGATCACACCCGAACAGGCTCAGATGTTTGGCCTGCCGCAGCAGGTCCTCGGCCGCCTCATCGCCGACGCGACGCTCACCGACGAAGCACGCCGCATGGGTCTCGGCATTTCCAACGAGGCCCTCTCCAGGAAGATCGCCGAAGACGAGGCCTTTCAGGACCCGTCCGGCAATTTCGACCGCAACCTGTTCGTCCAGCTCCTCCAGAATGCGGGCCTCACCGAGGACCAGTACGTCGAAGAGCTTCGCACTGGCTATGTTCGCCAGCAGATCGTCGACGGTCTCGCCGGTGAGACCGAGGTCCCCGACGCATTCATGCGCGGCCTTCACGAGTACCGGAACGAGGAGCGGAGCCTCGCCTGGGTCGTGCTCGACCCTGCGTCGGCCGGCGTCATACCGGAGCCAACCGACGCCGAGCTCAACGCCTATTTCGAGGCCCACAAGAGCGACTGGCGCGCCCCAGAATTCCGTGCGGCCACGCTGATGAGCCTGACGCCGGCCGACCTCGCCGACGCCGCCGCGGTGTCCGATGAGGACGCGAAGCAGGTCTACGACCGGGTGGTCGCCACGCGTTTCACCACGCCCGAGCGCCGCCAGGTGCAGCAAATCGTCTTCGATTCCGCCGCAGAGGCCCAGGCTGCCGCTGCCGCCCTGTCGGGAGGTACCACGTTCGAAGAGATCCTGACCGAACACGGCCTGACGCCGGAGGCCGTCGACCTCGGCCTTATCCGCCGCGACGAGATCATCGACCCCAAGGTCGCCGAGGCGGCTTTCGCATTGGCTCCGAACGGGATCAGCGAGCTGATCGAGGGTCAGTTCGGACCGGTGATTGTTCGGGTGATCCGGATCGAGCCTCAGGTCGTCACCCCTTTCGAGGAGGTGAAGGAACAGCTCAAGACCGAGATTGCAGAGCAGCGTGCCGCCGAGGAAATCGCCGACCAGATCGACGTGATCGAGGACGCTCGCGCCGGCGGCGCCACGCTTGAGGAGGTTGCGGGAAACTACGGCCTCACCCTGCGCACCATTCCGGCGATCGACGCCTCCGGGCGCGACGCCGATGGCAATGCCATCCCCGACCTGCCCGGCGGCCAGGCGCTGGTTGCCGCCTTGTTCGAGAGCGACGTCGGCCTCGAGAACAACCCCATTCCCGTGGACCGCGGCTATGTCTGGTACGCGGTGACCGCGGTCTCCGCGCCCCGCGACCGCGAGCTTGCCGAGGTCCGCGACAAGGTGATCGCGGCCTGGAAGGCGGCCGAGGTCGAGAAGCGCCTCACCGAGCGTGCCGAGCAGATCCGCACCCAGGTCGAGGCGGGGACCGACCTTGCGACTGCTGCCGGACCTGGCATCGAGGTCAAGACCGCCGACGGGGTCAAACGGGGCGGCGAGCCGCCTGCCGGCCTCACCGATGCGGCGGTGGAGGCGGCCTTCGGCGGGCCGAAGGGCTTCGCGGCGGTCGCCGAGGGCGAGGGCGGAGCCAAGATTGTCGTGGTAGCGACCGCGGTGACCGTTCCCCCTTACTTCTCGGGTGCGCCGGATCTCGCGGAGGCGGAGGAGCAGTTCTCCGGCGATCTCGCCAACGACCTCCTGTCCCAGTACGTCTACCAGCTCCAGCAGAGGCTTGGTGTCGCCGTTAACCAGGCCGCTCTTCAGACGGCAATCGGTGTGTCGCAGGCCGGACAGGGCCTCTAATTCTAACCCATGTCTATGCTGATCCAGCCGTCCGAGGAGGACTTCGCGCGGAGCTACGACGCCGACACCCCGGCGGTGGTCTGGACGCGGCTCGTCGCCGACCTCGAGACGCCGGTCTCGGCAATGCTGAAGCTGTCGGCGGGGCGATCCGACTGTTTCCTGCTCGAATCTGTCGAGGGCGGCGCCGTCCGCGGCCGCTATTCCATCATCGGCATCGAACCCGACCTGATCTTTCGGGTTACCGGCGGCAGGGCCGAGGTCAATCGTGACCCCACCCGCGGCCCCGGATTCGAGCCGCTCGATGCCCGTCCGCTCGACGCGCTCCGCGCGGTGATTGCGGAATCCCGGCTCACCCTTCCCGCCGGGCTGCCGCCGATGGCCGCCGGCATCTTCGGCTATCTCGGCTACGACATGGTCCGGGAGATCGAGGCCCTCGGGCCGCCCGGACCGGACCCCCTCGGCCTGCCCGATGCGATCCTGATCCGCCCGACCGTGGTCGTCGTCTTCGATGCCGTCCGCGACGAGATCACCATTGTCACCCCCGCCCGTCCGTCACCGTCGCTTTCACCGGCTCAGTCTTATGCTCGCGCCGTCGATCGCCTCACCGCCGTCGTCGACACCCTCGACACGATGCTGGACAAGTCGGCCCAGCGCGCTGAGGTGAACTTCGACCAGGCGGTCGTCTCCAACACCCCGCCGGAGCGCTACCTCGACATGGTCGCCCGGGCAAAGGAATACATCGCCGCTGGCGACATCTTCCAGGTCGTGCTGTCGCAGCGCTTCGAGGCGCCGTTTGCGCTACCGCCCTTCGCCCTCTACCGGGCACTTCGCCGGGTGAATCCCTCGCCGTACCTCTACTATCTCGACTTCGGCGATTTCGCCCTCGCCGGATCGAGCCCGGAGATCCTGGTGCGGGTCAAGGAGGGCGAGGTGACGATCCGGCCCATCGCGGGGACGCGGCCCCGCGGCGCGACCCCGGAGGAGGACCACGCACTGGAAGCCGAGCTCCTTGCCGACCCCAAGGAGCGGGCCGAGCACCTCATGCTTCTCGACCTTGGCCGGAACGATGTCGGGCGCGTCGCCGAGATCGGCACGGTCAAGGTGACCGCCTCGTTCTTTCCCGAATACTACAGCCACGTCATGCACATCGTCTCGAACGTGGTCGGGCGTCTCGCCAAGGGCGAGGATTCGCTGTCGGCGCTCGCGGCGGGATTTCCCGCCGGCACCGTCTCTGGCGCGCCGAAGGTGCGGGCGATGCAGATCATCGACGAGCTCGAGGTCGAGAAACGCGGCATCTATGCCGGCTGCGTCGGCTACTTCACCGCCAACGGCGATATGGATTCCTGCATCATCCTTCGCACCTCGATCATCAAGGATGGCAAGATGTACGTGCAGGCCGGCGCCGGCATCGTCGCCGACTCCGTTCCTGAGAAGGAGCATCAGGAGTGTGTCGCCAAGGCACGCGCCCTGTTCCGGGCGGCCGAGGAGGCGGTGAGGTTCGCGTCGGGCGTGGGGCGGGGGCAATGAAGGCGGAACCCGCCGAACCGGCCCTCCCATGGTCTGCGGCCCGGCTCGGTTGACGCTTGCGCTCTACAGGCTGAACGCCTTATGCCTCTATCCCTGAGAGGTGCGAGAGCCATGGCCGTCCTCGTCATCGATAACTACGACAGTTTCACCTACAACCTCGTCCATTTCCTGGGCGAGCTCGGTGCGAAGCTGGTCGTCCGCCGTAACGACAAGATCACCGTCGACGAGGCCATCGCGATGGCGCCGGAGAGCATCGTGCTCTCCCCCGGCCCCTGCACCCCGAACGAGGCCGGCATCTGCCTGCCGCTCATCGAAAAGGCCGGCCCGCGCATTCCGATCCTCGGCGTCTGCCTCGGACATCAGGCGATCGGTCAGGTCTATGGCGGCCGCGTCGTCCGCGCCCCGACCCTCATGCACGGTAAGGTCAGCACCATCCGCCACACCGGCCGCTCCGTTTTCCGCGGCCTCAATGGCGACTTCCAGGCCACCCGCTACCACTCCCTGACCATCGCCCCTGACAGCCTGCCGCCGTCGCTCGAGGTGACCGCCAGCGCCGACGACGATGTGATCATGGGCGTGATGCACCGGAAGCACCCGGTCCACGGCGTGCAGTTCCATCCCGAGTCGATCGCCTCCGAGAACGGTCACCAGATCCTCAGGAATTTCCTCGACCTCGCCGCCGATTGGAACGCGCGCCAGCGGCTCGATGCAGCGGTGGCGTGAGATGCTGACGGCTGACCCGACGCGGCGCTATCCTCTCGCGTCGGGAGAGGAGGCTGCCCATGCCTGACCTGAAGGCCATCATCGGCAAGGTTGCTTCCGGCCAGCGCCTCAGCCGCGAGGAGGCCGAGGACGCCTTTGACGTCATCATGTCGGGCGAGGCGACGCCGGCCCAGATCGGGTCCTTCCTCACCGGCCTTAGGATGCGCGGGGAGACGGTCGACGAGATCGCCGGCGCCGTCGCCACCATGCGGGCAAAGATGCTGCGCGTCGAGGCACCGGAAGGCGCGATCGACGTGGTCGGCACCGGCGGAGACGCGACCGGCAGCTACAACATCTCGACCGCCTCCGCCTTCGTGGTGGCAGGCGCCGGCGTGCCCGTCGCCAAGCACGGCAACCGCGCCCTCTCCTCGCGCTCGGGCGCGGCCGACACCCTCACCGCCCTCGGAGTCAAGATCGACCTTTCCCCCGAGGATATCGCGAAATGCATCCGCGAGGCCGGCATCGGTTTCATGTTCGCGCCCGCCCATCATTCGGCAATGAAACATGTCGGGGCGGCGCGCGCCGAGCTCGGCTTTCGCACCGTCTTCAACCTGATCGGCCCGCTCTCCAACCCGGCAAGCGTGCGCCGCTACCTCATCGGCGTGTTTTCGGCCGACTGGGTCGAACCCCTTGCCAACGTGCTTCTCACCCTGGGCGCCGAGCGCGCCTGGGTGGTGCACGGTGCCGGCGGCTTCGATGAGATTTCCCCCGCCGGCGTGACCAAGGTCGCGGCGCTGGAGAACGGCCAGGTGAGGGTCTTTACGGTGACGCCAGCCGACGCCGGCGTCCCGTCATCCCCGGCCGAGGCGATCAAGGGCGGCGATGCCGTTCACAACGCCGCGGCGCTCCGCGCCGTCCTCGACGGCAAGAAGGGCCCTTACCGCGACACCGTCCTTCTCAATGCCGGCGCGGCGCTGGTGGTCTCGGGGATAGCGCCCGACCTCCTCCACGGCGCCCAGCTCGCTGCCGAGATCATCGATTCCGGCAAGGCGCGCGACCGTCTGGACTTGCTTGTGGCGGTGTCCAATGCGTGACACAGACCCGACGTGTCGGATTTCATGACCGACATCCTCAAGAAGATCGAGGCCTCGAAGCGCGCCGAGATAGCTGCCGCCAAGGCGGCCGTGGCACCCGCCGAGATGGCACGCCGCGCGAAGGCCGCTCCCCCACCCCGCGGCTTCATTCGCGCCGTCGAAGCGGCGATTGCCGCCGGCCGCACGGCACTGATTGCCGAGATCAAGAAGGCGAGCCCGTCGAAGGGGCTGATCCGCCCCGACTTCGACCCGCCGGCCCTCGCCCGGGCCTATGCCCAGGGCGGCGCGACCTGCCTTTCGGTCCTCACCGACGGCCCATTCGTCCAGGGGTCGCCCGACTACCTCGTCGCCGCCCGAGCCGCGGTCGCCCTCCCCGTGCTCCGCAAGGACTTCCTCTACGAACCCTACCAGGTCGACGAGGCCCGCGCGATGGGCGCCGACTGTATCCTGGTCATCATGGCCGGCGTCAGCGACGACGAGGCGCGAGCGCTTGAGGATGCCGCCCACACTCATGGCATGGACGTGCTGCTCGAGGTCCATGACGAGCCGGAACTCGAGCGCGCGCTCCGCCTTTCCTCCCGCCTTGTCGGCATCAACAACCGCGACCTCCGCACCTTCGAGACCTCGCTCGCCGTCGCCGAGCGCTTGGCGCCGCTGGTGCCCCGCGACCGCATCGTCGTCGGCGAGAGCGGCATCTTCACCCCAGCCGATGTGCGGCGTCTCGCCGAAGCCGGCATCGGCGCCATCCTCGTGGGCGAGAGCCTGATGCGCGAGGCCGACGTCGCGGCGGCCACGGCGCGGCTTCTCGGTGTCACCGTCACGGCATGAGGAAGCCGCGCCTCACGCATCTCGACAAGGCCGGCGCGGCCAGCATGGTGGACGTGTCGGACAAGGCCGTCACCGAGCGCCTCGCCGTCGCCGAGGGCGCGGTGATCATGGCGCCGGAGACCCTCGATGCGATCCGCGCGGGCGATGCGAGAAAGGGGGACGTGATCGGCACGGCGCGGATCGCTGGCATCATGGCTGCAAAGCGCACCCACGAACTGATCCCGCTCTGCCACCCCCTTGGCCTGACCAAAGTTGCCGTCGACATCGACGCCGACGATGACCTCCCCGGCTTGCGCGTCCGCGCCACCGCCAAGGTCGCGGGCCGGACCGGCGTCGAGATGGAGGCCCTTACCGCGGTCTCGGTCGCCTGCCTCACCATTTACGACATGGCGAAGGCCATCGACCGCGGCATGGAGATCACCGGCATCCGGCTCGTCGAGAAACGCGGCGGCCGGTCCGGAACCTTCAGGGCCGCGAAGAAATGAGCCTGCTACCCGTCGCCGAGGCCGTCGCTCGTGTCGTCGCCGGCGTCACCCCGTTGCCCGCCGAGACCGTGCCGCTGTCCGAAGCCGCCGGCCGAGTCCTTGCCGAAGATTTGCCGGCAAGGCGTACCCATCCGCCCTTCGCCGCCTCAGCCATGGACGGCTATGCGCTTCGCGCCGCCGACGCCGCCGCTGGCGCCGTCCTCAGGGTCGTTGGTATGGCCGCCGCCGGCCGGTCTTTTGCCGGGAGCGTTTCCACAGGCGAAGCCGCCCGCATCTTCACCGGCGCACCGATTCCTGACGGTGCCGACTCCGTCCTGATCCAGGAGGACGCCGAGGTCCTGCCCGACGGCAGAATTCGTGTCCGCGAAGCCCCCCGCCCCGGCCGCCACATTCGCCGCGCCGGTCTCGACTTCACCGAAGGCGCGGTCCTGCTTTCCGCCGGGGCCAGGCTCGGTTTCCGTGAAGTCTCCCTCGCCGCCGCGATGGGTCACGGCGCGGTGCCGGTGCGACGCCGTCCCCGCGTCGCGCTGCTCGCCACGGGCGACGAGCTGGTGCCCCCAGGGGCATCTCCCGGCCCGGACCAGATCGTCTCTTCCAACGCCGTCGGCCTCGCCGCGCTCGTCGCGTCCCTGGGCGGCGCTCCGCATGACTTCGGCATCGTCAGCGACGATGCTGCCGCCATCGCCGCCGCGGTCCGCCGCGCCCTCACCCTCCCCGCCGACGTCGTCGTCACCATCGGAGGCGCTTCGGTCGGCGAGCATGACCTCGCCCAAAAGGCCCTGGAGTCTGCAGGCATGCGGCTCGATTTCTGGAAGGTCGCCATCCGGCCCGGCAAGCCGCTGATGTTTGGTGTTTTCGCCGCGACCCCGGACCGCCCCGCCGTTCGCGTCCTTGGTCTCCCTGGCAACCCGGTGTCGGCGCTCGTTGGCGGCCTTGTCTTCCTGGCGCCGCTCCTCTCCGCCCTTCTCGGCGCCCCGTATCCCGACATGACGGAGCCGGCCCGGCTTGGCGTCGATGTCCCGGCCAATGACAGCCGCGAGGACTACCTGCGTTCGAAGCTCGTGCCGGCAGACGACGGCCTGCCCCGAGTCAGCCCGCTCACCCCTCAGGACAGCTCGATGCTGTCGACGCTTGTCGTTGCCGACTGCCTCCTCATCCGGCCGCCGCATGCCCCGCCTGGCCACGCGGGCGAGCTCTGCCGGATCCTCCGCCTGCCCTGACCCTACGGCTGCACGCGCATCCCGTCCCGGGCACCGCTTCGAAACTGTTGGCTGAATCTTTCGCGCGAGGCTCCACTCGACCGCGTCCATCATGTGGCCGCGCGAGGTCCTGCACCACCCCGTTCCAGTTTTGTTCTTCACAGCCCGCGACGACGCCGCTACAGTCCCCGCTCTGCCTGGTCCCGAAACAGTGTTGGATGAGCGGAATGGCCGCCTTGCCCCGGACGCGCGAAGGCATACATTCGGGGGGCGGCCATCGCCGCGCCTCCCCTTCGGACAAGCGTGCCATGGCCGACAGCCTGCCTTCCCGTGCCTCGGGCAAATCCATCACCATCCGCGGGGCGCGGGAGCACAATCTCAAGAACATTGACCTCGAGCTGCCTCGCGACAGCCTGGTGGTGCTGACCGGCCTCAGCGGCTCGGGCAAATCCTCGCTTGCCTTTGACACCATCTATGCCGAGGGCCAGCGCCGCTACGTCGAGTCGCTCTCGGCCTATGCCCGCCAGTTCCTGGAGATGATGCAGAAGCCGGACGTCGACCAGATCGACGGCCTGTCGCCCGCGATCTCCATCGAGCAGAAGACCACCAGCCGCAACCCGCGTTCGACCGTAGGCACCGTCACCGAAATCTACGACTACATGCGCCTGCTCTGGGCGCGGGTGGGTGTCCCTTATTCGCCGGCCACCGGCCTCCCCATCGAGAGCCAGACGGTCAGCCAGATGGTCGACCGCGTACTGGCCCTGCCCGAGGGCACGCGGCTCTATCTCCTCGCCCCCATCGTCCGCGGCCGGAAGGGGGAGTACAGGAAGGAGTTGGCGGAGCTGCAGAAGCGCGGCTTCCAGCGGGTCAAGGTCGACGGCCGGTTCTATGAGATCGCCGAGGCGCCGGCGCTCGACAAGAAGCTCAAGCACGACATCGAGGTTGTGGTCGACCGCATCGTGGTTCGCGGCGACATCGCGACCCGCCTCGCCGACTCCTTCCAGACCGCCCTTGAGCTCGCCGACGGCATCGCCATCGCGGAACTCGCCGATGCTCCCGGAGGGATTGACCGCTCCCCCCCGCTTCTGGGCGACCCTCCCCTTTCCGCGGAGGGAGCAAAGCGCCGCGGCTCGAGGACGAAGCCGGCGGCGGTGGGAAGCGGAGCGTCGATGGAGGAGTCTCCTCCCCTTGAAAGGGGAAGGGTCAGGGAGGCGGTCGCCCCGTCGGCGGACACCGACTCCGCGGGCGGCATGAAACGCGGCGACATCGACAGCCCCAACCGCATCGTCTTCTCCGAGAAGTTCGCCTGCCCGGTCTCGGGCTTCACCATCCCCGAGATCGAGCCGCGGCTGTTTTCGTTCAACAACCCCTACGGCGCATGCCCGGTCTGCGACGGCCTTGGCGCGGTGAGCACGGTCGACCCGGCGCTGGTCGTCCCCGACGAGCATCTTTCGCTGCGCGAGAACGCCGTCGCCCCGTGGGGCAAATCGTCGTCGCCCTATTACCTGCAGACACTGGAGGCGCTCGCCCGCCACTACAGGTTCTCGACCGACACGCCCTGGCGCAAGCTTCCCGAGAAGGCGCGGAACGCCATCCTCTATGGCACCGGCGAGGAGGAGGTGACGTTCCTCTATGACGACGGTCTCCGCGCCTACAAGACGACCAAGACCTTCGAGGGCGTGATCCCCAACCTCGAACGGCGCTGGAAGGAGACCGATTCGGCCTGGATGCGGGAGGAGATCGAGCGCTACCAGTCCGCGGTTCCCTGCGCCGCCTGCCACGGCAAGCGCCTGAAACCCGAGGCGCTCGCCGTGAAGCTCGGCCGGCTCGACATCGCCGAGGTCAGCGACTTTTCCATTCGCAAGGCGATGGCCTGGTTCGCCGACCTGCCGGCGACGCTCAGCGACAAGCAGAACCAGATTGCGGAGAAGATCCTGAAAGAGATCCGCGAGCGGCTCAAGTTCCTGGTCGATGTCGGTCTCGATTACCTGACTCTGTCGCGCGCGAGCGGAACGCTCAGCGGCGGCGAGAGCCAGCGCATCCGGCTCGCCTCGCAGATCGGCTCAGGGCTCACCGGCG
>DASSPO010000144.1:0-6521 GCA_035699585.1 Bauldia sp.
GGAGAGGACGACGATCTCGGCGCGGAGCGCGCCGATCGCGGCCGGCGTGCCCTCGGCTTCGAGCGCGGAAACGGCCCGGCCGGCAAGCGCGCTCTGCCGGCGAGCGATGTCGGCAATGGCCGCGGTCAGCGGGTCCGACTCCGGCGTCACCGGACGCTTCGGCGCCGGGGCGCGCGGCGCGGCCTCGGGCGGCGGCGCCGCGAGGCGGTCTCCGATCTCGGCCAGCCGGGCCTTGATCCGCCGGATACGGGCATCCTCCTCGCTCAGCGCAGGCGCCGGTACGGAGGGTGGACGCCGATTCAGTTCGGCGATCTTCGCCTCGAGATCGCGAAGCATGCGTTCGAGGTCGGCGGAGCGGCCGCGCGACGGCCGGGCCGGAGCCGGCTCCGGCTCCGGTCCGCGGGCAAGCAATGTCTCGAGCCGGTCGCGGATGTCATCATAGGCGGCGGACGGCGGCTCAGGCTTGCCGCGCCGGGCGAGCGTTGCGACCTGCGCCTCGAGACGGCGAATGGCGTCCTCAAGGTTTGCGGTCGTCCCTGCGGTGCCGGGTCTGTCGATGCCTTCCACGGTGGACCGGGCGGTTTCGTCGAGATCATGGCGCCAGCGGGCCGCGCGGTCGGCGTCGCGATCCGATTGCACCTCGGCCGTCATTGCCCGGACCTGCTCGCCGAGCCGTGCCAGTGCTGCGGCGATGGCGCCGGCATCCTCGTCATCAAGGTCGCGAGCGGCGGATTCGGCCTCGGGCGCGGCGCCCTCCGCGGCGGCATAGTCGGCGATGGCATTGCGAAGCCACGCCTCGGGCGCCATACCGGCGCGACGTGCCGCCGCCTCGACCGCGGCGCGGGTCCGCTCGTCCAAGTCCCCCAAGCCCCAGGCCCTGCCAGATGTCATCGACGTGACCCCACCGCCGCCGGACCGACCGGCCATTCCATGGAACGGCGCGCCCCTTGAGGTCGTCCCGGACCGGGGTCAGAGGGAATCGCCCGCATGAAACCCGGCCGGGCGAGACTTCGGTAAACATGGTAAACAAGCGGTTAAGGCCGCGTATGGCAACCCGGCTTCGCTCGTCTCATCGTTGAACTCACGTCCCGGCACCGATAGATGCATGATACCCGCTTCCCGGCGCGGCTCGCCGGGCCGGAGCGGCCGGCTGCCGCGACGAAACCGTGACCGCTGCCGGTGGTTGCCGGGCTTCCCGGATCGTGACGGCGCCACCAGACAGACGGGACGTGCGCGGAGCCAAAGAGAACGAAGACATGCCCAGCTACCATGCGCCGGTCGACAGCGTCCTCTTCCTCCTATCCGACGTGCTCGGCTTCTACCGTCATGCCAATCTTCCGGGATTCGCCGAGGCGACGCCGGAGACGGTTGAGGCGATCCTCAGGGAGGGCGCACGCTTCGCGGAGGAACGCCTCGCCCCGCTCAACCGCGTCGGCGACGTCGAGGGCTGCAGGCGCCATGACGACGGCTCGGTGTCGACGCCCACGGGATTCCGGGACGCCTATCGCGACTACGCCGCGGGCGGATGGATCGGCCTCGCCGGCGACCCGCAATATGGCGGGCAGGGTCTGCCCTACGTGCTGTCGGCGGCGATGAACGAGTTCGTGACCTCGGCCAACATGGCCTTCGGCATGTACCCCGGCCTAACGCAAGGCGCGATCGCGGCGCTCACGCTTCACGGCAGCGACGAGCAGAAGCAGACATACCTGCCCAAGCTCATGTCGGGCGTCTGGTCGGGAACGATGAACCTGACCGAGCCCCAGGCCGGCACCGATCTCGGGCTCATCCGAACGCGCGCGACGCCAAACGCCGACGGCAGCTTCGCCATCACCGGCGCCAAGATCTTCATCTCCTCCGGCGAGCATGACCTGACCGAGAACATCGTCCACCTGGTGCTGGCGCGGATCGACGGTGCGCCCGAGGGCACCAAGGGCATCTCCCTCTTCGTCGTACCCAAGTTCATACCCCGCGCCGATGGCGCCCCCGGCGCGAGGAACGCGGTCGTCTGCGGCGCGATCGAGAAAAAGATGGGCATCCACGGCAACGCGACCTGCGTGATGAACTACGAGGGGGCCACCGGATGGCTCGTGGGCGAGCGCGACAAGGGCCTGCGGGCCATGTTCACGATGATGAACGAAGCGCGGCTCGGGGTCGGCATCCAGGGCCTCGCATTGTCGGAGGTCGCCGCGCAGAACGCCGCTGCCTATGCCCGCGAGCGCCGGCAGGGCCGTGCGCTGGGCGCGCCGGCCGACCCGTCCGCCTCCGCCGACCCGATCATCGTCCATCCCGACATCAGGCGGACGCTCGCCGCGATCAAGGGATTCAACATCGCCGCCCGCGCTCTCACCCTCTCCGTCGCGCTCGACGCCGATATCGCGCTCCGCTCGCCGGACGCAGGCGCCCGCGAAGCGGCCGAGGATCGCGTCGGCCTCCTCACCCCGGTGATCAAGGGTGTGCTCACCGACCGAGGCTTCGACAACGCCGTCGCCGCGCAGCAGGTTTTCGGCGGCGCGGGTTACATCGCCGAGACCGGCATGGAGCAGTTCGTCCGCGATGCGCGGATCGCCATGATCTACGAGGGCGCCAACGGCATCCAGGGCCTCGATCTTGTCGGCCGGAAGCTGCCCCGCGACGGCGGCCGCGCGATCACCGCCTTCTTCACCGAGGTCGGCGATTTCATTGCGGCCCACCAGGGCAATGCATCGCTGGCATCCTTCGTTGCGCCGCTCAAGAAGGGACTCGACGATCTGCAGGGCGCGACAGTCTGGTTCATGGCGAACGCCATGACCAAGCCGGAGAACGGCGCCGCGGGCGCAACAGATTACATGCACCTCCTCGGCCTCGTCGCACTCGGCCACATGTGGGGGCGGATCGCTGCAGCGATTCACGCCAAGGGCGACGCCGCGACGTCGAGGGGGACGACCGACCTCCTGTTAGGCCGCGCCTTCATGGAACGGACCATGCCCGAGACCGCGCTCCGTCTCGCCCGCATTACGGCGGGGGCCGACACGCTCATGGGGATTCCGGAGAATCAATTCTGATGCAGGGTGGGCAGACGGCAAGTACCGATGGCCGAATACGAGCTCGCGCGCTTTCGACAAGTCCGGCAATTCCTACAGGGCGGCGCTGGCGCCTCCCCCCTTCCATCGCGACACGGTGTTGTCGCAGTCCCGCGTCATCCTCGACGCCCTATTTCGTCGAGGCGACCGACCGCTTCGAGCCGGAGACGCCGGCCGAACGCTGCGAGATCTGGCGATGGATCCAGTTCGACAATAAGCTGACGAGCTACATGGCAACCCTTCGTATCATGGGCTCGACTGCAAGGACGGGTGAGACGCCGGTGAGAGAGTTTTTCGACAAGCGTGTACGCGGGGCGTGGCCATCCACCGCCGACCCTTCGCTTTCCGGTCACGCGTTCTTCGGGGGCGAGCTTGGCATCGCCGTGGCCGACTTCCCGGCGATCGCCGACTGGCGCGAGCGCATGGGCGCGCCGCCAGGATCGCGGCACCCCTATCAGCCGATGCCGGCAACGCCCCTTCCGGAGAAATCCTGAATGGCCGACGCATTCGTCTACGACCATGTCCGCACCCCGCGCGGCCGAGGCAAGAAGGACGGCGCGCTGCACACGGTGACCACCGTCAACCTCGCTGCACAGGCGCTCCGCGCGATCACGGAGCGGAATGCTCTCGATCCTGCGGCGATCGGCGACGTCATCCTGGGCTGCGTCGACCCGATCGGGGAAGCAGGCGGCGACGTGGCGAAGAGCGCGGCGGTGGCAGCGGGATTCCCCCACACCGTGCCGGGGATGCAGGTCAACCGATACTGCGCATCGGGGCTCGACGCCGTGAACATCGCATCGGCGGCGGTGAAGGCCGGCGACCACGAGCTGGTCATTGCCGGCGGCGTCGAGTCGATGAGCCGGGTCGGCATTGGCGCCTCTGGCGGCGCGTGGCCGGTCGACCCGACCGTCGCTATTCCATCCTACTTCATGCCGCAGGGAGTCTCGGCCGATCTCATCGCCACCAAGTACGGCTTCACGCGGACCGATGTCGACGCCTACGCGGTCGAGAGCCAGAAGCGCGCTGCCCAGGCATGGGACAACGGATACTTCGACCGCTCCGTCGTGCCGGTCCGCGACGTGAACGGCGTGACGCTCCTCGCCCGCGACGAGCACATGCGCCCCGATACCTCGATGCAGGGCCTCGGCGCGCTCAACCCGTCCTTCACCATGTTCGGCGAGCTCGGAGGGTTCGATGCCGTCGCGATTCAGGCTCACGCCGAGATCGAGGCGGTCGAGCACGTCCACACCGCCGGCAATTCCTCCGGCATCGTCGACGGCGCGGCGGCGGTGCTGATCGGCTCCAAGCGTGCGGGAAAGCGCGCCGGTCTCACGCCACGGGCGCGGATCAGGGCCTATGCCAATATCGGCTCCGAACCGGCGCTGATGCTGACGGGACCGGTCGACGTGACAAGGATGCTGCTCGCCCGGACGAAAATGACCTTGGCCGACATCGACCTCATCGAAGTCAACGAAGCCTTCGCCGCGGTGGTGCTCCGCTACCTCCAGGCCTTCGACCTCGACCCGGGGAAAGTCAACGTCAATGGCGGCGCCATCGCGATGGGCCATCCGCTCGGTGCCACCGGGGCGATGCTCCTGGGCACCGCGCTCGACGAACTGGAACGGCGCGGACTCGGAACCGCCCTCGTCACGCTCTGCATCGGCAGCGGCATGGGCACCGCTACCATCATCGAGCGGGTGTGATGCTTCCTGAGATCGCGGACGGTGACAAAGCACCCCTTCCCGAACCGTGCTTCGCGCGTTTCAACCTCCCCTCAAGGAGGAGGCTATGCGCTGTATCGGCGCCCGGAACAGCCGGGTTGAGGGAGCGCGCTACAGTCACGATTCTACGCGGCGCAGATCCAGAACGCCTGACCTCCCCCTTGAGGGGAGGTCGAAATCGCGCAGCGATTTCGGGAGTGGGTCTCTACTTCAATCCCAGCGTTGAACGCCGCGCCATAATCGAGCCGGAGCGGCTGTCATGACATACACGAATTTCCGTTTCGAGATCGACGAAGACGCCATCGCGGTCGTGATCTGGGACATGCCAGGGAGGTCGATGAATGTCTTCGACCTCTCGGTGATGGACGAGCTCGATCGCATCGTCGCGGAGATCGCGTCGAACGGCCAGATCAAAGGCGCGGTCATCACTTCCGGCAAGGACACGTTCTCCGGCGGTGCCGATTTGAACATGCTCGACCGCTTGCTCGGAGAATTCCGCGCCGCGGTCGCGGCGGGACATCGCGAGGAGGCGCTGAAGCGGCTTTATGCCGAGACGTTCCGCCTCGGCGATCTTTTCCGACGGCTCGAGACCTGCGGCAAGCCGGTGGTGGCGGCAATCAACGGCACCTGTCTCGGCGGCGCCTTCGAGTTGGCGCTTGCCTGCCACGGGCGGATCGCCGCCGAGGGCGACAAGGTGCGGGTCGGGCTTCCCGAGGTTCGGGTCGGGCTCCTCCCTGGCGCCGGCGGTACACAGCGGGTGGCTCGGCTGGTCAACACCCAGGAAGCGCTGACGATGCTGCTAAAGGGCGAGCAGCTCAAGCCGGCGCGCGCGAAAGCCCTCGGCCTGCTCGACGCGGTCGTCCCGGCGGACGAGCTGATCCCGGCGGCCAAGCGCTGGCTCAGGGAAACGCCGCGGCGGATCGCCCCCTGGGACGAGGACGGTTTCAAGGGGGCCGGACCAAAGGTCTTCTCGCCTCAGGGCTTCAACATCTGGCCGGCGGCGAACGCGCACTATCGCAAGGAAACCTACGACAACTACCCCGGCGCGCGGGCGCTGCTCTGCGCCGTATTCGAGGGTCTGCAGCTCCCCTTTGACCAGGCGCTCAAGGTCGAGCAACGCTACTTCGCCAAGGCGATCCAGACGGACGAGGCGGCGGCAATGATCCGCTCGCTCTTCGTGTCACTTCAGGAGCTCAACAAGCTCGCGCGGCGACCGGCCGAGGTGCCTCCGGTTTCGCTCCGCAAGATCGGCGTCGTCGGCGCCGGCTTCATGGGCGCCGGGATCGCTGCCGTTGCCGCCCGCGCCGGCATCGATGTTGCCCTCCTCGACCGCGATGTTGCGAGCGCCGAGAAGGGCAAGGCGGTCGTCGAGACGTCGTTCGGCAAGGAGGTTTCCCGCGGCCGACTCGCCGAGGCCGACCGAGAGGCGGCGCTTGCACGCATCGCAACGGGCGCCGACTTCGCGGCGCTCGCCGATGCCGATCTCGTGATCGAGGCCGTGTTCGAAGACCGCGCGGTCAAGGAGGACGTAATCAGGCGCGCCTTCGCCGCGATGCGGCCGGATGCGATCTTCGGTTCCAACACCTCGACGCTCCCGATCACGTCGCTTGCCGCGGCCTCGCCCCGCCCGCGCGACTTCATCGGCATCCACTTCTTCTCGCCGGTCGACAGGATGATGCTGGTCGAAGTGATCAAGGCGAAGAAAACCGGGGACCGGGCACTCGCCGCCGCGCTCGACTTC
>DASSPO010000145.1:0-15113 GCA_035699585.1 Bauldia sp.
AGGCCGATGATCGAGCGCCCGGCCGCGACCTCGCGCTCGACCCAATCCTCGAAGGCGGTCATCTCGACCGCCTCGGCGGCAACCTCCACCGCAATGCCGGCGGGCACTATGACCACGCCCTCGCCGTCGCCGACCGCCCAATCGCCGGGATAGACCGGAACGCCGCCGCAGCCGATCGGCACGTCGATGTCGATGGCGTGGTGGCGGACGAGGTTGGTCGGCGCCGAGGGCGCCCGGCAGAAGGCCGGGAAGGGGAGCGCAGCGATCTCCGGGCTGTCGCGAAGGCCGCCGTCGGTGACGATGCCGGCCGCACCGCGCACCATCATGCGGCGGATGAGAATGCCGCCGGCCGAGGCCGCACGAGCGTCGCCGCGGGAATCGATCACCATCACCGCTCCTGGCGGGATGGTCTCGACCGCATGGCGCTGCGGGTGGCGCGGGTCCTTGAAAACCTCGATCGTGTCGATGTCCTCGCGGGCCGGGATGTAGCGGAGCGTGAAAGAGGGTCCGGCCATGCGGCAGGCGGCGGGATTGAGCGGCCGGGCGCCCTCGACAAAGACGTTCCTCAGCCCCCGCTTGAAAAGGACCGTGGTAAGGGTCGCGGTGCTTACCTTGAGGAAGCTGCTCCGCAACGCGGCTGCGTCTGTCATGATCTCCTCCCCCTCCGCTGCGCACTATGTCCGGCCGGCGATCCGCCATGCGATGGTCTCGCCGCCCCGATAGGCGGCGACGCGGACCTCGGGACCGTCAACCGGCGCGCTTTCCGGCGCAGTCCAGTCAGTTCGGACGAGGGTTACGGTCCCTTTGTTCTCGGGCAGGCCATAGTGGCGCGGTCCGTTAAGCGAGGCGAAGGCCTCCAGGCGATCGAGGCGGCCCACCTCTGCGAAGATGCCGGCGTAGGTCTCGAGCGCCACCGGGGCATTGAAGACACCTGCGGCGCAGACCGGAGCGAGCTTGCGGCCAAGGGCGTGCGGGGCGGAGTCCGTGCCCAGAAAGAAGCAGGCTTCGCCCGAGGTGGCTGCCGCAACCAGGGCAAGGCGGTCGCTCTCCTTCTTGATAACCGGCATGCAATAGAGGTGCGGGCGGAGGCCGTAGCCGAGCCACTTCGTGCGATTCTCGGCGAGATGGTGGGGCGTAATGGTGCCGGCGAGCCTCGGCGCATTGGCGCGCACGAAGGCGACGGCGACCTCGGTGGAAAGATGCTCGAGGACGACCCTGAGGCCGGGGAAGTCGCGGAGGAGTGGCGCAAGCCGTCGTTCGACGAAAACGGCCTCCCGGTCGAAAATGTCCACATCCGGACCGACATCCTCGCCGTGGATGAGCAGCGGCATCCCGATCTTCTCCATCCGCGCCAGAACCGGCCGGACTCTTGCGATGTCGGTGACGCCCGCGGCGGCGTTGGTGGTGGCGTGGGCGGGATAGAACTTCACGGCGGTGAGCACGCCATCGCGGTAGCCGGCCTCGATGTCGTCAGGATCGGTGTCGTCGCGCAGGTAGGCCGTCATCAGCGGGGTGAAGGCGGTATTGTCGGGCAGGGCGGCGAGGATGCGCTCACGGTATGCCGCCGCGTCGGCCGTCGTCACCACCGGTGGAACGAGGTTGGGCATGACGATGGCACGAGCGAAGCTCCGCGCCGTGAACGGGAGGACCGCCCGGAGCATGGCTCCATCGCGGAGATGAACATGCCAATCGTCGGGGGTGCGGATGGTGATCGTGTCGGTCATGGTCGAACAAGCGGGCGGCATCGGGCCGCACCCTCGTAGGGGGTCACGGTTTCAGGCGCAAACGGAATCGCGTTAGGTTCCGGCAGAGATCGACGACGGCGGAACAGCATGATTTCGACGCGGACCTGGGGACTGATTCTGGCGGCCGGCCTCACCTTCGGCGAGGCGGCGGCGCAGCCGGCGTGGCTTGGCGCCGACGACCTGCCGACAACGCCGCTCGCCTGCCGCCGCGGTGAGGACGAAGGGGCAACGGCGCCGAAGCCCTATGACGGCGGCGTGCCGATCAATCCGCCGGCCCGCGCCGGCGAACCGATCACGGTGATCAACCTGCCACGCCTCACGGGCGTCGGCTACTACGCCGCCGTGGCTCGCGGGATGCGCGAGGCCGCGGCCGAACTGGGCAATGTCGAGGTGAAGACCGAGGGCGCGACCCAGATCAGCATCAACCAGCAGATCACCCTGATCGACAACCACGTGACCTCCGGGGTCGACGGCCTCCTGTTCGCAGCCAACGATCCGATCGCAATCGCCCCGGTGCTAAGGAAGGCGCTTGCCAACGGCATCAATGTCGTCGGTTACGACGCCGACGCCTCGCCCGATGCGCGGCAATGGTTCGTCAACCGCGCGACGCCGAACGGCATAGCCAAAGTGCTCCTCGACCGGCTTGCGGACGAGATCGGTGAGGAAGGCGGGTTCGCCATCATCACCTCGACCCAAAACGCACCGGTTCAGGCAAGGTGGATCGCCGAAATGGCGGCCTATGCCGCGAAGTGCCATCCCGGCCTGACCTGGCTCGGCACGGCCCAGGGCGAAGAAGACGGGGCGCTTTCGGCGCGACAGGCGCAACTCCTCTTCCGCCGCCACGGCGCCGATCTCAGGGGACTGGTCACGCTGACCAACTTCGCAACGCCCGCAGCCGCCGAGGCGACGGCCGCAGCCGGCAAGTGCGGGACCGTCGCGGTGGTCGGGCTTGCGACACCCAACGTGATGAAGCCGCACATCGCCTCCGGCTGCGTTCGCTCCGTGGTGCTGTGGAACCCGGTCGATCTCGGTTACGCCGCACTCCACGTGCTGCGGGCCGCGGCCGACGGGACGCTCCAGCCGGGTGCGACATCGGTCGCGGCGGGGCGGCTCGGCGAACTCAGAGTGGACGGGAGCGAAGTCATGCTCGGCCTGCCCTTCGTCTTCACCGCCGAGAACATCAACGGGTTCGATTTCTAGAAATTCGAGCGAGCCAGCGACCTTTCCCGACGCCGGGGCGCGGTTGCGGCCCGCAAGGAAAGGGCCGGACCCGTTTCGGAGGCCTCAGTTCACTGCCGGCCGCGGAACCGGATTCGGGATGTTGAGCTCAAGCGGGCCGCCGCCGGGAGCGCCGGCGGAGAGCACCTGCCGGCAGGCGGATGGCAGGCCGGCCAGAGTGATCGGCGGTGGCGGCTTCACCGGCTTTTGCGGCTTGTCCTTGGGCCGGTACGGCGCGTCGCTCAGCCAGTAGCGGAGGTTCTCACCGCACCCATCGCCTTCCGGCACCGGATCCTGCGGGACGCAGCCGGCCATGCCGGGAGGACAGGACAGACGGACGTGAAGGTGATCGTCGTGCAGATACCAGGGGCGAATCTTGCGCAGCCACGCGCGGTCGCGTCCCGCAGTATCGCACAGCTCCTTCTTGACACCGGCATTGACGAAGATGCGCTCGACCTCGGGATAGCTCGCAGCGCGCTTGATCATCCGCGAATGGGCGTCGGTCCACAGGTCGCGGCGAAGCTCGGTATTGGTGCCGGGCTTGATGTAGGAGGTGGCGCTCCTTTCCTCCCGCTCCTCGCGGGACAACGTGTAGGGGGGCATGGGATCGAACCAGATGTCCACGTCGAGGCCGATCTGGTGGCTCGAATGGCCCGATGTCATGGGACCGCCGCGCGGCTGCGACAAGTCGCCGACAAGGAGTCCCGGCCAACCGTCGAGCCGCTGCGCGTCGGTGGCGAATTTCTCGATGAAGGCGATAAGGATCGGCATGCCCCAGTGGCGATTGCGCGAGAGGCGCATCACCTGCCAGGCCGGACCGTCATAGGGTAGCGGACTGGCGCCGGCGAGGCAGCCGCGCGCGTAGGAGCCGATGCTCCGCGACGCGAGATCCGCCGGCTGCGCCATCCGGCCGAACAGCACCTTGGCCGGAACATCGTCCTGGGCGACGGCAGAGGCCGCGGAAGCGGCCGCGACCAGCGCAGCCAGTCCGACCTTGAGCAAAACGTGCATGGCGAAGCGTCCCGTCACCGTCCGTCATGGTCCGCCGCGCATGGTCAACGAAACGTTAACCTTGAACAACGGCCGCCGAGTCGCCCCCCCTAGCCGGTCCCCGATTATGGCGGTGATGGCGGCGGGGGCAAGATGCTCTCGACTTGATGCCGGCTGTGCGGCGCGCAGCTTTGGTGGCAGGATGCCCGCATGCGCGCGATGGTGATCCGGCGGCCTGGGGAGAAGCTCCGCCTCGAGGAGCGCGAGATTCCGGAGCCGGGACCAACGCAGCTCCTCATCCGCGTGCTCGCCTGCGGCGTCTGCCGCACCGACCTCCATCTCGTCGACGGGGAACTGCCGATCTGCCGCTATCCGGTGGTGCCCGGCCACGAGATCGTCGGCCAGGTGGCGAAGATGGGCGGGCGCGCCCACGGCTTCGAAATCGGCCAGCGGATTGGCGTACCCTGGCTCGGCGGCGCCTGCGGCCGCTGCCGCTTCTGCCATTCGGGCGAGGAGAACCTCTGCGACGAGGCTCGCTTCACCGGCTGCCACATCGACGGCGGATACCAGGAGTTCGTTCTCGCCGACTACCGCTTCTGCCTCCGCATTCCCAACAGCTACGGCGACGCCGATGCCGCTCCCCTCCTCTGCGCCGGGCTGATCGGGCACCGGGCGCATCGCATGGCGGGTGCCGCGGAGCGGCTGGGCATCTATGGTTTCGGCGCCGCGGCGCACATCATGGCGCAGGTCGCCCGCTTCCAGGGCCAGCGCGTCCATGCCTTCACCCGGCCGGGCGACCGCGCCGCCCAGGACTTCGCCGCAGGATTCGGGGCAGAATGGGTGGGCGACTCGGACAAACCGCCTCCCGAGCCGCTTGACGCGGCGATCATCTTCGCGCCGGTGGGAACCCTGGTGCCGGCCGCCCTGCGCGCCGTGCGAAAAGGCGGGCGAGTCATCACCGCCGGCATCCACATGAGCGAAATTCCAGCCTTCCCCTACGCCATCCTGTGGGGGGAGCGGATGATCCGCTCGGTCGCCAACCTTACCCGCGCCGACGGAGAGGACTTCATGCGCGTCGCGGAAGAACTGCCGATCATCACCACGGTCGCGCCGCTACCGCTCGAACAGGCCAACGAAGCGCTCGACGAGATGCGTGCCGGCCAGCTCAAGGGTGCCGCGGTTCTCGTGCCCGACATGCGGGAGGCGACCTCGTCGGCCGCATGAGTCGCCATCCAATGGCCCGAATGTCGTAACGAAGATTCCACAGGAGTGTCATCAAAGGACCGTTCAATGCGCGCTAAGGTCCATCCTGGGCAAAGGGGGAAGAGGAGGCGATCATGCTTGCGCGCATCGAAAATCTTCCCGCCGGCGCCATCGGCTTCGAGGCGGTCGGACGGGTGACCGAGGAGGACCGGCTCGAGGTCATGGAACCGACGATCGAGGCGATCCTCGACGGCGGCCAACCGGTGAGGCTGCTTTATCTGGCGGGACCGCGTTTCGCCGGCTACGATCCGAATACCCTGCTCGACGACGCCGTCTTCGGCACGCGCCATTTTGCCGACTTCGAGAAGATCGCCTTCCTGGCCGAGGACGGGCCATACCGGCGCGCCGTCGGCGCGCTGGAAGGGCTGATGCCGGCGGAACTCCGGCTGTTCCCGACTGGCGCGGTCGAGCAGGCCAAGGCATGGCTTGCGGAGTAGTGAAGGGACGTCAGCCGCTCGGCCGGCAGAGAAGCGTCTCGGCCTTGAGGAAGGTTTCGGCCTGCGCAAGCTCGGCGCCGGCGAGTTCGGCGCGAGCAGCCGCAAGCGCCGCCGCGTCGTCGCGAACGATGGCCGCGACCAGCGCCTGCTGGCCGTCGGTGAGCTTGTCGAACTGACGAAGCAGGCAATCGCAGACCTGCCCCGTTGCCGCGATCTCGGCACGGCAATAGTCGCGGACCACCGCGGCATCCGCCTCGTTCGCCGCGGCCGACGTGATCCCGATCAGGAAGCCTGCCAAGGCCGGCGCAAGCGCCCTTATCATCGTACTATCTCCTAGAACCGCCCGCCGGTCCGGAACCCCCCGCGCGACGAAGGCCGCGAGGGTGACGACGGGCGTGACCAGGACGATCCACCGCTCGGGAATCTTATGCCCCCGCCAAAGGTGGAGCCGGGGCGACTTGGCCGGGACCAGCCACGACCGAAAGCATCGTCAAGGTTGCGCGACGTGAGAATGCCGCCGATCACGCCGCCGATGATGTCGCCGATATCCGGACCGTTGGAGAAACGGCCACGCGGATCGTCGTACCCCTCGCGGTAAAAGGTGTCGCGCGACTGCTCCAGCTCGGCGCGCTTTCTGGCGAGGGCGACCGCGGTCCTTCGCACTTCCTCGGCCTCCGCCTCGCGGCGCTTCAACGCCGGCTCGATCTCCTTCAAGGTGGCGACGATCCGCTCATCCTCGGGTGTCGGTGTCCTGAGAGCTTCCCGATGCAATGTCGCCAGATCCTCGCGGGCGATCGCGGCGGCCAATCCGTCGATTGCCTTCGACAGCGACCGGTCGCCGGACGGATCGAGGAGCGCCGCCTGCTCTTTGTCGAGCGCGTCAAGCTCGGCCCGCATGGCGTCGAGCTCGGCCACGAAGGCCTTCCGATCGTTGTCGGCGGCGGCGGCCTCCGCTTCGAGCTTCGCGACGCCGTCGGCCTCCAAAGCCTTTCGCTCGATCGCAACAAGGGCGGTCTTGGCGGCGGCGATCGATTCGTGCAGCCGCGTTGCATGCTCGCGGAGGCGGATCGGGATCTCGTTGAGCATATAGAAGTTCGGGCGTGCCTTGTCGTAATCGACAAGCCTGGCGACCCTGGCGTCGAAGAAACGCGCGATGGGGCCGGCCCGATAGGCGGACGTGCCGTAGCCGCGCTGCCAGAGATAGGTGAAGAGCGGGTCGGCGTCATAAGGCTTGCGCTTTTCCGCAAAGTCCTTCTCCGCCTGGTCGGCCTTTTCGGCGGCGGCCTTGGCGGTTGCCTCTATGGTCGCCACCTTGTCGCGCGCAGCGAGCCACTCCTTGTCGGCGGCGAGCCGAGCCCGGGTCTTCTCGCTCAACGCATCAACGGCGTCGATTGCCTTTTCGAGGCGATCGGCGTGCTGGTCGAGGGTCTTCTCGCCGGCCTCGATCGCATCGACCAGGGCCTCGCGTCTCTTTGCGATATCGGCGAGTGCCGCCCTCCCCTTCTCGATCATCGCAAGGGCGTCGCGCTCCGCCGTGTCGAGCTCGCCGGCGACCTTGCTCGCCTGCAGTTCGTCGAGCCGCAGGCGAGCGAGCGCCTTATAGGCCTCGGCCTGCCGGGCGCGGAGCCGCGCCGTCTCCTCGGTGGCCGAGCGGAGCATGGCGGTGATGCGATCCTCCTCGCGGCGGACACCGAGGATCGCGTGCTCGACCTGCGAGAGGGCCTGTCGCGACGAGATCATCGCGCTACCACTCGGTGATCGCGCCGGACTCGACCGGCATCAGGTAGGTGACCTTGAGGGTGCCGCGCGGCTTCTCGCCGAGCACGTTGTTCTGGACGATGCCATCGTCCAACTTGTCGGCGCGGACCGCGTCATAGGTGGCTTCCGGAACGCGGACGCCCCATTTCGACACGGTGTAGGTCCGGCCGTTCTCCTCGTTGACTACCGGAAGCGACAGCACCTCTCCGCTCTCGGTCACCGGCTCGACGATGATGTAATAGTTTCTCGCCTCCTCGTTGATGTCGGGGATGCGGTCGACACCGGTGTCTTCCCCTTCGCGGGACACGATGCGGAGCTGATAGGTCTGGTTGAGCGCCGCGCGAAGCGATTCGAGAGCGGCGATCGCGTCCCGCATGCCTTGGGCATCGCCGGCCCTTGCGGCGCTCTCGCCCTGGGTCACCAGAGCATCGATGCGCGCCACGGCGTCGGGATCGGTGGCCGCCAGACGCGCAGCCTCGGCCGCGGCCGCAAGCGCCTTGGGCAGGGTCTCGGTGATCTCGATCTCAATCTGCTCTGCTATCCGCGCGGCCTCGCCGGCCCGCCAAACCTGCCATCCGACGAAGAGAACTACGGCCGCGACGAGAATGCCGAGGAAGGGGCCGACGACGCGCCGCCTGACCCACAGCTTTGCCATGAAGGTTGCGAAGCCCGGCTGCGGCGGCGTGTAGGCGAAGCGGCTTTCCTTGAGGGCCTTGATGCCCTCGTCGAGGATGAGATCGGTGACCGTCAACCCTTGGCTTTCATAGATCTGCCGAAGGCGCGTCTTCAGCGCCTCGTCGCGCAAGTCCTGGCTGAGCTCCCTCTCGACCAGCGCCTCCTGATGACGGAGCGTGTCGACCACGTCCATCGCGAGCATGAGATCGTCGAGCTTGGCGGCCGGCGCCTTGGGCCCGGGCTGAGCGGCAGCGTCAGCCATTGGCTAGAAGCGCATTCCCTTCCGCGGCGAGGCGGGCCATGCGTTTCTTGCCCTCCTCCACCGCCTCGCGGATCTCTTCGGAATTCCGTGTGGCGAGCGTCCGCATCTCCTTGATGATCTCTCCAGAGCGTTCCTGGAAGGTGACGACCGAGTCGACCAGCTTTTTGACCGCGTCGGCGCGAATGGTCGGGCCGTAGCCGGCCCTCAACGCCTCCTCTTGGATCTTGCCGCCGATCTCGGAGAGCACCTCGATCGACTTCGACACGCCTTCCTTCATCTGGTTGAGGGTCTCGGTCGACTCGTGGAGGCCGAACATGCCGGTGAACGAGGCCTTGAGCGCGGTCAGTACCGATTCGTTGGTGGTGAAGAACGAGACGGCCTGCTGGTAAACCCGCTCCTTGGCGCTGGTGGTCTGGGTGAGCCGCGCCATGATCACCTCGGACGTGTTGTAGCCGATGGTGAGATTATCGGCGAGGTCCTTGGCGACCTGGTAGCGGCCGTCCTCGGCCTGCATGGCGCGGAGCTTCTCGTCGCGGGCGAGCTCGAGCCTGGCGCGCTCGGCAGGGTCCGTGCCTGCGTAGTTCTTGACCGCCTCTCCGGCCTTGGCGAGCTCGGCCTTGGCGGCCTCGAGCCGACCTTCCGCCACTTTCAGCACTTCGAGCGCACTCACCTCGGCCTGCTTCAGAGCGCCGCGGAAATCCATGTAGGCTTCGAGGATGGTGTGCTCGCGCTCGATATTGGTCTTGGTGTCCTTGGCAACGGCAAGGTAGGTGTCGCGGATCTTGTCGAAGCGGGTGGAGATGTCGCCGCGAGCGATCTTCATCCAGGCGGTCGTCGCTCGCTCGAAAACGTCGAGCTTGCCGTCGGAAATCTGGTCGACCATCGACTTCGCATCGTCTCGGATCGAGTTGAACTGTTTCGTGATCTCCTCGTAGCGCTGCCCGATCGACATCTCGGAAATCTGCTCGCGCACGATCTCGTTGAAGGCGGACATCTGGCCGAGGGTGCGGGTGATCACCGCGATCTTGTCCGGTTCAAGATCGGAGATCTTCTCGAGGAGCCCGGTGATCGGCGCGTCCTCGACTCTGCCGTCCTTGAGGAGGCCGAGGTCACGCAGGCTGCTCATCGCCTTGTCGAGGTATTGAAGCGGCGTCTTGACGACAGCGGTATCGGTGGCGGTTGGTTCAGCCATGGCATGTCCCCTCGGTGTTTGCCGACCTCAATATGGCATCTCGGCACGGATTCAAAAGGCCCGGCCGGTTCTTTGACAACCCGGCGCGACGGCGCTGTGACGGCATTCACAGACGGTTCAGGTCAACTATGGCATGCGAAAACGCGGAGGGCCGGGCCCGACCTCGATGGGAGGCCACGACGATGCGCATGTTCAGTGAACCGGAATCCTGGCTGGGCCTCAGGTCCGAACGGGTGGTTGCCGCCGATTTCGGCGGTCCGACGGCGCTTCGCTCCGCTCCGCCCCGCCGCACACCTGATGGAGCGCCCCTTTCATGGCCCGAGGTCGGCAAGGTCGTCCGTCGGGCAATCGGGATGATACTGGGCCGGTAGAGGTCGGCGCTCAGCCGGCACCCGAGCAATGACGAGGAGATAGGCCCTCTCCACGCGCTTCATGTCCCCTGAGAGGGCGGCCCGGCGACTCCTCGTCAGCCATGGCTTCCGGGCGCGACAAAATGCCTTGCGGTCGCCGGGGTCGATGGCCGGCCGCAGCCCTGGCAGGTAACCGGATCGTGCCCAGTTCTCTCGGCTTTGCGATCGGGCCGAAGGCCTACCGCGCCTGCCTACCCCACCCAGTACCGCGGACCGGGTCCATGTCGTCCGGCGCGGTCTTCCGGGTTGGCCAGACGGCAGCGGTCGAGGGACAGGCAGCCGCAGCCGATGCACTCGGTAAGCCCCGCCTTCAACCGTGCAAGCTCCGCGATACGCCGATCGATGCGGGCCGCCCAACCGCGCGACAGCTGCGACCAATCCGATCGGGTCGGGGCGCGGTCGGCGGGAAGCTTGGCCAGTTCGGCGCCAATCTCGTCAAGCGACAGCCCGATCCTTTGGGCAAAGACGATGAACGCAATACGGCGTAAAACGGAACGCGGATAGCGGCGGTGGCCGGACCCTCTCCTTTCGGAGGAAATCAGGCCGCGCTCCTCGTAAAAGCGGAGCGCGGAGGCGGCAACGCCGCTCCGCCGCGCCGCCTCGCCTATGGTGATGACCTTCTCCATTGCGTCAAGGACAGCACATTTTGCTCTTGATCTCAAGTTCACTTTAACTTGTATCTCGGTGCACGGCACACACACACGCCCGAGGACCAGAACCGAAAGAGCGAGACTGCCGATGAACCGCATCGCCCTGATCACCGGCGCCAGCCGCGGGCTTGGCGCAACGCTGGCGCGATTCCTCGCCGGCCTGGACTACGACCTCGTGCTCACCGCACGGCGTCCTGTGCCGCTTTCTGACCTCGCCGGAAGCCTGATGCCAACGAGCGGACGCGTCGTCACCCGTGCCGGCGACGTCGCCGATCCCGGCCACCGGCAGCGACTGGTCGAGACCGCCGCTTCGCTGGGTGGGCTCGATCTTCTCGTCAACTGTGCCTCGACCCTCGGCCCGACGCCGCTGCCACCGCTCGTGGAGCTTCCACCCATCGCGCTCGAGGACATCTTCGGCGTCAACGTCCTTGCGCCGCTTGGCCTTGTGCAGGCGGCTCTGCCGCTTCTCGGGAAACGCGGCGGGCTCGTCGTCAACGTTTCGAGCGATGCCGCGGTCGGCGGCTATCCGGGATGGGGCGGCTACGGCGCGAGCAAGGCGGCACTCGATCTCATCTCGCTCACACTTGCCAACGAGCTCGGCGATCGTGGCATAGCCGTGGTGTCGGTCGACCCCGGCGACATGCGGACGGACATGCACCAAGCGGCCTATCCCGGTGAGGACATCTCCGACCGGCCGACGCCGGAGGCGACGCTGCCGTTCTTCGCCTGGCTGCTTGGGCAGGAGCCGTCGCGGATCTCGGGCCGCCGGTATGCCGCCCAGGACGAAACCTGGGAGCTTGCAGCATGAAGACCGACCTCCCCGTAGCCGCATGGCGACCCGGCCCATCGGCGGTAGCGCCGCCGGAGAGCCGCGGCATAGCGCGCGACGCGGTGCGGCTCCTGGTAAGCCACGGGCGCGGCCACGAGCATGCGAGGTTCCACGACCTTCCGGAAATCCTGGCACCGGGGACGCTGCTTGTCGTCAACTCGAGTGCGACGTTGCCGGCGAGCCTGCCGGCCTCGGCCCGGTTCGGGACGTTCACGCTTCACCTCTCGACGCGTTATGCCGACCGGCTGTGGCTAGCGGAACCGCGGTGGAGCCCGGCGGTCGACGGGCCCGTTCCGCTCAGGGTCGGAGAAACCTTCGAGGCCGCGGGCGTTCCGGCGCGGCTGCTTGCCGGTTTTCCCGGCGTCCCGCGCCTCTTCTTCGTCGCCTTTGGCGGAAGCGTCGAACGTGCCATGGCGGACGAGGGCGAGCCGATCCGCTACGACCACGTCTCGCCGCCCTATCCGCCGCTGTCGGCCTATCAGACGATCTTCTCCGATGTGCCGGGGAGCGCCGAGATGCCCTCTGCCGGACGGCCGTTCACCAAGGCGCTGTTGGAAGCGCTGCGCGAGCATGGGATCGCGACCGCGCCGATCCTGCTCCATGCCGGGGTGTCGAGCCTCGAGGGCGAGGAGGCGGCGCTCGCACCCGAGGCCTTCTCGGTGCCCGCCGAGACGGCAGCGCGAATCAACGCCGCGCGGCAAAGAGGCCGGCCCATTGTCGCGGTAGGCACCACCGTGGTGCGCGCGATCGAGTCCGCCTGGGACGGATCAGAAGTCCGACCCGCGGAGGGGTTCACCCGGCTGTTCGTCCACCCGGGACGACCGGTCACGAGTGTCGACGGACTGATCACCGGGTTTCATGACCCGACGGCGAGCCATCTGGCGATGTTGGAAGCGGTCGGCGGGCGGGACCTCGTGCACAGCGCCTACCGCGAGGCGTCGCTCAATGAATACCTCTGGCATGAATTCGGCGACAGCCACCTGGTCCTCGCCGACCGGCGGTGAATGACCCAAGTACCTCTAGCGCTTGAAAGCGGCGTGGGCGCGGGCGAACCGGTCCATGTAGTCGAGAGTGTAGGCGGCGTAGTCGAACTCGATCCGCGAATACATCTCGGAGACCATGCTCCACATCGCCTCGCGAAGCAGCGAGGCGCACTTCATCGCCCGGTAGCTCCGCCAGATCGAATCGTCGGGCGCGCGGCCGAAATAGGTCGAGAGAACCCAGGCCTCCTGCTCGCCGTCGAGCTGAGCGTGAGAGGCGAGATTGGCGAGATCGAAAAGCGGCGAATTGAACCCCGCGTAGTCCCAGTCGATCAGCCAGACGCGCTCGCCGTCGTCGATGAAGTTCTGCGGAAGAAGATCATTGTGCCCGAAGACCAGATCGATCGGTCCGACCGCAAGCTCGAGGCTGGCTGCGACATCGACCAGATCGGCGAGGCGCGAGGTGTAGCGGCTGCCGGCCTGCTCAAGGGTATGGGCGTAGTCGTGGATGACGTGGAAGGGCCAGAAGGCGAGCACCGGCCCGTAGAGAAACCGGGGCAGGACCCGGTGGACCCGCTTCAGAAGCGGAAGGATCTGCTTGAGGCGCTCGGGATCGCGGACGTCAGCGGCCAGGCAGGTCCGGCCCTCGACGAAGCGAAGCACCATGATGCCCGGCTCGGTATGCACGACCTCGGGCGAGATTCCCGCGGCGTGGGCCGCCTTCGACGCCGCGCGCTCGTTGAAGCGCATGATCTGGTGGACGGGCAGGTCCTCACCGACACGAACGACGTAGACCGACCCCGCATCCTCGACCTTGAGATTGACGTTGGTGATGCCGCCCGAGATGGGAGTCGGGTTCACCGGTCCCTTCCAGATCGAAAGGCCCGCAGCGCGCTCCGCAGGGGTGATCGCCGTGTCGGCCATCGGCCTAACGCGAACGCGCCAACGGCCGGCAGGCGCCAAGGCGCCAACCGGCGGACGGGAGGATCAGTCTCTCGGCGACAGGCGCCATGACGCTGTTCAAACGAGCGCTCGCAGGCAAATCGACCAGCCGCCGATATAGCCAATCGACCGGCGCAAATCGACCCTTTTCAGCCTGCCGCCGATGTCGCGGGCATGGCCCGCTCGACCAGCCGGACCCAGTAGGAACAGCCGAAGGCGATCGCCTCGTCGTTGAAATCGTAGGCGGGATTATGCAGGCCGGGGGTATTGCCGTTTCCCAAGAAAACCATCGCCCCGGGACGCTTCTCCAGCATGTAGGCGAAGTCCTCGCCGCCCATCAGCGGCGGAACGTCCGTGTCGACCCGCGAATCGCCGACGATCTCGGCCGCGACCGCGGCGGCGAACTCGACCTGACGCGGGTGGTTGCGGGTGACCGGATAGTTTCGGTCGTAATGGAGGTCGATCCCTGCGCCGTAGGCAGCCGCAAGGCCACCAACGATCTCGCGCATCCTCGCCTCGACCAGATCCCGAATCTCGGGCTTGAGGCTCCGCACCGTCCCTGCAACCTCGGCGGTCTCCGCAATGACGTTGTAAGCGTCGCCGGCGTGGAAGCGGGTGACGGAAACCACAGCCGAATCGACCGGATCAACCGATCGCGAGACGATCGACTGGAGCGACTGCACGAGGGCGGTGCCGATGAGGATCGGATCGACGGTCGCGTGCGGCCGCGCGGCGTGCCCGCCGACGCCCCTGACGGTGATCGTGAACTCGTCGGTTGCCGCAAGCATCGGTCCGGGCCGCATGGCGAAATCGCCGACCGGTATGCCGGGCATGTTGTGCATGCCGTAGACCTCGTCGATCCGCCAGCGGTCCATCAGCCCGTCATCGACCATCGCCTTGCCGCCCGCGCCACCCTCTTCGGCGGGCTGGAAGATGACGATCGCGGTTCCGTGGAAGTTCCGCGTCTCGCAGAGGTACTTGGCCGCGCCGAGCAGCATCGCCGTGTGGCCGTCGTGACCACAGGCATTCATCTTGCCCGGCACCTTGGAGGCATAGGGCAGGCCGGTGGTCTCGTGGATCGGCAGCGCATCCATGTCCGCACGAAGCCCGATTACGCGGCCAGTAGCGTCGCCGCGCCCGCGGATCACGCCGACGACACCGGTTCGCCCGATCCCGGTCGTGACCTCGTCGCATCCGAAGGCTCGCAGCTTGTCGGCGACGAGTTGAGCCGTACGGTGGACGTCGTAGAGCAGCTCCGGATTGGCATGCATGTCCTGCCGCCACTCCGTGATCTCGTCCTTCATGGCGGCGATGCGGTTGACGATCGGCATTGTCGGGCTTCCTCTGGTTTCAGACCAGAGAGCCCGAACGCGCCCGCCGGTCGATTGTCTGACTTCAGCCGCCCGCCACGGGTGGCCATACCGCGACAGCATCGCCGGGCGAAAGCTGCTTCGTTCCGCGCGCGGCAGGCGCCTGGAATATGCCGTTCAGGAGGACGAGATGGCACGATGCCCTGGGCACCTTGTGGGCATCGAGCAGCTCCAGGATCGTCGTGCCCTCGGATACCTCCACCCGCGCCTCGTTGCGATCCGCATGGGCGGGAAGGTAAGCGCCGAGCGAGGCATAGAGCTTGAGCGTGACGTGCATCGTGGCGTCCGGAAGGGTCTGTGCTTGCCGACCTGTTGGCGCGAACGCCCGAACTCTAGAGCAGGGCGCCCGCCCGGTCGATAGCTGCCCGTTGCCTCTCGGCGGCACGCCGCCA
>DASSPO010000146.1:0-2701 GCA_035699585.1 Bauldia sp.
CGAGCTTACGGGAGCTGGACTGCGCAGCGGGGAAACTGGCAAGCCCTGGCGGGGCTACGATCCCGCAAAAATGGGTAGGCATTGGGGTAACTTGCACTCACAATTGGACGCGTGGGATGCGAAAGGATTGATCCATTGGCCCGCAAAAGGTGGCTTTCCGCGCCGTCGAAGTGACGTCCCATTTGAACCCGGAGATAGATTGGTAACTGTTGGCGACGTGTGGTCCGATGTGGATCGGTTGAACCAGACGGCCCAGGAACGCCTCGGCTACCCCACTCAAAAGCCGCTCGCCCTACTTGAGCGGATCATCTCCGCATCTTCCAACGAAGGCGAAGTCGTGCTCGACCCATTCTGCGGCTGTGGCACTGCGGTCCACGCCGCGCAGAAACTCGGCCGGCAGTGGATTGGTATCGACGTCACCCACCTCGCTATCAGCCTGATCGAGAAGCGGCTGAAGGACGCGTTCCCAGGCATCCAGTTCGAAGTGCACGGCACGCCCAAGGACCTGGCCTCCGCCGTCGATCTGGCAGAGCGCGACAAGTACCAATTCCAGTGGTGGGCCGTTTCGATGGTCGATGCGCTGCCGTTCGGTGGCAAGAAAAAGGGTGCCGACGGCGGCATCGACGGCATCATCTACTTCAAGCCGGACGGCAAGCGGACGGAGAAGGCGCTGGTCTCGGTCAAGGGAGGCGGCAACGTCTCGGTGAACATGATCCGCGACCTGCACAGTGCGATGGAGCGCGAGAAAGCGCCGATCGGCGTGTTCATCACCAGCACCATGCCGACCCGCCCGATGGAAACCGAAGCCGCCGCGGTCGGCCGCTTCGAGGACGAATGGGGCCGCACCTATCCCCGGCTGCAGATCCTCACGCTGGCCGAGCTGTTCCAAGGCAAGAAGCCGCAAATCCCATTCGTCGACCCCGCCAGCGTCAAGCGCGCGAAGCGGGAGGAAATGGGTCGTCAAGACAAACTGCTGTGAGTCTTGACTTTCTGTAAAATAGCTGTTATCAAGCGTATACGGCTTTTGCTTCCACGGTAGGTTGCCTGATCCGGCAGCACGAGGGTCGAGGAGATCAAACGTGACGGAACCGCTGTTGACGGTCCCGGCCAAGGAGGTTGCGGGCAAGTTTGGTTTTTACACCGACGAGGCGATGCTTCATCCGGTGGGAATCCAACGGCACGGCGTGACTCGCGTCGTGATGCTGTCGCTCAAGGAATACGATCGCCTTCTGAGCCGCGATCGCCAGGTTCTCCTCGTCAAGGACCTCGACGATGCCACCCTCGAAGCCCTCCGGACCGCCGAGCCGTCCGAGCGATCCCGGAAACTCGACCACCTCATGGACGATACCCGAGCCCGCTGACGTCATCGCCTATGCCTATCTGTGGGCGGACGAAGCGGCGGCCGGGCAGGAAGAAGGGCTGAAAGATCGCCCGGTCGTCGTGGTGCTCGCCAGGCGAGCGATTGGCGAACGAACGGAATTGCTGGTCGCGCCCATTACCCATTCGCCGCCTGCGCCTAGCGAAGGCGTCGCTGTGCCGCAGTCGGTGAAACGCCACCTCGGGCTCGACGACGAGCCAAGCTGGATCATCGTGACGGAGCTCAATCGCTTCGTATGGCCGGGGCCGGACATTCGGCCGGCGCCAGGTCGTGACACCCCATTATACGGTGCGGTGCCGGCCAAACTGTTCGAACAGGTCCGGCAAGCCATTGGCGACCATGCAATGGCCAGCCGGGTGCGGATTCCGAAGCGAACGGAATGATGGGGGGTGAAATCGGAGCTCCTCGACTTCGCTCGGGGCGAACGGGGGTTGACGAGCGTGGCCAGGGAAGGGCCGTCACGGGACTGAATCCCGTGACGTCGGACGGGCTCGCTCGGCCGAGGCCTCTCGCCCCGCCGGCCGGCTGGCGCGCTCTCTTCGACAAAGGTCGTGTTTGCTTCGCAAACTCTCCCTTATGCTCGGGCGCTTAGCTGTGGCCTTCGCTTCAAGCGCTGGCTAAGAGGCGCGCGCCTCGAAGCGGCGGGAGTAGTGAATGCGCATCGCGATGATTGGCACCGGCTATGTCGGGCTGGTGTCCGGCGCCTGCTTCGCCGACTTCGGGCACCAGGTGACCTGCGTCGACAAGGATGCCGACAAGATCGACGCGCTCAACGCCGGCCGGATGCCGATCTGGGAGCCGGGGCTCGAGGCGCTGGTCAAGGCCAACGAGGCGCGCGGTCGGCTGCGCTTCACCACCGACCTCGCCGGCGGGCTCGCGGGCGCCGAAGCGGTGTTCATCGCCGTCGGGACCCCGGCCAGGCGCGGCGACGGCCACGCCGATTTGACCTACGTCTACGACGCGGTGCGGGAGCTGGCGCGGATCATCGCCCGGCCGGCGCCGGTGATCGTCACCAAGTCGACCGTCCCGGTCGGCACCGGCGACCGGATCGTCGAGATCCTCGCCGAGGAAGGCATCGAGGACGCGTCCGTCGCGTCCAACCCCGAGTTCCTGCGCGAGGGCGCCGCGATCCGCGACTTCAAGATCCCCGACCGGATCGTGGTCGGCGCCGAGGACGAGCGCGCGCGCTCGGTGCTGCGCGAGGTCTACCGGCCGCTGTTCCTCAACCAGGCGCCGATCCTGTTCACCGGCCGGCGCACCGCCGAGCTGATCAAATATGCGTCCAACGCCTTCCTCGCGGTCAAGATCAGCTTCATCAACGAG
>DASSPO010000147.1:0-2566 GCA_035699585.1 Bauldia sp.
CAGTCCCGCCCAAACGGGCCTATCGACCACGTAAATCGCGGCATCCAGGCGCATCTGAGAGGGTTCGTCGAGCGTTCCGACGCGAACCGCCGCCGCTTTTCGATCCAACCCGGAGTAATGGCTCCATACCGGCGTTCCACAGGTCGCGCAGCGGACAACAGTCTGCGTTCCGCCGCTCCCGGTCTGAAAATCATGCTCTGTCAGTTCGCCCGAAAGGTGCTCGAGCTTGCTCGCTTCGATGAAAGCATTCACCGCAGATGATGTGCCGGTCTGACGCTGGCAGAGCCGGCAATGGCAATTGTTGACGAAGATCGGCTCGTCAGTGAGTCGGTAGCGAACGGCTCCGCAACCGCATCCGCCTTCATGGCAGATTTCCGTCATCGGCGTTGCTCCTCAACCGCGACGAGCCTCCATTAGATCATTGACGTCCGCTTTCCATCCATTGCGGACATTACGATGTCACCAACCGCAGCATGAACCGGTAGAGCACCTTCACACGCCGATGGCCGACAAGGCGGCGGATACGCGCTCTCTCAGCGGTCCATCCTTGAAAGGAAAAGAAGTAAGGAAGACATTTGCCGTCAGTTGCGGATCGCGCGATTTGATCTCATTTGCCCAATAGCAGATTCCCTGCTCGTTTTCGGCCCATACTTGGCAGATAGCCGCCATCACCGCGATCATGACGTGTGCTCGAGGTTCGCGAGCAGCCCGGTCGACGAGGGCAGCTCCTGTCGCCTCGTCGCCGAGCATCGCTTGCGTGAACCCGTCCGTCGCGATCATCGCGTAGCGCAGCGGGTCGATAGGACTTAGCCGCATCGCTGCGCGGGCATTCTGCTGCCCTGCTTCCCCTTGGCACAGGATCATATCGGTCCAGGCCCGCGAATAGACGGCCTGTGCGTAGTTGGGGCTGAGCGCGATGGCCCGCTCCAGCCAAGGAACGCTGCTCACTATCGCGCCTTCCAGCCAGAACGACCGTCCCAGCATCAGATTGGCGGTCGGATCCTGCTCGTCGAGCTCGATCGCGGTCTCGGCCGCGCGCCGGGCAAGTTTGGCTTCCTCCTCGGCATCGGCGGAATAGCGCATGAAGGCGTTCTGGAACCGCGCGAAAGAGACTCCGGCATGCGCTTGGCTGAAGGTCGGGTCCCGCCCCACCGCCTGCTCGAAATATCGGAGGCCGTGCTCGTTATCCAACCGATTGAACCGGAATATATGTTGCAAGCCTAGATGGTAACAGGACCAGGCGCTCAGATCGTCAGGAGAACGAAGCCGTGCCGTTTCGGCTTCGTGGTGGGAAATTTGCAGTTCCAGCGTGGAGACTATCTGTACCAGGATGTTCTCTCGGACCTCGTGCAGCTTATCTAAGGTGCCCTCGTAAAGTTCGCCCCAGACGACACTACTGGTCCTGGCGTCGACCAGCTCCACCGCCACGACGACGCGGGCGCCCGCGCGATGAACGGTCCCGGTCAAACAATAGTCTACGCCGAGCGTGCTTCCGATTTGGCTGAGATCCCCCGTCCATCCTCGGAACCGGAACGAAGATCCGCGCGCAATGACCGTAAGGGAACGCAACCGACTCAGCCCGACTATCAGGTCGTGCGGGACGCCGTGCGAGATGACCGATAATCCGGCATCCTCGCAGTCAAAAGGAAGCACTGCGATCGACGGCTTCCTACCATTGCGATCGGAGGGGATCTCCGGGATTTCGGTTTCGCCAGCGAGCACCTCGCCTACGAACCGAAATCCCTTGCCGTGGATCGTCCGGATCAATCGCTGGGCTTCGCCATCATCGCTGAGCAGCTGTCGCGCACTCTTGATCCGGCTGGAGATGGCGCTGTCGCTGATTGCCCTGCCACCCCAGACGACTTCGACCAGCTCGTCCTTGCTGACAAGGCGATCACGGTTTTCGACGAGGAGGAACAGCAGGGACAAGACCTGCGGCTCGGCCGGAAGCACGCCGCCTTTCTTGCGCACCTCGAACCTACGCAAATCGAGCACATGATCGCCGACCCGGTACTGCATGACCTGGGACAGTAACACGAAGCAGAATCTCCACGAAATCTCCAGACGATCTCCAAGCTTCGCCTAGCGGCCGGCCTTACTGAAACCGCTCATCCGATGATCGGGGGAGTATGGTCATGACTATTGCGAAGGTTCTGAAACATTCGGCCGCAATTGGCGCGATCGCTGCCGTGGGCGCGCTTGCCGTCCCAGCGCTGGCGTCGCCAGGCTCTGGCGTCACGCCGACGACCTACGTGACGTCCAACCTCAACGAGATCATCGATTTCAATCACAACCGGATCAAGTTCCAGACGAAGGACGCGGCGACCGTCCGAGTCCAAAAGCTCGAGTTCGCGCCCGGTGGCTATACGGGCTTCCATCATCACCCGGGCGTCGTGATCGTCTCCATTCAGTCCGGGTCACTGACCCTTGTGGACGGCCGTTGCGCCACCGAAGAGCACGCGGCCGGGTCCGTTTTCGTGGAAGGCGAAGACCATGTGCACCAGGCGGTCAGTCCCGGGGGTGCGACCGTATACGTCACCTATATCGTGCCGAGGGACTACACACC
>DASSPO010000148.1:0-2786 GCA_035699585.1 Bauldia sp.
CGTCGATGCCGTCGACGATCTCGTCTTCGTTGAGGATGTGTTTCCGGTCCTGGATCCTGCCGGCGCGGCCGAACAACTCGTGGAGCGACAGGACGGCGTCATTGGCCGGGTGATAGGCGTAGTGGCAGGTGGGTCGATAGACCACCCGCTCGGCGTCGCGGAGGGTGAAATAGTCGGCGATCGAGATCGATTCGTTGTGGGTGACCAGAAAGCCGTATTGCGGTCCGGGGGTGGGGCACCAGGAGCGGACGCGGGTATTGGCGCCCGGCTGGAGCAGGTATGCACCGGCCTTCGAGCCGATGGTCTCGAGCCGGCCGTTTTCCGGCAGCCAGTTCTCATGCGTGCCCCAGCCCATCTCGGCGGGCTGCATGCCCTCGGACAGGAAGCCGTCGATTGACCAGGTATTGACGAATACGCCCATCGGCTTCGGGGTCCGGGCGCGCTGGGTGTCACGTTCGGCAATATGGATGCCCTTGACGCCCAGGTCGCGCATGAGCCGCGCCCAGGCCTCGCGGTCGTCCGGTCCCGGCTCGGTGAAGGCGTGGCCGGTGTCGCGGGCGATGTCGCAGAGCGCCTGCTTGACGAACCAGGAGACCATGCCGGGATTGGCGCCGCAGCAGGATACCGCCGTCGGGCCGCCAGGGTTCCTCGCCTTTTCCTCGCGCACCGTGGCGCGCAGCGCATTGTTGGTGCGCTGCTCGGGACCGGCGTTTCGATCGAAATAGAAGCCGGGCCACGGTTCGACGACGGTGTCGATGTAGAGCGCACCAAGCTCGCGGCAGAGGCGCATGATGTCGAGGGACGATGTGTCCACCGAAAGGTTGACGCAGAACCCGCGACCGCCCCCGGCGGTCAAGAGCGGGGTGAGGAACTCGCGGTAGTTCTCGCGCGTCACCGCTTCCTTGATGAAGCGGATGTTGCGCTCGTCGAGAAGCCGCCGGTCGGCGTCGTCGGGGTCGATCACCACGAAGCGCGAGGCATCGAACTCGAAATGGCGCTCGAGGAGCGGCAGCACGCCCTTTCCGATCGAGCCGAAGCCGATCATCACCAAAGGTCCATCGATCCTGCCGTGAATGGGCCAGTCCGCCATTTGCGCGCCTCGGTTGGAGAGTTGGTCGGGAGAACTCGCGCCCGTTCAATGCGGGAAGCCGCGAGCGCGGTCAACCCGGACCCGGCGCGCCGGCAGCCCTCGCTCTTGCCTGAACACAATGCCGCGATATTTGACAGCGAGCATTCCCGGCGGGCGGCTCCTATCGGAACGACGCGAGCCAGATCATCATGAAAACCCATTACCGCGCCGGACTTGTGCTGGCGCTCCTCCTCGCGCCCCTGGCCAGCCCGGCATCGGGGCAAGGAAACCTCCGTTCCGGCAACGCCGTCTTCGACCGCGCGGTCGAGATCGTGCTCGCCAACTTCTACCGGCCGGCCGAGCTTGACCGCTTCCGCAATGCGGTGTCGCTCACGGTCGAGAGTCTTCCCAACCTCAAGGAGGCCGAGCCGGCGGTGGTCGACGACGCGATCGACTTCGTGCTCGGAAGCCTTGAAACCTCGCACACCGCGCGCTACCCGGCCGGAAGCGTCGAATACTACGAGCTGCTCGACGTTTTCCGCTTTGCCGTGCGGAATGCGGTCGAGCGACTCTATCCGCCGGACGGCAACATCACCTATGACGGCATCGGCATCGCGACCCGCTCGATCGACGGAGCCGTCTTCGCCACCGACGTCTATGACGGCGGCCCGGCGGACAAGGCCGGCATGATGGCCGGGGATGAGATCCTCTGGGTCGATGGAAAGCCGTTCACCGGCACCGATGCCTTCAAAGGCCGCACCGCTGTCTCGTCGGTCCTCACGATACGGCGGCATCGGGACGCCGACCCGATGACGCTCACCGTGCCGGTGGCGCGGCTCGAGCCGTCGGAATCGCTGGTCGAGGCGACCGCGGCGAGCGCCGAGGTCGTGGAGCGCGACGGCCACCGGATCGGCTATCTCCGCATCTGGGCCTACACCGACCGCGACATGGAGGGGACGATCGAGGCGGCCATTACCGGCCCGCTTGCCGAGGCGGACGCACTCGTCCTCGACCTCCGCTGCCGCTGGGGCGGGGCGCCGGCCGATGCGGCCGACACCTTCGTCGGGGGCGCGCCCGACATGACCATGATCGACCGGAACGGCAAGAAGGACCTGATCCATGCCCGCTGGCGGAAGCCGATGGTCGCGATCATCGACGAAGGGACGCGGAGCGGGATGGAAATCTTCGCCCATGCGCTCAAGGCGAACGGGGTGAAGCTGATCGGAACGGCAACAGCGGGCGACGTCGTCGCCGGGCGCGGCTACATGCTTCCCGACGACAGCCTGCTCATCCTGGCGGTCGCCGATGTGGTCGTCGACGGAGTGCGGCTCGAGGGCGTCGGCGTGACACCCGACGTGGCCGTGCCGTTCGACGTGCGCTACGCCGCGGGCCGCGATCCGCAGCGGGAGGCGGCGATCGAGACGCTGGTCGAAAGCCTGGCGGCGGAAGCGACCACAGTGCAGTAGGGGCGGCCAGGCTGGCGATGGGCTGAAGAAACGCATGCGACCTCCTTCCCGCGCCGCCGGTCGCGGCCGGGTGATGACCCCGCTCCACGTACTTCCTCCCTTCGCCGCAAGCGAAGGGGGTGGCGGGCGCCGGGAAGGCACCGCTCACGTTTACGTTTTCTCAGGCACCGTCGCCGGCGCCCGCCGCGGCGTCTTTCAACCTCGACCTCCGCGCTTCCGGTACGGGGTGGCGGCGTGGGGCACGGGGCACT
>DASSPO010000149.1:0-24645 GCA_035699585.1 Bauldia sp.
CCGATGAGCTGGATGCCGAGGAGGAGGCCGAGGAGCCACAACGACACGGCGGTAAGGCTCGCATAAAGGATGAAGGCGATCACGATGCTGAGCACACCGCTGGCCAGCACCCAGCCCCACTTCGGGAAGGGGCGGATGGTGAGGGCGAAGATCACCTTGGAAATGCCCTCAACCACGAGGTAGACGATCAGCAGGAAGGTAACCGTCGTGAGCCCGCCTCCGGGATCGCTGAGGAAGAGCACCCCGACGATGACCGACAGGCCGACCGAAACCAGCTGAAGCCAGAAGTTCGGCACGCTTTGCGCCCCGATGAGGCTTATGCCCTGAACGATGCCGCTCGCGATCAAAACCCAGCCGAGCAGACCGACCACGGCGAACGAAGCGACCACCGGATAGATCAGCGCCAGGACTCCGGCGACGATCATCAATCCCCCTTGGATCAGGTACCACAGCGAATGGCGCCTCACGGTCTCGCGCATCGCCTCGCGCAGGACCTCGGCGGCAGCCTCGAGCGAAATCGTCATTTCGGCATCCTCGCGTATCGTCGCGATGCTACCTCAGCCCGGTGCCCCTGTCGCGGTCCTCAGGACAGCGGGAGGTCGAGATGGTCACGGAATCCCGCCCTCCGGGCAAGGCGGGCAAGCCAGGCCTCGACGTTGGGCCGTCGTTCGCGCGCAACAGGCAGCTTGTACCAGCGGTTGACGCTCGCGCCGACCGGGATGTCGGCCATGGTGAAGGCGTCCCCGTTCATGTAGAGCCGCCCGGCGAGATGGGCATCGAGGATAGCCAGGCAGTTCTCCGACTTCAGCCGTGCCGCTTCAATCACCGCCGGGTCGCGATATTCGGGGGCGTTCCTGATCAGGCCGGCGAAGATCGGCGTCATGGCGACGGCGAAAGCCGTGGTCTGCCAGTCCATCCAGCGCTCGGCATGGAAGCGCTCTTCAAGTCCCTCGGGATAGAGCGTACCGGGCGCATGTTTGGCAGCGAGATAGCGAACGATTGCGTTCGATTCCCACAGCACATAGCCATCGTCATCGATGGTCGGGACGAGACCGGTCGGGTTCATCGCCTTGTACTCGGGGGTGTCGTTGATGCCGAACTTCATGCCGGCGTCGATCCGGCGATACTCCAGGCCAACTTCGGCAAGGGTCCACAGGACCTTCTGGACGTTGATCGAGTTGATGCGGCCCCAGACGGTAAGCATGCTGGAATCCTAGCCCGGATGCGCGGTGCACGTCCACGCCGTCTTGCCTGGGGCCGCGATAGGCGGTAACCCGTCGCGCCGGGGCAAGGGGTGCGCGAGACGCCGGAGAAGAGGCATGAGCCTGACCGCCGACCAGATCGTCGACCGCCGCAGCCTCCGGCGAAAGCTGTCCTTCTGGCGGGTGATCGCATTCCTCGCCATAGCGGCGGCGGTGGTGGCGGCGATCGCTGTCGCCGCCGGCCGCGACGGGCTTGCCGGCCTGATAACGCCGCAGATCGCGAGGGTCACGATCTCCGGATTCATCACCGAAGACCGCGACCAGATTGAGCTGATCGACCGCATCGCGCGATCCGAGGCGGTGAAGGGCGTGATCGTGGCAATCGATTCGACCGGTGGCGCCACCGCCGGCGGCGAGGCGCTCTACGAGGCACTGCTCCGCCTGTCCGCGAAGAAACCGACGGTTGCGACCATGGGGACGGTCGGTGCGTCCGCGGCCTATATGGCGGCGATCGCCACCAACCACGTCATCGCCCGCCGCACGACGATCACCGGGTCGATCGGCGTCATCTTCCAGTATCCGGAAGTGAGCCAGCTCCTGGACAAGGTCGGCGTCGATATCGAGGAAGTGAAAAGTTCGCCGCTCAAGGCCGAGCCGTCGCCTTTCAAGCCGGCAACACCTGAAGGCCTCGCCGTGATCGGCAGCGTCGTGCGCGACACCTACGACTGGTTCGTCGACATCGTGGCAGAACGGCGCGGGCTTGAACGCGCCGACGCGCTGATTCTTGCCGACGGGCGCATTTTCACCGGCCGCCAGGCGCTCGACGCGAAACTGATCGACGCGATCGGCGGCGAGGAACAGGCGCTCGACTGGCTTGCGACGAAGGGCGTCGACCGCAAGCTGCCGGTCCGGGACTGGAAACCGGCCAACAGCGACGGCGGTTTCTTCTCCGCCGATCTTGCGCTCGTCTGGCTCGCGCGCCAGCTCGGAATCGCGCCCGATTTCGGCGGCGGCACCCTGATCGACGGCGCGCTTCGCGAGCGCCTCAAGCTTGACGGTCTCATGTCGGTTTGGCAGGGTCCGGGCGGCGGGGACTTCAACCCTCCGGAAGGGGCGCGGGAATGATCAAATCGGAACTGGTCCAGAGGATCGCCGAGCAGAACCCGCACCTCTACCAGCGCGACGTGGAGCACATCGTCAACGCCATCCTCGACGAGATCACCGGGGCGCTGTCGCGCGGCGACCGGGTGGAGCTTCGCGGCTTCGGCGCGTTCTCGGTCAAGAATCGGCCGGCGCGCGTCGGCCGCAATCCCCGGACCGGGACCAAGGTGGCGGTAACGGAGAAGTACGTGCCGTTCTTCAAGACCGGCAAGGAAATGCGCGAGCGGCTCAACAAGTCCCACTGAACGGCGGCGTTCTCGCCGAGCGCGGGTCGCCACTGGCGTCACGAAGACCGGCACCATCATGCGGCGTTTCCTCGTTCTCATCATTCTGATCCCGCTCGCCGTGGTGATCGTCTTCTTCTCGGTCGCCAACCGCGACAACGTCACGGTCTCGCTCGACCCGTTCAGCACACCATCTCCGGCATTGTTCTTCACCGCGCCGCTGTTCGTCGTGCTGTTCGGTGCTCTGGTGCTGGGGCTGCTCATCGGCGGGATTGCGACGTGGGTACGTCAGGGCCGTTGGCGCCGCGCCGCGCGAAACGCCGAGAGCGAAGCGGAGCGCCTGCGGGTCGAGGCCGGCCGGGCACGTTCCGGTGCAACGGTCGCGATGCTGCCGCCGACCCGCGACGCGGCCTGATGCGCTTGATCACGGCCGCGGAGATCGACGCGGCTCTCACCTATCCCGATCTGATCGAAGCGCTCCGCGCCGCCTTCCGCGGCGACTATGCCGTCCCCACACGCCATCATCACAGTATTCAGCGCGCCGACGGGGACGCGACCCTCCTGCTCATGCCGGCCTGGCAGGCTGGGGCAGGCGGTTACGCCGGGGTCAAGATCGTTTCGGTCTTCCCCGGCAATGCGGCGCGCGGCAAGCCGAGCGTGATCGGCACGTATCTCCTCCTTGACGGCGACAGCGGCGAACCGCTCGCGGCGCTCGACGGCCAGGCCTTGACCCTGTGGCGGACGGCCGCGGCATCGGCCTTGGCGGCATCCTATCTCGCCATACCGGAGGCACGTCGGATGGTGATGGTCGGCGCCGGCGCTCTTGCGCCACGACTGGTCGCCGCCCACGCGGTCGTCCGGCCCATCGCGGAGGTTGCGATCTGGAACCGTGACCCACGGCGAGCGGCACGGCTCGCCGACAACCTCACCCTTCCCGGGCTTCGCGTCGGGAGCACTGAAGATCTCCGCGCGGCGGTTGCGGCCGCCGACGTCGTGGCGGCCGCGACCATGAGCCGGGAGCCGCTCATAAAGGGCAACTGGCTCCGGCCCGGAACCCATGTCGATCTCGTCGGTGCCTACAATCCGACGATGCGGGAAGCCGACGACGAGGCGATCGCCCGCGCCTCGGTTTACGTCGATACCCGGGCCGGGGCGCTCAGCGAGGCCGGCGACATCGTTCAAGCGGTCCGGTCGGGCGTGCTCTCCGAGGAGCGCATCGTCGGCGACTTGTTCGATCTTTGCCGGGGCAATGCGCCGGGACGCCAATCGGCCCGCGAGATCACGCTGTTCAAGTCGGTCGGAACGGCGATCGAGGACCTCGCCGCGGCGGTGCTCGTCTACGAACGGCTCACTTGACGGATCACGGTTCGAACATCTCGGGGCGCGCCGCGGCGTAGCGCCGGAGTTCGCTCATCCCTTCGTCAAGATGAGCGCCCATCGCTTCTGCGGCCCTGGCCGCGCTCCCCTCCGCAAGCGCGTCGAAGATGGCTCGATGCTCGCGGAGCGTATTGCGGTTCCGGGTCGGCGTGGGCAGAAGCAGCCGCCGGGCGCGCTCGAGCTGAGCGCGACAGGCATCGACCACCTCGACGGCACGTCGCATGGCGAGGCCGTCAAACAGGGCCGCATGAAACCGAACATCGAGGGCATAGAACTCGTCGATGTCTTTCGCCTTCACGGCCAGTGCCTGGTAGTCAAGCAAGCGCTCAAGGCGGGAGAGCGTGCCATGGTCGATGCGCGGGGCAAGTGCCTCGACCGTGGCGACCTCGACCGCACGGCGGACGAAGGCCGCCTCGACCACGTCGGCAAGTCGGATGCGGGCGACGAAGGTTCCCTTCTGCGGTTCGACCTCAACCAGCCGCTCCTCGGCAAGCCGGGCGATCGCCTCGGCGAGCGGTTGGCGCGAGACGCCGAGTCGCTCGCAGATTTCGGCCTTGTCGATGCGCGCTCCCGGCGCCAGGTCGAGGCTGACGATGGCGCCGCGGAGATCGTCATAGACGGCGACCGCCTTCGATATGCCGCGGCGGGACTGGTTGAAGCGGGTTGGGGCCGCGTAGTTCAAGGCGAGAGTCTCCGCCGTTCAACTGACATGTTAGCGAGCCCGCGAAACCGCGACAACCTGTGTTCGTCAGCGCCGCCGATCCGCCGCCGGGGCGCGGAATGGCTTGTTTTCACCATTTTCATGGTGGATTGTCCGGGATGTCCGACGCTGAGGAGATCGCAGAGCGCATGAATGCCGCCCGTCGCCGCGAGATGCAGGCGCCCGCGATCGTGTTCGTCGTGGGACTTGCCACGATTGTCGCAGCCTGGGGGTTCGAGCTCATCGGCAACTATGTGCCATGCAAGCTCTGCCTCGAGGAGCGTCTCCCGTACTACGTCGGACTTCCCGTCGTGCTCGCCGCGCTGCTTGCCGCGGCGGCGGGCGCAAAGGTGACCGTTCCGCGCATGCTGCTCATCGTCGCGGCCCTGATCTTCGCAGTCAACGTCTATCTCGGCGCCTATCACGCCGGGGCCGAATGGGGTTGGTGGGCGGGCCCCAGCGATTGCGGTGCGACCGGCGGCTCGCCCACCTCATCCACTGACATCCTCGCCGAGCTCGAAACGGTGAGAGTTGTTTCTTGCACCGAAGTGCAATGGCGGCTCGCGTTTTTGTCGTTTGCCGGCTGGAACTTCGTCGTCTCGCTGTTCCTTGTCGCTGTGGCGCTGTGGGGAGCCTTCAGGCCGCTCGCCGACGGTCCGCAAGAGCGGAGCCGTGAGGCTGAGCCGAGCTGGGTCACCGGCGGAAATTCGCGGCACACCTGACCGCCGGGAGGCGCGATCAGAGGTACGGTGAAAGCAGGGCGAGATCGGGAGCCGAGAGCCGGTCTTTGGCCGTCATGGCCTGATGCCAATAAGGGTAGAGCAACGGCAGCTCGCTCACCTTGTCGAGGCGCTGACGCTCTTCCTGGGAGAGCACGAGGTCGGCAGCCGCAAGGTTGTCCTTGAACTGCTTTTCGGTGCGGCCGCCGACGATCACCGATGTGACGCCCGGCCGACCGAGCAGCCAAGCAAGCGCCACGCGGGCGCCGGAAACGCCGCGAGCCTCGGCGATATCGACGATCACGTCGATCACCTCGTAAAGCGCATCCTCGTCGCGGATCGGTGGCTCGCGCCACCCGCCGGTGTGGCGGGCGCCTGCCGGCCCTTTCTTGCCGCGCCGGAACTTGCCGCTGAGAAGACCGCCCGCAATCGGGCTCCACACCAGGATGCCAAGGCCCTCGGCGAGCGATATCGGAACAAGCTCGTACTCGGCCTCGCGAGCCTGGAGCGTGTAATGGATCTGCTGGCTCACGAAGCGGGGGTAGCCCATCCGATCCGACACCGCGAGCGCCTTCATGATGTGCCAGCCGGAGAAGTTCGAGCAGCCAACGTAACGGACCTTGCCTGAGGAGACGAGGTGATCGAGCGCCGCCAGCGTTTCCTCGAGCGGGGTTTCCCCGTCCCATTGATGGAGCTGATAGAGATCGACCCAGTCGGTTCGCAGCCGGCGGAGGCTTGCTTCGCAGGCGGCGATCAGATGGTGGCGGGAATTGCCACGGTCATTGGGGCCGGCGCCCATCGGAAAGCGAGCCTTGGTGGCGATCAGAACACTGGCGCGCTTACCGCCAAGCGCCTGTCCGATAATCTCTTCCGAAGCACCGGCGGCATAAACGTCGGCGGTGTCGATAAGGTTGACGCCGGCATCGATGCAGAGCCCGATCTGACGTTTCGCCTCGGCCAGGCTCACCGATCCGACCGGGCTGTCCTTGGCGCGCCCAAACGTCATCGTCCCCATGGTGATGGTCGAAACCTTGAGGCCGGACCGTCCCAGAAGCCGATACTCCATCTCGCTCTTCCCCGCCTGCATCGACAATGTCCGGCATCGATAACGCGTCAGGCGGCACGCGTCACTTTGTTTCCTTGTTTCCTTGGCGGCGCGTAGAGAACCGCGGCGCGGATCAGGATGAAGGCGAGGACGGCGGCGAGGAGATGCCACAGGAAGTGGGTGCCGACAGGGATGGTTTCGCACAACGGCCCGTCGAGTTCGCGGGCCGTGAAGGCTGCCGCAAAAACCAGGGCCGCCGAAAAGTACGACGGGCCTGCCGGTGAACGACGGAGGAGAAGGACCACACCGACGACGGAGAGAACGGCGAGCGGCGGCAGGTAGTAGGCGCCGGCGGGCACGAACCCTTGCGGGATCAGCATGCCGCCGCCGACCATCACCCCGATGAAGGCGGCGATACCGGCAGCGGCCATTGCCGCCGTCCAGCCAAAGAAGCGCGTCAACGTCAGCCACAACACGAGTAGCATGAAGATTAGGAACGGCAGCATGTCGAGAACGACCGCCCAGACGGCTGCGGTGGTGTGAAACAGGAACGCGCCGACACCACCGGCAACGATCGCCGTAACCATCGCCACGATCAGCCCCGCGGCGTCCCGGTTGGGTCGCCGTCGCTGGAGCCGCATCGCGGCGAAGGCCGCGACCAGCATGCCGATATTGGTAAGGGCATTCAGCGGCTCGGCGTCGAGCGCGTCGCTGGTCCTCTCGCAATAAGCGTCGAAGGTCCGACAGAGACCGGGCACGGCATCGACGAGGAAACCGGGGCAGGCAATGCCCATCGCCGCGCCTCGACCTGCCCCTGCCTCCGGCGCTACTTCCCGGCCGGGGCCGGCTCCGCATTGGAGACGCCATCGGCGCCGATATAGACGGCCAGGATGCGGACCGGCTTGTCGGTCTTGTTCATGCCGTTATGCGCCCAGTCCATTGCCTCGAGGATGGTCTCGCCGGCCTTGATGACCTTCACGCCCTTCTCTCCGTAGTCGACCGTGACCTCGCCTTCGAGAATGTAGACGAAGAGGGGTACCTTGTGGATGTGCCAGCCGGTCTCGCCTCCGGGCGGGATGACGACGACGGCGGCGGTCACCTTTGGCGCCCCTCCAGGATAAGCAATGTCCTGGCCGATGACCGTCTCTCCCGTCGACAGAAGCGGCGTGAGGAGATTCTGATAGGTCACCGATTCTTCGGCGGCGGCGGAAACCGCGAGCGGAAGGGAGAGGAGTGCGGCGGTCGTGAGGATGCGGACGGAAAGAAACATGGGGCGTCTCCATGGCCTGGGCTTCTTATACCGGTAGCTCGCACATCCCACTAAACAAACGATTGCGGAGAAGCGTCGAAAGCCCCAATAGACGGAGCGGGTTCGATCCTTCAAGGGACGTTCAATGCAAGACAAGAACGAGGTACTCGGCGGAATCCTTGCCGCGGCGCCGGTGGTTCCGGTGCTCACGATCGACGACCGAGCGACCGCCATCCCGCTCGCGCGCGCGCTCGTCGCGGGTGGGCTGACCGCGCTCGAGGTGACGCTGCGCACGGCCGCGGGCCTCGACTGCATCCGCGCCATCAAGGCGGAGGTCGAGGGCTGCAATGTCGGCGCCGGAACGGTGCTTGATGCCAGGCAGCTTGACGACGCCGTTAAGGCCGGTGCCACGTTTCTGGTGAGTCCGGGGGCGTCGCCAAAACTGATTGCCGCCGCGGCGGCAAGCCCCGTGCCTTTCCTGCCGGGGGTTGCAACGGCGGGCGAGGCGATGGCGATGGCCGAACAAGGTTTCGTCATGCTCAAGTTCTTTCCCGCCGAGCCCGCGGGTGGCATCGCCTATCTCAAGGCGCTCGGAGCACCGCTCCCCCATATCCGTTTCTGCCCGACCGGCGGGGTGGGCGCGAAAAACGCTGCGGACTACCTGGCCCTGGCTAACGTCATCTGTGTCGGTGGCAGCTGGGTCGCGCCGCCGGATGCGCTGGCTCAAGGGAACTGGACGAGGATCACCGCGCTTTCGAGGGAAGCGGCGCAGTTCCGGCGCGCAGCAACCGGTGTGCAAAGCATGGCGCGCTGATCGGCCGATGCTGCAGGGCCGCGACGAATTTCCTTGCCTTGGCTAGCGGTTGTGGCCATATATCCCGCGTTCGGGGCACTTTCCCGGAGACTGGAAAACTGCGCGAGGAAGAATCACCTCGCTGATCCTGGGCGGAAGCCCGGATGGTCGTGATAAGACGCTTCTTCCTTCTCCCGACATACAAGATGCCTACGGAAATGGGTGCTCGCGCACCTTTGGACTGACACTAACGGGAAAAGGAATCCCATATGCGCCAGACTGGCACCGTGAAGTTCTTCAATACCTCGAAAGGCTTCGGCTTCATCACGCCCGAGGGCGGCAACAAGGACGTGTTCGTCCATGTGACGGCTCTCGAGGCTTCGGGCATCAGCCATCTCGCCGATGGCCAGCGCGTGACCTTCGAGGTCGAGCCGGACCGCATGGGCAAAGGCCCGAAGGCGGTCAGGCTTCAGCTCGCCTGAGACGACGTCGGCGTCCGGCGGTCCGCCGCCGGATCACCGTGAACGACTGTGCCGCCGGCTTGTCCGGCGGCTTTTTGATTCAGGTGCCGGCCGACGTGGCGCCAAGGGTTCCGACACGAACCGCGAGACGATCGCGGGGAGAAGCCTGTCAACCATCATCTTCCGGTCAACGGCGGGACCGCCCTTCTTGAGCTGGCCCGAGAGGAGCAGTTCGGAGAAGCCGTGAACGATCGACCACAGGCCGATCACCAGCGGTACGAGTTCCGGGTCAGCCATCGGATCTGCTGAACCGAAATACGCGCCGACCGCCTTGACCGGCACCGCGAAAGCGGCGCTGCCGGCGGCGATGAGTTCGGGGTCGTCGCGATCGAGCGAGTCGGAGCGGAAGATCAGCCGGAAATAGGCTGGGTTTTCGATCGCGAAGGTGACGTATCCCCGCGCGATCGCCGTGAAATGCTCAATCGTCCCGGCCGGTGCTTCCCGCCCGAACGCTTCGGTCGTTTCGGCCAGCCGGCGGAAGCCGATGGCGGCAAGTGCGGTGAAGAGCGCCCGGACGTCCCTGAAGTGATGCGCCGGTGCGGCATGGGACACGCCCGCCCGGCGGGCGCAGCCGCGGAGCGTGAATCCGTCGACGCCGTTCTCGGCGAGCTCCTGCTCGGCCGCCGCGATGAGCGCCGCCCGGAGGTCGCCGTGGTGATAGCCGTCGCGTCCGGGGCGCGCCCGAGCGGAGCGGCGGCCGCGAGCGTCGGGCCCGCGCAGTGGCTTCGCCACGGTACCAGTATTCGCCATTTCGATTTTCCTGCCGGCCATGGCCCATCTCATATCGCAATCATCTTGACGTCGTCAACATTTATCTTGACAGCGTCAACATGACAGGTTATCGATCTAGTCACTGTCTAGATGGAGGCCAGGATGTCGCCCTTCGAACTGATCTTCGCCATCGCCAACCCGGTCGCACTGCTCGGCTGGATTGGGCTCGCATTGTTTCCCGGCCGGCGAACGGTCGTCGACGGCATCAGCGGCGTCGCGATTCCCGCGCTGTTCGCGCTCGCCTATGCCGGCCTGGTCGCGGCCTTTTTCGCCGGCGCTGACGGCGGCTTCTCTAGCATCGAGGCGGTCCGTGCCCTGTTCCGGTCGGATGCGCTGCTCGTCGCCGGCTGGCTCCACTATCTCGCCTTCGATCTCTTCGTGGGCGCGTGGGAGGTGCGTACGGCGCGGGCCGAGGGCATCCCGCATCTCCTCGTCGTCCCTTGCCTCGTTCTCACCTTCCTGTTCGGCCCGCTCGGCTTCCTCGCCTTTCTCATCCTCCGCGCCGCCTATGCCCGGGGCGCCAGCTTCGCAATGGAGACCTGATCATGTCCGCCATAGCTCTTCTTCCTACCGGCCACATCGCCTCGCCCTTTGCCTGGTTCGCGGCGATCGACGCGGAGGGACGCCGGCGCCAGCCGCTGCTCTGGGGCGCGGCGGTGTTCCTGCTCCTCATGATCCCACCGACCATCGTCGCTCTCCTGCTCGACGGCCGGACGGTCAACGACGTCAATGTCTGGATCAAGCCGCTCAAGTTCGAGGTCTCGCTCGTCCTCTATCTCGGAACGCTTGCCTGGTGCTGGGGCTACCTCGCGCCGGAGGCGAGGGAGTCCCGCGGCCTCCGCGTCTTCGCGATGGTGTCGGTGGCGCTGATCGCTTATGAGATCGCCTACATCGTCCTTCAGTCGGCCCGCGGCGTCGGCTCGCATTTCAACACGGCGACGCCGGTCGAGGGCATCCTGTTCATCCTGATGGGCCTCGCCGCTCCGGTGTTCACCGCGCTTGCCGCGGTGCTCGGCATCGCCATTGCGCGGCGTCCAGGTCCGAACCTTGCGCCCGCATTCCGTCTCTCGCTTGTGCTCGGCCTGATCCTGACCACGGTGCTCGGCACGGCCGCGGGCATCGCCATTTCGGTCAATGGCGGCCACTGGGTCGGCGCTGCGGCGACCGATGCCGGGGGCCTGCCGATCTTCGGCTGGACGCGGGAAGGCGGCGACCTCCGCGTCGCGCACTTCTTCGGCCTGCATGCGCTCCAGATCCTGCCGGTTGCAGGCCTTATCGTGGCGGGGCGCCGGCCGGACGCCACGAAGTTCGTCTGGCTCATGGCGGCCGTGTTCACGGCGCTCACCGCTTACACGCTGGTCGAGGCGCTCGCGGCACGTCCGTTCCTCGCCTTCATCGGCTGAGAACCGGCGCGGTCCGCCCTTGCCTGGGGGCGGACCGCTTCCTACCTCCGACCCGTCAGAAACGGTGAGGAAGACGATGTTCGATCCCAAGCAGCTTCTCGACCAATTCCTAGGCGGCCAGCCCGGCGATGGGGCATGGAGCGACCGGAGCTCCCATGCGGCTTGGGACAATCCGCCTCCGGGAGGCGGCATGATGGATCGGGTTGGCGCCTATACCCGCCAGAACCCGATGCTGGCGGGCGGCATTGCCGGCGGGCTCGCCGGCTTGCTTCTCGGCCGTGGATTCGGCGGCGATCTCCTCAAGTATGGCGGCATGGCGTTGATCGGCGGTCTCGCCTACAAGGCATGGCGCGACTACCAGGAATCAAACCTGCGGTCAGGCACCTCCGTCGGCCATGATCGCCCTGCAGGCTTCGCGCCGCCTCCGGCGGATTCGCCTTTTGCTCCGGCCAACGCCCCGCAAGGCCCGTCAAAACTGGCCGAGACGTTGATCGTCGCGATGATCGCGGCGGCGAAAGCCGATGGTCATATCGACGCTGAGGAACGAGGTCGCATCTACCAGCGCCTCGAGGAGGGTGGGCTGCAGCCGGAGGAGGTCGCATTCCTCCAGCGCGAGCTGACCGAGCCGGTGGATGTCGAGCGTATCGTAGCCGGGGCGACGAGCAAGGAGGCCGCAATCGAGATATACGCGGCCTCGCTGATGGCGGTTCGCTCCGACACGCCACAGGAGCGCGAGTACCTGGCGACGCTTGCGAATCGGCTCAACCTTGAGCCCGGCCTCGTCTCGTCGATTGAGAAGACGGTCGATGCGGTCGTGGTGAAGTAGGAGACCACCGGCCCGAGGCGTCAACGCACAGGCGGGCGCCAAACGACAGAAAGGCGCCGCCTGGGTCGCCCCAACCGACGCCTCCCTGTCAGGCTGGTTACGCCAGCCGCGCAGCCCGAAGGCGCGCTACCGTCGTACCAGGCTGATCGTGATCGGGCGCCACCTTCATCGCTGAAGGTACTTTCCCGTCACCACTGCCTCAGGCCTTGCGGCTCCGGCAGCGCCCGTCGAACGGTTGTGCCGCCGTTCACGGGGAGCATCGGCCTGCCCGCCTTTGCGCTCCGCATTGCTGCGGTTCGCAGTCTCAGGCAGCTCCACTGGGCATCAGGCTTCTACCCGGCTCTCGCCGGTCCACCTGTGTGGTCCGCGCCTGGCTGGTCTCAATCACCCGGATTGCCCTTCCGAATTCGACCAACCTTTGCGGTGAAGTGATGGTGGTTCAGAAGCGGCCAAATGGAAAGGCCGAACTGGCGCCGGTGGGATATCTGGGGATAACGGGGAGCATGTTGCGCTGCGTTGATGACGGGCGGCCGCCTCCGGTGCCGCTGAGTCGGAAGTCGCCTCAAAGGAAACTCTGCGGGTCAATGTCCAATTGCACCCTGACGCCGCCGCGAGGTGGCGGCGCCGCGGCGAGCCACTGCCGTAGATATTCCTGGACGTCGGCGTTTCGCGGCGCATGGACAAGCAGGCGAAAACGATGGCGGCCGCGCACCACCGCAAGCGGGGCTTCGGCGGGGCCGAGCACGCTGATCTTCTCCGCCCGCGGCTCCGAACGGCGAAAGACGTTGGCGTAGCCTTGGGCCGAGGCGCGGTCCGGGCCTGAAACCACGATTCCGACGAGCCGCCCGAACGGTGGCAGCCGGGCCTCGCGCCGGGCCGCGATCTCGCTCGCGTAGAAGGCCTCGCGGTCGCCCGAGACGATGGCTCGGATCACCGGGTTGTCCGGCGCAAAAGTCTGAACAAGCGCTCGGCTCGCGCCGCCGGCGCGCCCGGCGCGGCCGGTCACTTGCGACAGGAGTTGAAAGGTGCGCTCCGCCGCCCGCATGTCGCCGAAAGCGAGGCCGAGGTCGCCGTCGACCACACCGACCAGCGTGAGAAAAGGGAAGTTGTGCCCCTTGGCCACGAGTTGGGTGCCGACAACAATGTCGACGTCGCCCTTTTCGATCGCCGCGAGTTCCTCTCGCAATTGCTGGACTCCGCCGATGATGTCGCTCGACATGAGGATCGTGCGCGCCTTCGGGAAGCGGGCCGCGACCTCCTCGCCGAGACGTTCGACGCCGGGCCCGACGGCCACCAGGCTCTCGGTGTCACCGCAGTTCGGGCAATGGTCCGGCCGCTTCTCCGAGTGGCCGCAGTGGTGACAAAGGAGGATGCCGCGGAAGCGATGCTCCACCAGCCAGGTCGAGCAGTTGGGGCATTGGAAGCGATGGCCACAGGTGCGACAGAGGGTCAGTGGCGCATAGCCCCGGCGGTTCAGGAACAGGAGCACCTGCCGCCCCTCGGCCATGGTCTCTGTCACGGCCGCGACCAGCGGCGGCGACAGGTAGCGGCCACGCTCGGGCGGGTGCCGGCGCATGTCGATGGCGGCGATCTCGGGCAGCGTCGCCTCGGCGTAGCGGTCGCTGAGCACGAGCCGGGTGTAGCGCCCGGTGTCGGCATTCACCCGCGACTCGATCGACGGCGTCGCCGACGAGAGGACGACGGGAAAGCCCGCGAGGTGCCCTCGCACCACCGCCATGTCGCGGGCATTGTAGAAAACCCGGTCCTCCTGCTTGTAGGCGAGGTCGTGCTCCTCGTCGACGACGATCAGGCCGAGTTCGGCAAAGGGCAGGAAGAGCGCCGAGCGCGCACCGACCACCACCTTGACCGAGCCGTCGGCAACGGCGCGCCACACGCGCTCGCGGACGCGTGGGGCGACCTCGGAATGCCATTCGCCCGGGCGGGAACCGAAGCGCGCCGCGAAGCGCTCGAGGAAGCCGGTGGTGAGCGCGATCTCGGGGATGAGGATCAGGACCTGCCGTCCGTGACGAAGCGCCTCCGCCACCGCCTCGAAATAGACCTCCGTCTTGCCCGAGCCGGTGATGCCGTCGAGGAGCGTCACCGAATAGCGGCCGGCCGCAGCGGCGGCGCGGAGCACATCGGCCGCGGCCTGCTGCTCGGCATTGAGGACCGGCGTTGCGAAGTCGACGTCGGGCGGCCGCGCCACGGGCGACGCCGGCATCGACACCACCTCAAGCGTTCCTGCCTCGACGAGGCCGGTGACCACGCCGGTCCCGACGCCGGCCGCCGCGGCGAGGCCCGACTTCGACCACGCCATGCCGTCGGCGACAAGCTCCAGCACGCGGCGCCGGGCCGGTGTCATGCGCGCGGGTTCAGGCCCGGCGAGCCGCACGCCGGTGACCGCAGCCGCAGGCATCAGCGCGCCCGGGGCGCGGAGCACCATGCGGAGCACCATGCCACGCGTTGTCATGGTGTAGTGCGCGACCCAGTCGACAAAGGCACGGATTTCCTTCGACAAGGGCGGTGCTTCGAATTTCCCGACGATCGGCCGGAGCCGGTTATGGCCGATCTCCTTGTCGGGCGGGTCGTCCCAGACCACGCCGACCACGTCGCGTGTACCGAGCGGCGCCTCGACGATGTCGCCAGGGCTCAGGCTCATGCCGTCCGGCACCGCGTAGCTGTACGGCGCCGAAACGGCGACGGGGACGAGGACGGAGACGGTGTTCTGAGCCAAGGTTCGTGGGATCTGGATTCGCGATGTGTCCGGCAACCTGTCAACTTACGCAAACCGCCTCCGCCCCGCATCCAGCATCCGAATTGCCTCGTGTCCACTCGCGGATCGACTTCCCGACGAGAAACCAATTAGGATCGGGGGGGCGTTTCAAAGTGATCCACCTTTAGCCAAGAGCCGCGGCAGCATGGCCATCTCCCCGATTTTTTTGAGGGCCAGATCCCGCCGGAATCGAAACGGAGACCGGAATGACCTCGCAGCCCGTCACCCAAGTAGGCGACAGGTATGTTCTCCCGACAGGCCAGGATGACAGATCCCGGCTCGACCTCATTCACTCCGTCTATGGGCGAATCAGCTTGGCAGGTCTGGAGGCGGCAAAGCTTGGCGATGCCGCGCGCGCTGCGGACATAGGCTGTGGCACCGGCACTATTTCGCGGTGGATGGCGCAACGCATAGGGGCTTCGGGACGGGTCGACGCCATCGACATTGCGCCGGAGCAGATCGATGTGGCCAAGTCAGTGCCGGCCATGCCCGGTGCAAGCGCCATCCACTACAAGGTCGGGAGCGCATATGAACCGGAATTGCCCGAGAGCGCTTTCGACATCGTCTTTTGCCGGCTTGTCTTGTGTCATTTGAAGGAGCCGGACAAGGCGGTGGCGCAAATGGCGAAGCTGTTAAGAAAGGGCGGGCGTCTCGTATTGGTGGACATGGATCTTCGAGACACGTTCACAATGCCGCCCTGTGAATTCTATCGGGCCTATATCGATGAAGTTGTCCTTCCGTATCAAACCAAGATCGGCGTCGACTACTCGGTCGGACTGAAGATCCATGAACTTATGTCTGACGTCGGCCTGACGACGGAATCCATCTCGGTGGACCAGCCCATTTTCCGCGATGGCCCCGAAAAGCATCTCTGGGAAAAAACCTGGACCGTTGCTCTGCAGAGGGCGGCGCAAGCGGGCATCGTCACCCTGGAGCGTGGTCAGGAAATGATCGCAGGGATGGAAAAGCACACCGCCAACCCAGACGTATGGGTCGCAGTGGCCAAGATGTTAGCCGCCGTTGGCCGAAAGCCATCCTGAAACGCATCTGGCGCTTGCCCGGCATTGGCGTCGCCCGGGCATCCTCGGAATTGGATCGCCGGAGGTAGTGTCCGTCCGGACGGTCGTCCCCTTCCATGCATCCGGATCTACGGCCAGAAACATGGCTGACTCGATTGCGCGCCCTGCCAGCGCTATGGATCGGGACAATGCGTCCCAATGCGCCGCTGGCGTCGTGTGCCTATAAGTTGCATTATCTTCGACAATGCCACTTATGCGGTATTCGATCCTCGCTTTCGCCTTGAGCGCCGGGGGCTTGCAGGATGCAGCGGCCCAGCGCTGTCACCCGAGCTATGAGGGCGCCTGCCTGCCCGTCGGTGAAGGGGACGTCGATTGCGCGGGCGGGAGCGGCAACGGCCCAAACTACATCCGCGGGCCGGTCTATGTCGTCGGCCCCGACGACTATGAGCTAGACCGCGACGGCGACGGAATCGCCTGCGAGCCGGAGAAGGCGCGGCGGCGCTGAGGGGAGTTGCTGACGGCCGCGCCGGCTTCGGCTATGGAAGGTCGAGACGCCCCTTCCCCGGAGCCGAACGAGATGAAGTTCTTCGTCGACACTGCCGACATTGCCGAGATCGAGGACCTGGCGGCCACCGGCCTCGTCGACGGCGTCACCACCAATCCCTCCCTGATAGCCAAGGTCGGGAAGCCGATCCGCGAGGTCATCGCTTCGATCTGCGCGGCGGTCGAGGGCCCGGTCTCGGCCGAAGTCACCGCCACCGACTTCGAGGGCATGATGGACGAAGGCCAGGCGCTTGCAGGGATCGCTCCCAACGTTGCGGTCAAGGTGCCGCTCACCTGGGACGGGCTCAAGGCCTGCCGCGCGCTGTCGCAGCGGGGCTACAAGGTGAACGTTACGCTCTGCTTCTCGGCGAACCAGGCGCTGCTGGCGGCCAAGGCCGGTGCGACCTTCATCTCGCCGTTCATCGGCCGGCTCGACGATATCGGCTACAACGGGATGGACCTTATTCGCCAGATCAGGATCATCTACGACAACTATGAGGCCCTCGACACCGAGGTGCTCGCGGCCTCCATCCGCACACCCTTTCACGTCACCGAAGCGGCACTCGCCGGTGCTGATGTTGCCACCATCCCGCCCGCCGTGTTGCGGAACCTCGCCAAGAATCCGCTCACGGACAAGAACCTCGACGGCTTTCTCGCCGATTGGAAGAAGACCGGCCAGTCGATCCTCTAGGCGCGCTTCGCTGGGAATCGCTTGACGACACATCGGCTCGACCCCATCCGCTTCCACAATGCCCTCGGTTCGTACGAACCGGTGCTCCGCGTTGCCGACGGCGACACGGTGATCACCACGACGCTCGACGCCTGGGGCATCGACGCGGCGGGCGAGAAGCGCGCCGACGCGCCGAACCCGATGACCGGCCCGTTCTACGTCGAAGGCGCGGAGCCGGGCGATGCGATCGAGGTTCGGATCGACCGCATGACGCCCAACCGCGGCGACGGCTGGACCTTCTCGGTGCTCGCGCCGAATGTCGTCGATCCCGGGGCCGTGGCGTCGTTGCCGGAACGGCGACGGGTCTTCTGGAGCATCGACCCCGGGGCCGGCTTGGCGCGGCTGGCGGACCCGCCGCCTAGACTACGGAATTGGTCGGTCGCCCTTGCGCCGATGATCGGCTGCTTCGGCGTGGCGCCGGCCGGTGGCCAGGCGATCTCGACCGCGACCAGCGGTCCGTTCGGCGGCAACATGGACTACCGCCGCTTCGGTCCCGGCACGACGGCGATGTTCCCGGTCTCCACACCTGGCGCGCTGTTCTTTCTCGGCGACGGCCATGCCTGCCAGGGCGACGGCGAGGTTGTCGGAACCGGCATCGAGACCTCGTTCGAGATCGAATTCACCGTGCGCATCGCCAAGGGAAGGCCGATCGGCTGGCCGCGCGGCGAGGACGAGGAGGCGATCTTCGCAATCGGCAATGCGAGGCCGCTCGACCAGGCGCTGCAGCACGCCACCACGGAGATGCTGCGCTGGCTCGGCGAAGACTATGGCCTCGACGGGAATGATGCGAGCCACCTGCTCGGCCAGGCCGTGCGCTATGAGATCGCGAATGTCTTCAATCCGGCCTACTCCGTCGCCTGCAGGATTGAGAAGCGTTGGCTCCGCCCCCTCAAGGATCGCTGAAGAGCTGGCTTGTCAGTAGCCGAAGAAGGCGATCATCCTGCCCGCAGTCAGCACGCCCAGCCAGAAGACGAGCGAAAGTATCGCGGAGATCCTGAGACCCGGCGCCACGGCACCACCGGCAAGCGCGGTCCGCCAGACCGGCCGAAGCCGTAGTGACAGGGCATTTGCCAAAGCGAGGACGATCAACCCGAGCTTTGCCAGAAACACAGGGTTTGCGGCGTACTCCTCGGGCTTGACGCTGAAAAGCGCCACGCCCGTGAAGACGGCAACAAGCAGCCCGCCAATGGTGAAGGGCAGGAGAAGGCGTGCGGCGTCGGCAAGCGCGATTGCCTTGCCGAATCCGAGGATGCGCGCGTCAAGCGCGGCGATCGACCCGACAAGGAGAGCGAATCCGAGGATGTGCGCGGTGTTGACGAGCGGGTAGAGGTACTCCGAACTGCGCAGGAATGTGGCGGCGCCGGATGAGCCGATCGCCTCAAGGATCGCCTCCATAACGGATGGTTATGACGGCAGGTCGTTCGGGTAGACGTCGTAGTTGACGCCATTGATCCTGATCCGCTCCGCCTTCATGCGATACTCGTTCATGTCCTTGGATCGGTGGCCGTAGGCGGTAACGGCGTCACCGACCTTGGCGACGCCTTCGACGAATCCGGCGGCGGCGGTACGCGACGGAGGCGCCAAATCAACCTGCCAGAGGTTCCCTCCCGATGTCACTTTGAGCGCGGCATGCGGATTGCCGAGGTATATCTCCTCTATGGTGCCATCGAGGACGAAGTCCTCATCCAAGGTCCAGTCCCAGCCGTGGTGGGCGAGCGCCGCGGCCGCTCCGCCGGCGAAGAGCGCCGCCCCGACCAGGGCGGCGCGGATCCATGTCTGCATCGGTAGGGCCTCCTCATTGAACCAACGTCCGGACGCACGAATCTGGGCTTCTGCCAGGCTCCGGCAAGAGGCCGGGTTCCGCGCCGCATCTACGCCGCGGCGCGGATTGCCGAAACATTTGCCCTGAGGAAATCCTCAACGCCAGTCGGAACACGCCCGGTCAGATCCTTTACCACGGGCGTGGTGATGGCATGAAAGCCCTCGGCGGTGTCGATATCGAAGCCCACGAGGCCCTCGACGTAGGGGCGGGGAAGACCAGCGGCCAACAGGGCGTGCCGCAATCCGTCCGGCGGCAGTGGTACATGAGCAACGTTGCGGCCGCTCAACTCGCTCACCCAGGCGGCGATCTGCTCGTGGGTCACCGGGCGAGGGCCGGTCACATCGAGGATGCGGCAGCCGTCGAAGCCTGAAGCCAGCGCTGCAGCGGCGACCTCAGCACAGTCTTCTCGGGTGACGTAGTTGCGTCCCGCATGGCCGGTCGCCGAGAACATCTGGCCGGTCTTCAGTGCATTCGGCAGCCCGAACAGGATCGTGTCGGCGTAGATACCGTTCCTGAGCACCGTCCAGCCCATCGGGCTCGCCGCGAGAGCCTGCTCGGTCCAGAAATGGGAGTCGCTGATGGCGTTGGTCTCCGACGGTCTCGGCGTCAATGCCGACGTGTAGACGGCGTGCTTGACGCCGGCCTTGGCCGCGGCTTCGACGGCGGCGCGTTGCGGCTGCTTGCGCACGTCGACCCGATCGGTGGAGATGATGAGGGCACGCTCGACGCCGGCAAAAGCCGTGGCAAACGTCTCAGGTCGGTCGAAATCGAGCGCGCGAACCTCGGCGCCCTTGGCGGCGAGGTCGACAAGCTTGGCCGGGTCGCGAGTGCCGGCGATGACGTGGCCGGACTTCCTCTCAAGCAGAAGCTCGACGACGCGGCGGCCGAGCCGGCCGGAGGCGCCGCTTACGAGGAGAACAGGCGTGGACATGACTTGCATTCCTATGGTGGTTACGAATAGTGACTAGATGCGTGAATGATGCCGGGTTGTGAAGGACGCACGTTGCAATCACCTGGTTACACCGCGGGAACCACCATGGAATCGTTGGAAATCTCGTCCTCGCCCGGTGGCGATCCGTCGATCTGGCGTGTCGCGAAAGACACGGCCGAGGCGGAGAAATGTCCGGTTCGCGATGTACTCGACCGGATTGGAGACGCCTGGAGCGTGCTGGTGATCCTTCTCCTCGGCGCGAACGGTCCTTACCGCTTCAATGCCCTGAAGCGGGCGATCGGCGACATTTCCCAGCGCATGCTTGCAGTGACGCTCCGCCATCTCGAGCGCGACGGGCTGATCTCCCGCCGGGTCTTCCCGACCAACCCGCCTCAGGTCGAGTATGAGCTCACGGATTTGGGTCGTTCATTGCTGGACCGGCTCGAAGGCCTGACCCAATGGGCCGTGGAGAACCACGGGTCGATCAAGGAGGCGCGGCGGCATTACGACTCGGGTCAACCTGACCGGATTTAGACCGGTTGCTCGCGCCGGCTGCGAGCCACGGCACAGCGCAGTGTCAGAATAGTCCCACCACGTTCCCCTCCGCGTCGAGGCGGATCGCCTCCGCCGCGGGCACTCGGGGCAGGCCGGGCATGGTCATGATCTCTCCGCAGATCACGACGACGAAGCCTGCGCCAGCGGAGAGTCGAACCTCGCGGATCGGCACGACATGGTGTGACGGCGCCCCCTTGAGCGCAGGGTCGGTCGAGAAGGAATACTGGGTCTTCGCCATGCAGATGGGGAGATGCCGGTAGCCCGCCGCTTCATATCCCCGGAGCTGATCGCGGATCGACTTGTCGGCGACCACCTCGCTGGCACCGTAGAGCTCCTTGGCAATGGTCTCGATCTTGGCGAAGAGGGGCATGTCGTCGTGATAGAGGGGCGCGAACTGAGCGGCGCCCGACTCCGCGAGGCGGACCACGTGGCGGGCAAGTTCCTCGGCTCCCTTGGAGCCGTCGGCATAGTGCGTGCAGACGACCGCCGTGACGCCCTCGGCCCGTGCTTCCTCCCGAACCGCCGCCAGTTCACTATCGGTGTCATGGGCGAACCGGTTGACGCCCACGACGACGGGAACGCCGTAGCGCTTCACGTTCTGAATGTGGCGGACAAGGTTGGCGGCTCCTTTGCGGACGGCGGCGACGTTCTCGACCGCGAGGTCGTCCTTGCCCACACCGCCATGCATCTTGAGCGCCCGGACCGTTGCCACAACCACCGCCGCATCGGGATGGAGGCCGGCCATCCGGCACTTGATATCGAAGAACTTCTCGCCACCAAGATCGGCGCCGAAGCCCGCCTCGGTCACAACGAACTCGCCGAGCTTGAGCCCGGCACGGGTCGCAACGACGGAATTGCAGCCGTGGGCGATGTTGGCAAAGGGCCCGCCATGGACGAATGCCGGGTTGCCCTCGATGGTCTGGACGAGGTTCGGCGACAGCGCGTCCTTGAGAAGGACCGACATCGCGCCGTGGGCGCTCAGGTCGCGGGCGGTCACCGGCTTCTTGTCACGCGTCTCGGCAACGACGATGCGCCCAAGCCGCTCGACCAGGTCGTCGAGGCCGGTCGCGAGGCAGAAGATCGCCATCACCTCGGAAGCAACGACGATGTCGAAGCCATCCTCGCGGGGGAAGCCGTTGGCGACGCCGCCAAGCGAGGAGACGATCTCACGCAGCCCCCGGTCGTTCATGTCGACCACCCGGCGCCAGGTAACCCGGCGCTGGTCGATGCCGAGCGCGTTGCCCCAATAGATGTGGTTGTCGACCATGGCGGCGAGCAGGTTGTTCGCGGCCGCGATCGCGGAGAAATCGCCGGTGAAGTGAAGGTTGATGTCCTCCATGGGGATCACTTGCGAGTAGCCGCCGCCGGCCGCACCGCCTTTCATCCCGAAGCAGGGGCCCAGCGAGGGCTCGCGGAGGCAGATCACCGTCTTCTTGCCGATTCGGTTCAACGCGTCGCCGAGCCCAACGGTGGTCGTGGTCTTGCCTTCTCCCGCGGTGGTCGGAGTGATGGCCGTGACCAGCACCAGCCTGCCGTTGGGCCGATCGAGACGGTTGATCCAGCCGAGGTCGATCTTGGCCTTGAAGGGCCCGTAGTTGTAAACCGCCTCGCGCGGAATCCCGAGGCTGTGCGCCACCTCGACGATGGGTTTCGGTTTCGCCGTTCGGGCGATCTCGATATTGCTCAGCATGGTCCCCCCGCGTGGTCTTTGCCGGCGAGCATCATACGCCTGCCAAGCGTTTGCCCAAGAGTAGGGTGCCGCAAACCCCTTATTAACCATTCATAAACCGAAGCCGGCGTGGATGGGTGCCTGCAGGAGGCAGAGCCATGGTCGTTCCGCCACAGTCGCCGCTCGTCTTTGCGAAGCCCGATCTGCTAAGGGCAGTCGAGCGTTGGCGGCGCCATCTCGCCCACGAGCGGCGGCTCGCGACCAAGACCGTCGAAGCCTATTCGCGTGATGTCGAGCAGTTCCTGTCGTTTCTGACCACGCATCTCGGCGGACCGCCGCGGGTGGCCGACCTGGCGTCCCTGAGGGTAGGCGATATCAGGGCTTTTCTCGCCGCACGGCGGGAAGGCGGCGCCGGATCCCGGACGGTCGCCCGCGGGATCGCGGGGATCCGGTCGCTGGTCCGCTATCTCGAGCGCGAGGGCAATGCCAACGGCGCGGCGTTTCGGGCTATCCGCCCGCCACGGCAGAAGCGAACTCTCCCCCGTCCGCTGGCGCCGGAGGCGGCCATGAAAGTAGCCGACCGCGCCGAGGCGCTCGACGAGGAACCGTGGATTGCGGCCCGGAATACGGCGATCTTCGCGCTCCTTTACGGCTGCGGCCTCCGCATCTCCGAGGCGCTTGGGCTCTCACGCGCCGAGGCGCCGCGGACAGCCAACGACGCGATCCGGGTCACGGGCAAGGGCGGAAAGCAGCGGATCGTGCCCGTGCTCCCGTCGGTAGCCGCCGCCATCGCCGAATATCTCCGGCTCTGCCCCTGGCAGCCCGGCCCGTCCGGCCCGCTTTTCGTCGGCGCCGAGGGCGGCCGCCTTAACCCGCGGATCGTGCAGCGGGCTATGCAAGGGCTTCGCTCGTCGCTGGGCCTGCCGGCGTCGGCGACGCCCCATGCGCTCCGCCACTCCTTCGCGACGCACCTCCTCGCCAATGGCGGCGACCTCCGCGCCATCCAGGAGCTGCTTGGGCACGCCAGCCTGTCGACGACCCAGATCTATACGGAGGTTGACACCGATCGGTTGATGGCGGCCTACCAGGCGGCACATCCCAGGGCGTGAATGCCGGCTAAACGCGCGCTTCAGGCTGTCTTCAGGACGCATCCCATAGGATTGCCGGCGAATGGAGGCCATCCTCCCGGCTTCCGTTCCCTCTCCCTCCCTGAGAAAACTGGGGCCCGGCTTCGGGCCCCTCTTTTGTTCTGGCGCCGGCGCGCGTCCGTGGTACAGAACCAGGCATGACGATGCCGGCCAAGACCCTCGGTCTCCATCGCGTGCCCGCGCGAAGGGACGGCGTCTGACGCACCGACGACCGACCTGCGCGCCGAAGGTCGCGCCGGTCCTCCCACGACGCAATCTTTCGGCGCCGCAATAAGCGCGAAGCGACCGGCACATGCCCTTCGATCAACCTCCCATCCCCGAAAGGCCCGTCGAGGCGCCGCCGCCGCCGGCATCCTCGCATCCGCCCGGCTACGTCGAGATGGGCTACGTCTTTGCCCTTGTCGGCGCCCTTCTTTTCTCGATCAAGGCCATCGCCATCAAGCTCGCCTATGCCGATACGACGACACCAGTCGACGCAGAGACGCTGCTCGCGCTTCGCATGCTGTTGGCCTTGCCGTTCTACCTGGTCATCGGCGCGCTTGCGGCGGGCGACCGTTTGCGGAACGGGATGAAGCTGCCGCCGAGACGCCAGGCCGTCGCCGCCCTTTTTGTCGGGCTGCTCGGCTACTGGTTTGCGAGCTATACCGACTTCCTCGGGCTCGAATACATTTCCGCCCAGTTCGAGCGCCTGATCCTGTTCACCTATCCGCTCTTCGTCGTCATTCTCGGAGCGATGTTCTTCGGCCAGAGGATGCGGCTCCGCGCCGTCCTCGCGATTCTGGTCAGCTACGTCGGGCTTGCCGTGATCTTCGGCGAAAAGGTAACCACCGTCGGGCCGGATGCGGCGATCGGCGCCGGTCTGATCCTTGCTGCAGCCATCGCCTTCGCCCTCTACCAGCTCTTCGCGAAGCCGCTGATTGCGACGGTCGGACCGGCGCTCTTCACCTGCATCGCGATGACCGGCGCGGCGGCCGGCGCCCTGACGCAGTTCTTTCTGACCCACCCGCCGTCCGCGCTGCTCGTCGGTGAGCGCGTACTGCTCCTCAGCCTGTTCATCGCGATCGGCTCGACCGTTCTGCCGACCTTCTTCCTGAACGCGGCGCTCCATCGCATCTCGCCGCAGGCCAACGCCACCATCGGCACACTCTCGCCGGTCATGACCATCGCACTCGCCGTGCTCATTCTCGGCGAGTCGCTGACGCTGTTCGACGTCATCGGCGCGGCGCTCGTCCTCGCCGGCGTGGGTTGGTACACGCTTGCCGACCAGATGGCGAGAAGAAGGGCCGTCGCCCCGCCGGCATAGCCACCCGAAGGCTGCGGCCGAAGATCAGTCCGCAAGCCGGCGCGACAGGTCGACGAGATGACGGCAGAGCGACTTGAGAAGCTTTGCCGGCGCTTCGGCAATAAGCTCGCCTGACTCGTCGAAGGCCTCCTGAGCCCGGCTGATTTCGATCTTCTCCGGAA
>DASSPO010000150.1:0-3480 GCA_035699585.1 Bauldia sp.
TCATGGTCGAGATGAGCGTCACCCCGATGTAGCCGATGACCACGAGCTGGAGTGCGATGAAGATCACCGACCGGCCGCCGCGCGATCCGAAGATGGCTCGCACCAGCGGAACCACGAAGATGCCGAGGAAGAACCCGGCGAACCCGCAGGCGATGAGGATGCCGATCTCGCCTTCGTCGAGATCGCCGAAGATGAGCACGAGCGCCAGCGCGACCAGGGTGAGGACCACGCCGATCGTGAAGTACCCGAGGTTGCGCCGAAAAAACCGGTTGCGGTTCTCGTTCTCGATCCGCGACTTGAAACTCGTGAACGTGCTCGCAAGGCTCGCGCCGTTCGCCTTGTCGATGCTCACCTCGCCGTTACGGCGCTCGACCCAGTCGAAGATCACCTTCTCGCCCGGCGGCAACGCGTCCTCGCCGACCGGCTCCGGCTTGTCGGTGCGGGTGAGCACGATGTTGTCGCCCGAATCGTTGAAGACGAGCAGCCCTTTGGTGGCGAGCGACAGCGTCGCGGCGGTGAAATTTCGCCAGCCGCCCTCGCTCCAGCCCCAGTTGTCGATGTAGCCGGCGAGCGCCGGCGAGATGCCCTTTGGCGGATGGAACAGCGGGATGACGACTCCCTTCGGCGGATCGCGGCCGACGGCGTTCCATGCGGCGAGGTAGAAGCCGAGCACGCCGACGAATCCGAGGCCGCCGATGACGAAGCGCTTGTTGTCGATGAACCAGTACCAGAATCCCTGCATGCCGCCCGGCGGGGCGACCAGCCCGGCGGGTATCTCGACGACCACCGAAAATCCCTCCCGCGGCGCCAGCGTGCGCGTGGTCGAGACCTCGAGCGTGTTGTCCCCGAGAATGCGGCCCTCGTAGTCGTCCCCGCGCTCGCCGTAGTAGCCGGTGTAGGCGGTCCACCGGACCGGCGGCTGGCCGCCGGGCAGGGCGACGCGCACCGTTGCCGCAAGAATCGGGAAGGACCAGTCGTTCCCGGTCACGTTCCAGAAGAGCTCGGTGTGATCCGGGAAGAACCGGATCTGGCGGCCGGTCGTATAGCGGAGCTCGTAGGTGTATTCGCCGGGCGACAGGAACGTCTCGGCATCGCCCATGTAGATGCGGATGCCTTCGCGGTTCGAGTTGGTATGATAAGGCTCCGGCAGGCCGTCCTTCCTCACCGAGACGACATCGAAGGTGACGCGGTGCACGGTTCCGTCGTCGTCCTCGAAGGTGAGCGGGAAGTCGCGGTAGATCCCGCGCCGTATCTCGGCGCCTTCCGCCCTCACCCTGATCGTCTCGGTCACGTCGAGCACGCCGTCGCTGCGGACCACGACATTGGAATCGAATGAGAGAATCTGCTCCGCCGCCCGGCCGCCCGCCACGGACGCCGCCAGGACGAGGACCGACAGTGCAAGTCTCGCGATCCACGACATCGCCGTCAGCCCTTGAACGCGAGTTGGGGGACGGCGCGGTCGCCGTCCTCGATCTCGAAATAGTCCCTGAGCCGGAAGCCGAAAAGCTGGGCGACGAAGTTGCTCGGGAAGGACTCGACCATGATGTTTAGGTTCCGGACCGCGCCATTGTAGTAGCGCCGTGCCATCTGGATCTCGTCCTCGACCGTTGCGAGCTCGGTCTGGAGCTTTCCGAAATTCTCGCTCGCCTTGAGGTCGGGATAGGCCTCGGCCAGGGCGAGAAGCTGCCCGACGGCGGCGGACAGCTTGCCTTCCGCCGCCCCGCGCGCGGTCACGTCGTCCTGGCGGATGCGCGCCGCCTCCGCCCGGAGCCGCGTGACCTCGTCGAACAGGGTCCGCTCGTGGCTGGCGTAACCCTTCACGGTGTCGACGAGGTTCGGGATGAGATCGGCTCGGCGCTTGAGCTGCACGTCGATGCCGCTCCAGCCCTCGTTCGCCATCTGCTGGGTTCGGACCAGCCGGTTGTAGAGGAAGACGCCGATGACGACGATCACCGCGGCGATCGCAAGTACGATCCACGCCACCATTTTCATGACCTCCGACGTTTGCGCCCTTATCGCCGAGTCTCGCACGGCGGGGAAGGAGGGCAGCGGCGATTGCAATTGCCCGCGCCACGGCTAGCCTCTCCCCGACCCGGACGGAGGCGATCCATGCTGCGTTACCTCAAGCTCTTGCCCGCGGCTGCGACGGTCGTCACAGGCGTGGCCCTCGCCGCACCGGCGGCGCCGGCGGAAATGGGCACCGGCACCTTCGCGCTCGTCTCCGACATTCACTTCGATCCCTTCGACCCCGAGGGCCTTGCCGAAACATTGGCCGCCACCGACGCCGAGCACTGGATGGCCCGCTTTGCCGCGCTGCCGCCCGGGCCGGCGTCGCAATACGGCAAGGACACCAACCACGTCCTCTTCTCGTCCGCTCTCGCCGCCCTGACCAGGACCGCGGCCAATGCCGACTTCGCCATCGTCACCGGCGACCTCCTCTCCCACGGTTTCGAGGACGCGACCGTCAAGGCGCTCGGGGTGCCCCTGGGCTCGCAGGCGCAGCGGGTCTTCGCCCAGCGCACGACGATATTCGTCGCCGAGGCGATCGCCGGCGCGCTCGCCGGGAAGCCGGTGATCATCGCGCTCGGCAACAACGATTCCGACTGCGGCGACTACGAGATCGAGCCGGGCGGCGGCTATCTCGCCGCGACCCGCGATACGGCGCGGAGGCTCGTCGGCGCCGATCTCGTCGCGGCCGACTTCGACGCGACCTATGCCGCGGGCGGGTACTATGCGGCGCGCCACCCGACGGTGCCCAACACGCTGATCCTCGTCGTCAACGATGTGCTCTGGTCCGAGCGCTATCAGAATGCCTGCGGCAAGGACGGGCTCGCCGGCGGCCGCCAGCAGATGGACTGGCTGAGGGCGACGCTCGCCGCGCAGAAGGCGGCCGGCGGCAGGGTGTGGATGGCCCACCACATCCCGTGGGGGATCGATCCCTATTCGACCGAGCATTCCAAGGCCGACTCCTGCCCGGCCAAGGTCGTGCCCTTCATGAAGGACGAGTTCTCCGCCGCGTTCGTGGACCTCATCCGGGAGTATGCCGGCATCATCGATACGAGCTTCTCCGGCCACGTTCATTTCGACGACTACCGGCTGCTTCTCGATGATGCGGGCAAGCCGGTCGAGATCGACAAGGTGGTGCCGGCGATCAGCCCGATCTTTGGGCAGAATCCGGGCTTCCAGATGTTCAGTTATGACCTCGCGACCGGCCAGCCGAAGGACTTCACCACCATCTACCTCGCCAATCTCCCCGAGCTTTCCCCCGTCAACGGAGACTGGCGCGAGGCCTATGTCTTCTCGAAGACCTACGGCCTGCCCGGCTATTCGGTCGAGTCGGTGGCGGCCCTGTGGAACGGGCTCGGCCAGGGCGGGCAGATCCGCGACGCCTATCTCGACCACTACAATGTCGGCCACGGAACGCTCGCCGAAACCGACCTCAAGGGCTACGCCTGCGCCGTCGCCTTCCTCGATCCCCAG
>DASSPO010000151.1:0-3538 GCA_035699585.1 Bauldia sp.
AGCAGCTCGGCGACGAAATCCTCGGCGCTGGTCGCGGCGAGCTGCTGGTCGAAGCGGAACACCAGCATCGCGTCGGCGCCGGCATGGGCGAACAGCCGTTCGCGCTGGTCGAGGCTGGTCAGCCGGAACGGCGGCACCTCGGGCTTGAAGAACTTGACCGGGTGCGGGTCGAAAGTGGCGACGATCACCGGCCGCCGCTCGTGGTGGCCGCGGGCGACGGCGCGGCCGACGACCGCCTGGTGGCCGAGGTGGAAGCCGTCGAAATTGCCAAGCGCGACGATGCCGGCGCGAAGCCGCTCGGGCAGGGGTTGATCGTGGGTCAGCCGCTCCATCGTGCGGGCGGCTCTATCCGGCTGTCCGGGCCGCGGCAATCGCTGCTCCCGCTTCGCTTGACTCGGCCCCGTCATATTCCTATTTGCAACTCATCCCGATCAACCGGTTCCCGGCGGCGCATTCGTGCGCGCGTCGGTTTTTCGCTTGAAACCGGGTGACTAGCGAGGAGATGGGCGCGGAATTTCCCCGCCCGTGGAGCTAAAAGAGGATCGAGAATGGCCCGTATCGCCGGCGTTAACATACCCACCAACAAGCGCGTCGAGATCGCGCTGACCTACATCCACGGAATCGGCCGGAGCAAGGCCAGGCAGATCACCGAGAAGCTCGGGATCGGGCCGGAAAAGCGGGTCCAGGACCTGAGCGACCAGGAAGTGCTCCACATCCGCGAGACGATCGACTCCGACCACAATGTCGAGGGCGACCTCAGGCGCGAGACGGCGATGAACATCAAGCGGTTGATGGACCTCGCCTGCTACCGGGGGCTTCGCCACCGCAAGGGCCTGCCGGTCCGCGGCCAGCGCACCCACACCAACGCGCGCACCCGCAAGGGCAAGGCCAAGCCGATCGCCGGAAAGAAGAAGTAAGCGAGGGATCATCCGGGGGATGGTCGCGAGACACTTCTCGCTCGGCAGCAACAGGACAGCCCTTCGACAAGCCCTTCGGGGCTTCGGAAGAAACAAGGGCAAACGGATTTAGAGGATCGTAGGACCCATGGCCCAAGCACCCCAGCGCCTCCGTCGGCGGGAGCGCAAGAACATCACCGCCGGTGTCGCGCACGTCAACGCCAGCTTCAACAACACGATGATCACCATCACCGACGCGCAGGGCAATGCGATCGCCTGGTCGAGCGCCGGCATGATGGGCTTCAAGGGCAGCCGCAAGTCGACGCCCTACGCGGCCCAGGTCGCCGCCGAGGACGCCGGCAAGAAGGCCGCCGACCATGGCGTGCGGACGCTCGAGGTCGAGGTCAAGGGCCCCGGCTCGGGCCGCGAGAGCGCGCTTCGGGCGCTGCAGGCGGTCGGCTTCCAGATCACCTCGATCCGCGACGTCACCCCGATCCCGCACAACGGGGTCCGGCCGAGCAAGCGCAGGCGCGTCTGATCGGGCGCGATGGGCGGCCCGCCGCGGCCGCCCTGGTTTTGTAGATTTTACCGGCGGGGAGCTCCCCGCCCAAGGGCAGGAAGACAAATGGCCGTCAACGCAAAGAATTGGCAGGAACTCAAGAAGCCCAACGCCCTCGAGCGCAAGATCGGCGGCGACGCCCGCCGCCGCGCCTCGTTCGTCGCCGAGCCGCTCGAGCGCGGCTTCGGAATGACTCTCGGCAACTCGCTGCGCCGGGTGCTCTTGTCGTCGCTGCAGGGCGCCGCGATCACCTCGATCAAGATCGAGGGCGTGCTGCACGAATTCTCGTCCCTGACGGGAGTGCGCGAGGACGTCACCGACATCGTCCTCAACGTCAAGCAGATCGCGCTCAGGATGGAAGGCGAGGGGCCCAAGCGGCTGCAGCTGTCGGCGACCGGCCCGACCGACGTCACCGCCGGCATGATCGCGACCACCGGCGACATCGAGGTCACCAACCCCGACCAGCTGATCTGCCACCTCGACGAGGGCGCGACCCTGAACATGGAGCTGACCGCCGACGTCGGCAAAGGCTATGTGCCGAGCCAGGCCAACCGCCCGGCCGACGCGCCGATCGGCCTGATCCCGGTCGACGCGCTCTACAGCCCGGTGCGCCAGGTCGCCTACAAGGTGGAGAACACCCGCGTCGGCCAGGAGCTCGACTACGACAAATTGACCCTGACCATCGAGACCGACGGCACGATCAGCCCCGAGGACGCCTTGGGCTATGCGGCGCGGATCCTCCAGGACCAGCTGCAATTGTTCGTCCACTTCGAGGAAGGCGCGATCCGGGCGCCGCAGCCGGCGATGGTGGGCGGCGCGCCGATGGCGGCCGAGCAGATCGCGGCCGACACCAACCAGCTCAACCGCTACCTGCTCAAGAAGGTCGACGAGCTCGAGCTGTCGGTGCGCAGCGCCAACTGCCTGAAGAACGACAACATCATCTACATCGGCGACCTCGTCCAGAAGACCGAGGCGGAGATGCTCCGCACCCCCAACTTCGGCCGCAAGTCCCTGAACGAGATCAAGGAAGTGCTGGCGTCGATGGGGCTGAGGCTCGGCATGGACATCCCCGGCTGGCCGCCCGAGAACATCGAGGAAATGGCCAAGAAATTGGAACAAGAGATGTTGGGTTAGGCCCAACCATCTCGACCAAAGGGCCGTCCCGTCGGGGCGGCCCTTTTCATATGGGCCATCTGTTCGATGTTCGAGGGCGGCCCTGGCCGTCGGAGAATGAGCGCAGCGCGGCAATCCGGGGGATTGCCGTGACCGCTCATGAGGAAATGGCCAAGAAGCTCGAGCAGGAAATGCTGGGGTAAACGGAAGCCGGCCGTCCGGGGGACGGCCGGACCCGTTTAACACCTGCTGAAGCCAAGCTTCGGTGGGGGCGGGTTCTACTCTCAACCATCTCGATCAAAGGGCCGTCCCAGTGGGGCGGCCCTTTTTCGTTTCACGCGCAGGGTGCACGAGGAACCTCCGTTTGGGTTTGGAATATTTCAACGATGCGGAGTAGATGTCAGCGATGGTTAGCTCAAACGTGATTGGCGCATTCAGCGAGGTTCAGGTCGAGCGATTGACCGGTCTGTCTGCGTCGCAGCTCCGCAGATGGCGCAGGGACGGTTTCATTCGCCCTTCATATGATGATGGCGGTCGATCACCCTTCAGTCACGTCTATTCCTTCAAGGATCTGGTGAACCTCCGGGTATTGAATGCGCTCCGCAACATTCACAAAGTGACCTTGTCGGAGTTGAAAAAGGTTGGACGGGCACTCAGTCACCTAGGCGAAGATCGCTGGACTGCCACGACACTATACGTGCTCAATCGCCGTGTGGTTTTCAAAGAACCTGAGACACACCGCAAGCGCGAGATTACGACGAATCAATACGTGGCGGACATTCCTTTGAAGGTGGCCATAGAGAATGCGCGACGCGCAATTATAGAATTCAATGATCGGAGTGGAGACGTCGGCCGAATAATCCGCAATCGGTTCGTAGCTCAAAACTCTCCTGTCTTTGCCGGCACACGCGTACCTGTCGCGGCGGTGTGGGACTTCGCGCGAGCGGGCTACACTCGTGAGCAGATTCTC
>DASSPO010000152.1:0-9563 GCA_035699585.1 Bauldia sp.
CCAGGCAAAGGACGCCTGGACCTGGGAACACATGGCGCTCACCCGGGCGCGGGCGATCGCCGGCGACAAGCGGATCATGAGCAAGATCGACTGGGTGATCGGCAAGGCGCTCACGCACAAGCGCAATGCCGAAAAGGTGCGCGCCGACGTGCTCGAAATGCGCAGCATGATCGCGGCGGAGAAGGGCGGGGAGGGCGCGTGGGATCTGAAGCAGGCGCCGGGCGGCCTGGTCGACATAGAGTTCATCGCCCAATACCTGCAGCTGATCCATGGTGCGACCCATCCCGGCATACTCTCGCCGGAGACCGAGACGGTTCTGGTCAACGCCGCGAAAGCCGGCCTGATCCCGCCGCGCGAAGCAGAAATCCTTCTCCCCGCGCTCCGCCTCTACCAGGCGTTGACGCAGGTGCTCCGCCTCTGCGTCGATGGACTGTTCGTCCCCGAGAATGCACCGCGCGGCCTTCTTGAGCTGCTGGCGCGCGCGGGCGAACTCCCCGACTTCGCGACGCTCGACCAGCACCTTCGCGATACCCAAACGGCGGTACGCGCCAGCTTCGAGCGGATGATCGGAGTGTTGCCCGAGAATGGAGACGGGGAATGACGGACGGCGGAAAGATGTCGTCGGGCGCCGGCGATTACGAGCGCGCGATCCGGAAGCAAGGAGCACGCGGGACCTCACACGATCAGGTATGGTGGAGTTCATGGTGACGGCCATGCTTCCCGGTATGGTCCAGCAAGGGCGATGAGGAGGGATCATGACGCTCCGGGGATTGTGCGGCTCGGTAATGCTTCTCGCCGGCCTTACCGCGATCGCACCGGCCCTCGCCCGGGGCGAGGACGTCTGGCGGGTCTATCCCGTCGAGGGCGGGGGAGGGTCGCTCGCTGCCCTGCCGGCGGAGGAAGTCGACTCGCCGGAGCCATACTGGCGCTTCGTCATGACCTGCATCCCAGGTGAGCGCTGGGACGCGACCGTCTCGGGTATCGACGCCGCGGCGCTCGGTCGGGCGATTGCCGGCGGCGAGGCGGTGCAGATTTCCGTGATCGCCGACGGCGACCCCAACAAGGTGCCCCTGTCGGGATACTTCCCCGAGATCGCCTTCGGCCAGATGTACGGCGAGTGGGAATACTCCGCCCCCTTTGATCTCGTCACGCTCGACGTTCTGGGCGAAGCGCGTTCGCTTGCCGTCACCGGAACCGGGGTGGACTTCGCGCTGCCTTCCGAGGGGACCGCGGAGGCGTTCGCCGAGTTCAGGGCGCTCTGCGCGGCGTTGCCGCCATCCGGCGGTTAGGCGCGTACGGCGCGGTCGGGCGGCTCTTCCGCAGCGAGTTCGTCGGAGGGCGCCAGCGTCGGCGGAGCCGGATCAACCGGGAGCCGCACGGAAACGATCGTTCCGTGGCCCTCGCGCGAACGGATGCGCATCGCACCGCCATGGAGCTCGGCCAGGGACGATGTGATGGCCAGGCCGAGGCCGGAACCGCGGTGGCTCTTGGTGAACTGGTTGCCCACCTGCTCGAAGGGCCGGCCGAGCTTCTTGAGCGCTTCCTTGGGGATGCCGATACCGGTGTCCTCGACGGAGAAGGTGACGGCGGTCCCGGTCGTGCGAGCCCGGACGGTGATGTGACCGCCGGGCGGGGTGAATTTGACGGCGTTGGAGAGCAGGTTGAGCATGATCTGCTTCAGTGCCTTCCGGTCGCCGCGCATGCGGAGGTTCTTGCCGACATCGGTGACCACCTCGATCTTCTGCGCGTCCGCCTGAGTCTGGACGATACGGATCGACTCCTCGACGATGCCGTCGAGGACCAGGTCCTCGAGGTCGAGCACCATGCGGCCGGCCTCGATCCGCGACATGTCGAGGATGTCATTGATGACGCCGAGGAGATAGGCACCGCTCTGATTGATGTCGCGGCAGTACTCCTGGTACTTGGCGGATCCGAGCGCCCCGAACATGCCGGACTGCATGATCTCCGAGAAGCCGATGATGGCGTTCAGGGGGGTTCTCAGCTCATGACTGATGTTGGCGAGGAACTCTGACTTGGCGCGGTTAGCGTCCTCGGCGCGGTCCTTCTCCTCCGCATACTTTTCGGCCAGCTCGACCATCTGCTGGGCCTGAAGCTCGAGCTTCTGGCGCGACTGGCGGAGGTCGGCGATAGTGGCCATCAGTCGGCGCTCGCCGTCGATCAGCTTGGCCTCGTGGCGCTTCAACTGCGTGATGTCGGTGCCGACCGAAACAAAGCCGCCGTCCTTGGTGCGGCGTTCGTTGATCTGCAGCCAACGGCCGTCCTCGAGCTGCAGTTCGAAGCTGCGCGCACCTTCCTCGGGCCGGCCGTCGGTAACGACCTGGGCGCGGACCAAAGGCTTCCGGCCGGCGGCGATCACGTCGGCGTAAGGCGTGCCGGGAATGAGGGCTGAATCCGGCATGCCGTGGAGCTGCTGATACTTGGAATTGCACATCACGAGACGGTTGTCGGCATCCCAGAGCACGAATGCTTCGGAAATCGTCTCGATCGCGTCACGAAGGCGGATGTCGGCGGTCTTGGAACGCTCGACCAGACGCATCTGTTCAGTCACGTCGACGGCGATTCCGATCAGGTGCGGCTCGCCGGAATCACGATCGACGAGCTCGGCACGCGCCCGGAGCCAGATCCAGCGGCCGTCGGCATGGCGCATCCGGAACATCCGGTCGACCGTCGCCTCGTTCTTCTCGTAGAGCGACTCGGCCAATGCCATCAGGTCGCCGTCGTCGGGGTGGATCATGCGCGCCACTTCCCCGAAGCCGATCAGGTCGTCGCGTTGCTCCTGCCCGACGATCTCGAACATCGACCGCGACCAGAACATGCGGCCGCGCGCGAGGTCCCAATCCCACAGGCCGCAGCGACCGCGCATCAGAGCGGTCTCGAAACGCTCATGGGTGGCGGAGTAGATCTCGTCGGCCTCGATCGCGCGGCTCGACTGGGCGAAGTAGCCATAGAGGATGACGAGCAGGATGGCGCTGGTGCCGATGAAGATGGCGACGTTGAGCGACACATCGGCCCGCCAGTCGTCGAGGACGCTGCTGAGCGGTGTGACGATGGCGACGGCGCTCGGACCGCCAGCAATATGGTGGACGGTCGCCAGCGCCTCGGTCTCGTCGGGCAGCGTGATCTCGAGGACGCCGGCGCGCTCGCCGAAAATGGTGAGCGGCTGGGCTTCGCCGAGAATATCGGTCAGCGGAATGCCCTCGCGGTCGAGGTCGCGGGGAGCGGTGGCAACGATGATGCCGTCGGGATCCGCGACGTAGATGCGCCGGCCGTCGCTGGTAGCACCCGGTGGGAGCGCGTCGGCGAGGGCATTGAGGAATTCGATGTTCGAGGGCGTACTGCCGTGACCGGCCTCGGCGAGCGCATTCGCCAGGACGGTGGCTGTCAGGCCCATGCTTTCGCGCGCATCGTCTTCGCGCGCGCTGCGAAGCTGGTAGAGCTCGATGAAGCGGGCCAGGCCGACGATCACCAGGAAAATCACGATAAGGATCGGGATCAGGCGGCGGAGGAGCGGCTCGGCGGCAAGCAACCGCTGATAAGCGGGACGGGCGAGTAGGCGGGCGTGGCCCGAGACAGCGGCCTTGCGCGGGAACCTGATCCCGGACAACAGCGACCGCTTCGCGACAGACGGCTCGACCGCCTCTGCCCGCGCCATGCGAGGCCCCCTTTCGCCAGCAATATGCGCTATAGTTTCAGCGCCTTCCGGGTTACGCCACCCCCGAATCACTTCATTTGAATCGAGCCGAATCGCGTTGTCCAGTAAGAAATGGTTAACGACGATGGAATTTGCGCGGGGGGCGGAGAAGCGCCATTTTGATGATTGTAAATGGCTCGTCACGCTACTTTTAGTGCTAGGATCGGTCGGCAAGGATGCGGTGACCAGCACCACCAAACCCATCCATTCGCCGATGGGATTGCGCTCCGCGAGTCCGCTGGGTGAAGCCTGGGTCTTCATCGCCGACCGGGTGTTGACACGTAGGCCGATACCGCCTTCCCGTCGCTAACCGTGCAGAGGGACATCCACCCAGCCCGTCATTACGCCAAGGTGCGCGTAATGATGTCCCGCGTGTCGGGCGAGAGGTCGGTCGCGTCGGCGATGCGGCGGAGCGCGGCCTCGGCGAGGGCCCTGCGGCCCGGCTCCAGCGCCCTCCACGAGCGGAAGTTGACGAGGAGGCGCGCCGCGGTCTGCGGGTTCCGCTTGTCGAGGTCGAGAACGAAGCCGGCGACGAAATCATAGCCGGCGCCATCCTTGCGGTTGAACTGCGTCTGGTTGCCGCCGGCGAAACCGCCGATCAGCGCGCGGATGCGGTTGGGATTGGTGTTCGAGTAGGCCGCGTGGTCCATCAGTCGCCGGACATCGTTGAGCGTTTCGGGCAATGGCACGACCGACTGGAGTGTGAACCACTTGTCGAGAACCAGCGGATCGTCGCGGTAGCGATCGTGGAAGGCGGCGAAAGCGGCGACGCGTTCGGCGAATCCGCCGTGCGCCAGTGTTGACAGCGCCGCAATGCGGTCGGTCATGTTGTCGGCGTTTGCGAAACGCTCCGCGATTGTCCGGACCGCGCCGGGCGAGCCGTTGCCGGTGGTGAGATCGAGGGCGACGTTGACCAGCGCCCGGCGGCCGGCCGAGGCAGCGTCGGGACTGAACGGCGTACGTTCGGCGAGTGACGCCGCCACGGCCGCAAGGCGAGCGCCGATGCGGTCGGCGATCGCGGCGCGGAGGCGATTGCGGGCCAGGGCAATCGCGTCGGGATCGACGTCACGGCCGATCTCGCGGGCGATGTCGGATTCGGCGGGAAGAGCGAGCACCTGGGCGCGGAAGGCCGGCTCCAGGGCATCGTTCTCGGCAACTTCGGCAAGCGCATCGATGAACGCCGGGTCGAACGAAAAGGGCCGTCCGGCGCGCGCCGCCGCGGTCGCGGAGATCAGCGCGGCGTTGGCGAGGCGCTGCGACGCCTGCCAGCGGTTGAAGGCATCCGCATCGGTTCGGAGCAGAAACAAGAGATCGGCCGGCGTGTAATCGAGCGACAGCTTCACCGGCGCCGAGAAACCACGAAGCAGCGAGGGAACCGGCGGCGCCGAGACGCCTTCGAAGACGAAAGTCGCCTCCGCCCCGGTGAGGTGGAGCACGTCGCCGTCGACCTCGCCGCCGCTCACGCCTTCAAAATCGAGGTCGGCTCCGTTCGGACCCACCAGGCCGAAGCGGACGGGAATGTGCATCGGCTGCTTGATGCTCTGCCCGGGCGTCGGCGGGATCGTCTGCGTGAGGGTCAGGGAGTAGGTCCGGCTCTTCTTGTCGTAGCGGCCCTTGGCGGTCACCTCGGGCGTGCCGGCCTGCGAGTACCACAGCTTGAACTGGCCGAGGTCTTTCCCGGTAGCGTCGGAGAAGGAGGCCAGGAAATCCTCGATGGTGACCGCCTGACCGTCGTGCCGGTCGAAATAGAGGTCCATTCCCTTGCGGAAACCATCCTCGCCGAGGATCGTCTTCAGCATGCGCACCACCTCGGCGCCCTTTTCGTAGACGGTGGCCGTGTAGAAGTTGCTGATCTCGTAGTAGATCTCCGGGCGGACCGGGTGCGCGAGCGGGCCGCCGTCCTCCGGGAACTGGCGGGCGAGGAGCGTGCGCACGTCGGCGATCCGCTTCACGCCGCGGGAGCGCTGGTCGGACGAGAATTCCTGGTCTCGGAAGACGGTGAGTCCCTCCTTGAGGCAAAGCTGGAACCAGTCCCGACAGGTGATGCGGTTTCCCGTCCAGTTGTGGAAGTACTCGTGGGCGATCACGCCTTCGACACCGGCGAAATCAGCGTCGGTCGCGGTGTCGAAGTCGGCAAGCACGTACTTGTCGTTGAAGATGTTGAGGCCCTTGTTCTCCATCGCCCCCATGTTGAAGTCGGACACGGCGACGATCATGAAGACGTCGAGGTCGTATTCCCGGCCGAAGACCTCCTCGTCCCAGCGCATCGCTCGCTTGAGCGAATCCATCGCGTAGGCGCAGCGTGCTTCCTTGCCGTGCTCGCAGTAGATGCGGAGCGCGACATTCCGTCCCGAGGCGGTGACGAAGTTGTCTTCGACAACGCCGAGATCGCCCGCGACCATCGCGAACAGGTAGGAAGGTTTAGGGAAGGGGTCGTGCCAGACGGCAAAGTGGCGGCCGCCCGGCAGGTCGCCCTGCTCGACGAGATTGCCGTTGGAAAGCAGGACCGGAGCTTCGGCCTTCGGCGCCTCGATGCGGGTGGTGTAGACCGACAGCACGTCGGGACGGTCGAGGAAATAGGTGATGCGGCGAAAGCCTTCAGCCTCGCACTGCGTGCACCAGTTGCCCCCCGACCGGTAGAGGCCCATCAGCTTGGTGTTGGCGGCGGGGTCGAGCTCGGTGACGATCGTGAGGGTGAAGGGCGCTGCCGGCAGGTCCCGGATGGCGAGTCCGTTCGGCCTCGCGTCGTAGCGGCCAGGGGCCAGCGGCTCGTCGTTCAGGGCGAGGGACACCGGCCTCAACTCATCGCCGTCGAGGACCAGCGTTCCGGCGGCGCTGCTGGTCGGTCGCACGGCGAGCCGCGCCGTGACCCGTGTCGTCCCCGGGTCGAGGTTGAAATCGAGCTGGACGGTGTCGATCAGGTAGGCGGGCGGCTCATACTCGCTGAGGCGAACAGGAACAGACTCTGACTTCATTGCTGGTTTCCTGGCGGGATCTTTCCGACTTTTGTAGGCGCTTTGCGGGCGGGGCGCCATGCTCGGCCGGGCACGACGAGAGGGACTCGCCGGCACCTTTTCTGACGTGCGCCCTTCGAGAAGCGGCAGGGTGAGGGGCGGACGCGACGCTATTTCTCGATGTCGTGTTCAGCCCGGAATCGAAGTCTGAACAGTGCAAGACAACCCATTGCACGAGAAGGATGTTCGGTTGAGCGGCAGTCGCGGCAGCCAGTCACGACAGGGAGTCTCCGCCAGGATTGAGGTTCCATATCGAATTGCAATCAAGTTTCCCTCACGATATCAACATTTGAGGGAGCAAGTCATTTGGCGCGCACGACACTTCAGGACGTGGCCAGGACCGCCGGCGTGAGCCTCGCGACGGTCGATCGGGTGCTTAACCGGCGCCCAGGCGTGCACGCGGAAACGGCCGAGCGCGTCCAGCAGGCAATCACGCAGCTCAAGTATCGGCCGGACCGGTTCGCCGCCCGTCTCGCGCGCGGACGCGAGCACCGTTTCCAGTTCATCCTGCCGACCGGCACGAATGCCTTCATGCAGGCGCTCGGCGAGCGGGTGCGCGTCACGGCCGAGTATGTTGCCGATGAGCGGGTCCGGATTGGCCTCACTCATGTCGACGTCTTCGATGGCGATGTGCTGGCCGCCGCGCTCGACAGGCTTCAGGGCGACGTGGACGGCGTGGCGGTGGTGGCACTCGATCATCCTTCCGTCCGCGAGGCGATCGACGAACTGGTGGCTTCCGGCGTCACCGTGGTGACGCTCGTTTCCGACGCGCCGCGATCGCGCCGTTCCCACTATATCGGCATCGACAACGCCGCCGCCGGCCGCACCGCGGCGAGCCTCCTCGGCCGTTTCGTCGCCGGGCGGCCGGGCAAGGTCGGCCTCATCGCCGGCTCGATCGCGCTTCGTGATCATATCGAGCGGCAGATCGGCTTCGAGCAGGTTATCACCAGGGACTTCCCATCACTGACGCTCCTTCCCGTCCGCGAGGGCCGCGACGACGACGACCGCGTCGAGGAGCTGGCCACGGCGCTGCTGCGCGAGCATCCGGACATGGTCGGCATCTACAATGTCGGCGCCGGCAACGGCGGCATCGTCGCCGCGCTCGAGGCGAGCGGGCGGGCCCGCGACATCATCTTCATCGCCCACGAGCTGACGCCGTTCTCGCGACGCCATCTCATCCGCGGCACGATCGACGCGATCATCAACCAGGATCCCGGCCACGAAGCCAGGAGCGCAACCCGCCTCCTCATCGCGGAGCGGGAGAAGACGCCGTTCGACGCCGGACAGGAACGCATTCGCATCGACATTTTCATCCGCGACAACGTCCCGTGAAGAGGGCGGTCATGGCGACAGGGGGCGCCGCATGTATCTCGGCATCGATATCGGCACGTCATCGCTGAAGGCGGTTCTCATCGACCGCGAGCAGCGGATCGTGGGGAGCCGCAGCGCTGACCTCGAGGTCTCGCGCCCTCATCCCGGCTGGTCGGAACAGGATCCGGAAAGCTGGTGGACGGCATGTCTGGAGGTGCTCGACGGACTTGCTGCCGACCACCGGAAGGAAATGGCAGCCGTCAAGGGCATCGGGCTTTCCGGACAGATGCACGGGGCGACGCTTCTCGACGCGTCGGACAAGGTGCTCCGGCCCTGCATCCTGTGGAACGACGGCCGTTCGGCGGAGGAAGCGGCCGAGATCAGCGCGCCAAGCGAGCGTATCACCGGCAATATCGCCATGCCCGGCTTCACGGCGCCGAAGCTGATATGGGTGAAGCGCCACGAGCCCGACATCTTCGCCAGGGTGAAGACGGTTCTTCTCCCCAAGGATTATGTCCGGCTGAGGCTCACAGGCGACAAGGCGAGCGAAATGTCGGACTCGGCCGGAACCCTCTGGCTCGCCACGCCCGAACGGGCCTGGTCGGACGAGATGCTTTCGCTCACCGATCTCGACCGCTCGCAGATGCCGGAGCTGTTCGAAGGCAGTGCCGCCACCGGTACACTCAAGGCGGATCTCGCCTCGCGCTGGGGCATGTCGGGAAAGGTCGTGCTCGCCGGCGGCGGCGGCGACAATGCCGCTTCCGGCTGCGGCGTCGGCGCCGTGGCGCCAGGTACGGGATTCATTTCGATCGGCACGTCCGGGGTGGTCTTCGTGACGGCGGACCGCTATCGCGGCAATCCGGCGGGCGCGGTCCACGCGTTCTGCCATGCCGTGCCGGGCACCTGGCACCAGATGGGCGTGGCTCTATCGGCCGCCGGCTCGCTCGAGTGGCTGTCGGGCGTGCTCCAGGCCGATCCCGGCGACTTGGTGGCGCCGCTCGGCGATACGCCTACCGGACCCTCGTCGATTCTGTTCCTGCCGTATCTCTCGGGGGAGCGGACGCCGCACAACGACGTTGCGATCCGCGGCGCCTTCTTCGGCCTCGACCAGGCGCATGGCCGGAAGGACATGACCCAGGCCGTGCTCGAGGGCGTCGCCTTTTCCTTCAAGGATTGCCTCGACGTGCTGACCATGCCGCTCCGTGAGCCGAGGCGGCTCATCGCGGTGGGCGGAGGCTCGCGTTCGCGCTACTGGCTGCGGGTGATAGCCACGGTTCTCGACCTGCCGATCGCGGTGCCGGCGGACGGCGATTTCGGCGCCGCGTTCGGCGCAGCTCGGCTCGGCCTGGTGGCGGCGGAGAATGCCGATCCGTTCGACATCTGCGCACCACCGGCAATCCGCGAGGTGATCGAGCCGATCCCCGATCTCGTGGAGTCCTACACAGCCGCGCACGCCACCTACTCCGATCTCTATCCCGCCATCAAGGAGGCCATGCCCCGATGACCGCTTCGTTCTTCACGCAGAA
>DASSPO010000153.1:0-4481 GCA_035699585.1 Bauldia sp.
GTTTTGATTGAGTTACCGCAAATTCTAGAGAGTTTTCGTAAAAGACGACGAACGCCTTCGGCCACGCCGCGACGGGTTATCGGAGGCGCGATCACTTGGGTGGTGTCTGTTCCGACGAAATTATTGCGGAGCTCGCTGCGCACGACTACGTCACGCAGATGCTTTTCACGGCTCGCGCCGGAGAGGAGGACGTTAAGCACCGCAATCCACCTCAATTCATGACGAGAATACTACTGAAACGACTGAAAGTCATCCCGTTCGGGGTTGGTCGATTTACTCTGGAAATTCTGGCGGCGGAGGCCTCGGCCACGGAACACTAAAGGGCGGATTCTGGCGCTGCCCGACGGGCACTCGGCTCTCGTCTCCGCGTTTCGAACACCCTCCGATCCTCCCGTCGTCACGCCATTGTTATTGCTCTCGGGCGGCCGGGACGGTTTGACAGCCGGATGACAATCGGATCATATTGCTGGGTATATATCACAAAGCATGATGCTAATGGGGAGGGAACCGGTGAAGGCGAGGGCGTCAGTCCACCGTGACTTCAGGATCAGCCAGATCGACGGTCGCATCTACAGCGCGTTTCTCGAACACCTCGGCCGCGCCGTCTACGGCGGGATCTACGAGCCGGGCCACCCGACGGCGGACGCCGACGGGTTCCGTGGCGACGTTCTCGACCTCGTTCGCGACCTCAACCTGCCGCTCGTCCGCTATCCCGGCGGCAACTTCGTCTCCAACTATGATTGGGTCGACGGCATCGGGCCGCGCGACAAGCGTCCGGTGCGCCTCGACTATGCCTGGCGCACGACCGAAACCAACGCGGTCGGCACCGACGAATTCGTGCGCTGGTGCCGGAAAGCCGGCACGGCCCCGATGCTTGCCGTCAATCTCGGCTCGAAGGGCTTCAGCGAGGCCCTCGCCATGCTCGAGTACTGCAATCATCCCGGCGGTAGCTATTGGAGCGACCTCCGGCGCAAGAACGGGTCGAAGGAGCCGCACAATGTCCGGGTCTGGTGTCTCGGCAACGAGATGGACGGACCCTGGCAGATGAACCACCGCACGGCCTACGAGTACGGGCGCATCGCCAACGAGGTCGGACGCGGGATGAAGACCTTCGACTCCTCCCTGGAGCTGGTCGCCTGCGGCTCCTCCCATGCCAACATGCCGACCTATCCCGCTTGGGAGGCGGAGGTATTGACCGAATGCTACGACGCGGTCGATTACATCTCGCTTCACACCTACTGGGACAATTTCGATAATGATTACTTGAACTTCGTCGCCCAGTCGGTGCCCCTCGACCGCTACATCCACACCGTCGGCGGCATCATCGACTTCGTCAAGGCGAAGAAGCGGTCGAAGCACGACGTCTTCATTTCCTTCGACGAATGGAACGTCTGGTACCACAACCGCAAACAGGACGCGAAAGCCATCGCGAGCTGGGACTGGCCGGAGGCGCCGCCGCTCCTCGAGGACGTCTATAACTTCGAGGACGTGCTCCTCGTAGGCTGCGCCATCAATACCTTCATCCGCCGTTCCGACCGCGTGAAGGTCGCCTGCATCGCGCAGCTCGTGAACGTCATCGCCCCGATCATGACCGAGAACGGCGGGCCGGCATGGAGGCAGACCACGTACCATCCGCTCCGCTACGCCTCGCTCTACGGCCGCGGCGACGCGCTCGGGGTCGCGATCGATGCGCCGACCTACGACTGCAAGGTGGCCGATGAGGTGCCTTATCTCGATGCCGCCGCCGTCAGGTCAGAGGACGGCAAGACGGTCACCTTCTTTCTCGTCAATCGCCATCCCGACCAGGCGCTCACCCTCGAGCTCGACATGGCCGGCTTTGCTCCCAACGCGATCGCCGAGCATGTCACCATCGCCCACCCGGACCTGAAAGCCACCAACACGGCGAAACATCCGGATCGGGTCCGTCCGGCAAAAGGCAAGGGCATCGCGGTGCGGGACGGCGCGGTTCGCGGCAAGCTTCCGCCGCGCTCCTGGCACATGATCCGCGTGGCGGTCTGAGCCGCCGGCCGACTGTATCGGACTTGATGATGTATATCAGAGAGTTGGTTGACCACGCCTTGGGGCCGCGCTATCGTCGTACGTAATAGCCAGGCGGGGATCAGCCCCGCTTTCGGGGAGGGAAGCGGTTGCGCATGTATCGACATGCTCACACCACGTTCGGCGGCCGGGTCGCCAGCGCGACCGCCATCCTTCCCGCGACAGTCGCCATCCCCGACCGGGCGGAGAACCCGGCGGGTCTGAGCCGTCGCCCCGTTCATCGTCGGCGGCAGCGAACATCGACAATCGTCCAAAACGGAGGAGACAGCATGATGAAGGGCATCTTGAGGACCGCCTTGGCCGCGGCCGCGGTGGTTGCGCTGAGCGTCGGCGCGAGCGCCAAGGAAACCGTTATCTGGTGGGACTTCCTCGGCGGCGGCGACGGCGTCCGCATGAAGAAGCTCATCGACGACTTCAACAAGGCTCACGAGGGCGAGATCGAGATCCAGGCGACCACGCTCGACTGGGGCGTGCCCTTCTACACCAAGGTCCAGACGTCGGCTGCCGTCGGCGAGGGACCCGACGTGATGACGTATCACACCTCGCGCATCCCGCTCGCCGTCAGCCAGAACATCCTCCAGGAGATCACTGCTGAGGATTGGGCGGCGCTTGGCATGAACAAGGACTCCTTCGCCCCCGCGATCTGGGAGGCCGTCAATGTCGACGGCAAGCAGTATGCCGTCCCCCTCGATACCCACCCGATCGTCCTCTACTACAACAAGGACAAGCTCGCCGCGGCGGGCCTCATCGGCGATGACGGCAAGCCCAAGGACTTGAACGGCATCGACAACTTCAAGGCGGCCATGAAGAAGATCCAGGACGGCGGCACCAAGTGGGGCCTGTCGACCTTCAATGCTGCCGGCGACTTCCAGTTCCGCACCATCTACTCGCTGCTTTGCCAGCAGGACGGTGAGATGCTCACCGACGGCGAGTGGCTCGCGGGTGACAACCTCGACAAGCTCACCAAAGCCGTCGCGGTCGTCGCCGACTGGGTCACGGAAGGCTACGTGCCCGCCTACACCGAGTATCCAGCCGGCATCGCGCTGTTCACTTCGGGCGAGTCGGCCATGCACATCAATGGCGTCTGGGAGGTGCCGACCTTTTCCGACCTCGCCGCCAAGAACGAGCTTGGCTTCGAGTGGGGCGCGATCGAGCTGCCGGTGTTCTTCAATCACCCCTGCACCTATTCCGACTCCCACGCCTTCGCGATCCCGAACAATGTCGGCAAGGAGATGACGCCGGAGAAGCGTGCCGCGGTGCTGCAGGTGATCGAGGAGATCGTCAACCAGGGCCTGTTCTGGGCCACCGCCGGCCATATCCCGGCGCTCAAGTCGGTGACCGAGTCGCCCGAGTACCAGGCGATGGAGCCGAACGCCACCTATGCCGTGCTCACCGCCAACATGGTCTACGATCCCAAGTCGCCCTTCGCGGGCGTCGCCTCGCCCATGTTCAGCGCCGCCGGCAATGCCTTCACCGCCGCTGTCAACGGCGAGGTCGACCCGGCCGACGCCGTGGCCGACATGAAGGCAGAGCTCGACGGCCTGCAGTAGGCGAAGCGATCAACCCCTGGCCGGCGCCGACCGTCATGGCGCCGGCCTAGTCGTTCTGCGAAGGTAGGACGATTCGATGCTGAAGAGCCGGCGGAACGAGATCCTGGTGGCGATGGTGCTCATCGCCCCGTTCGTCGCGGTTTACGGCTGGCTGTTCATCTACCCCACCATCCAGATGGTGCGGCTCTCCTTCACCAACGCTCCCCTGATCGGCGAAGGGACGTGGATCGGCCTCGACAACTATGTCCGGCTGATCGGCGACCGGGTGTTCAAGACCGCGATCTGGAATACGGGCTATTTCGTACTGTTGACCGTCATCCCCGGCACGGCCGTCGCGCTCCTGATCGCCATGATGGTGAGCCGGCTGAAGGGATGGATGCAGAGCATCATCCTTGCCGCCTTCTTCCTGCCGTTCATCCTGCCGGTGACGGTGGTCTACCTGATCTGGTGGTGGATCTCGGACATCCAGTTCGGCATCGCCCAGTACATCATCGAGCCGATCGTCGGACAGCCGGTCAACTTCTGGCGGCGGCCAGACTGGTTCATGCCGATGGCGGCGCTCGTCACCATCTGGTGGACGAACGGCTTCTCGATCCTTCTTTTCCTCGCCGGGCTGAGGAACATCTCCTCGGAGATCTACGAGGCCGCGGCGCTCGACGGGGCAACGCGCTGGCAGGTGTTCTGGCGGATCACCTGGCCGCTGATCTGGCCGGTGACGGCGCTCTGCCTCACCATCCAGCTCATCCTGCAGCTCAAGATTTTCGACCAGGTCTACCTGTTCTCGCTCGGCGGCCGCACCAACACGACGATGGTGCTGGTGCAATACATCTACGAGCAGGCCTTCGTTCACAACAAGGGCGGCTATGGCGCGAC
>DASSPO010000154.1:0-7915 GCA_035699585.1 Bauldia sp.
GCTTGCGCCTCTCGCCAAAGCCAAGGGGCTCAGCCTGGCGATTGACGCCCCCGAGAGGGAGGTGGTCGTGATGGCCGACAACCGCGCCCTCCACCAGATCATCCTCAACCTCGCCAGCAATGCGGTGAAATACACGGAGCGCGGCGAAGTGCGCCTTCGCGTCCGAAAATCGGGCACCGATGTGGTGATCGACGTGATTGACACCGGCATCGGTATTCCAACCGAGGACCGCGAGAAGCTGTTCAAGGCGTTCTCGCGGATCGATGGGCCGATCAACCGGCGCGTGGAGGGAAGCGGCCTCGGGCTGCACCTCAGCCAGAAACTGGCGGGCCTGATCGGCGGGGTCATCACTGTCGAGAGCGAGCCCGGCAAAGGCAGCACTTTCACCCTCACACTCGGCAATCAGGGTTAGGACGGGACCGGGAAGCGCTCGCCCCGGCTGGGCAGCGAGGCAGAGGCAATACAAACATGGACGAGGCACGCATCGCGGATGCGAAGATCGAGGCGGCCCTCGAATGGCTCCGCTTTACGCATCCCGTCAGCCAGCACTTTGCCGCGCAGGTGCGCGGGGCCAACCTTTCCGGCAAGCGCCTCGCCGCCTGGATGCACCTGTTGCCCGACACCATCCTTACCCTCATGCCCTTCGTCGAGGCCGGCGTGTCGGTGCGCGTCGGCGCCTGCAACGCCGACAGCACCGACCACCGCGTGGTCGGCTATCTGTCCCGCCACGGCGTCGAGGTTTTCGATGGACGCCGCGAGCCGCGTCACATCTACGACGACACGCTTGGCCGCTTCGCGGCCGGGCCGCTCGACGCCATATGCGACATGGGCGGCGAACTCATCGAGGCTGCGACCCTCGCGGGCTCGTCCGTCGCCGGCGCGCTCGAAGCGACGACCACCGGCTTGCACCGGATCAGGCCGTTGCACCTGACGTTCCCCGTGTTCGACTGGAACGGCATCGCGCTCAAGGACGCGCTTCACAATCGCTTCCACGTCGGCGAGGCAACATGGCCTGCCTTCGAGGGCATCACCGGCCTCTCGCTGTTCGGCCGGCGAGTCCTCGTCGTCGGATTCGGCCCCGTGGGACGGGGCGTCGCTGAACGGGCTCGCGACCTCGGCGCGATCGTTACAGTCGCCGAGCTCGATCCCGTCCGCCAGCTCGAGGCAATGCACTTCGGCTGCCGGACGTTGCCGATTGCTGCCGCGCTCGCCGAAGCGGACGTCATCGTCACCGCGACCGGCCGTGATGGCGTCCTCGGCGAAGCGGAGTTGAGGCTCTGCCGCGACGGCGCCGTCGTCTTCAACGTCGGGCACAGCAGCCGCGAAATCGATGTCGACTGGCTGGAGAGGCACGACCGGCGGACCATGAAGGACCATATCGACCGCTACTCGATCGGCGGCAGGACGCTGTTCCTCCTCAACCGCGGCAGCCTCATCAACCTCGCTTTCGGCGGCTTTGTGAGCTCCGACAGTTTCGATCCCTTCTCGGCGGTGATGATTCGTGGCTTGCTTTGGCTTCTCACCGGGGGTGCCGCAAGCGTCCCGGCCGGCCTTCACGACTATCCACCGGCGCTGGAACAGGAGGTCGCCGCAGCGGCGCTCGCCGCCCGGGCCCGATCGTAGTGATTTCCCCTCGACCAACCGTGCCGACGGCGAGCGTTGGAGCCTCCTTGCGAATTCCGATCGAACCGGCTTGAAGGCGCCTGAGGCGAGGCGCGCGTCATGCCGGATGGGCCGGTCTCAAGCGGCTTTCGGAAGCGACTTGAATGTCGAGTGCGTGATCGACACGAAGGTGCCGCCGGGCCCACTGGCGATGTCCACGCGTGCCTGGAGCTGCTCCGCCAAAGCATTGACGATGGTGGTGCCGAGCCCGATCCTGGCCGGAGGCCAGGATGCCGCGCTCGCGCCGCCGCCATTGTCGGAGACGCTGAGTTTCCAGTCGGTTCCATTGACCTCGTAGGCCACGACGACGGCGGCGCCGGGCCTGGCTTCCGGGAAAGCGTGCTTCAGCGCGTTGATCACCAGCTCGGTGACGATGAGACCGATGCTCACGGCGGTTGTCGAGGTCACGCTGACTTCCGCAACCTGGGTGTCGATCGAAAAGAACCCGTCGTTGATCATGGAATCGGTCAGGCTGCTGCACAATTGCCTCAGATAGGATCCGAGCTCGATCGAGACCCCGGCCTCGGACGGATGCAGGTGCTGCTGGACCGTCGCCACCGACATCACGCGTTTGTGGGCGTCTTCGAGATGCGCCCGAATCTCCGGCGACGTGACGGTACGGGCCTTCATCAGGAGAATGCTCGCAATGATCGCCAGCGAGTTGGCTACCCGATGCTGCACCTCTTCGAGCAGCAGGTCCTTCTGGTGCAGCAGTTCGTCCCGTTCACGCTCGACGATCCGCCGTTCGGTGACGTCTTCAATCGCCAGGAGAATATTTGCGCTGTATTCGCCCTCGTAGAAAATTCTTCGGGCGTTCACGAGAAAAATCCTGCGGCCAAGTTCAGGAAAATCGAGCTGGACTTCGTAGGGATCCGGCACGGCGTCGCCAGGGCCGATCCGGTCCAGCAGGAGCCGCAGTGCCGGAATGTCCCACTGGCCTTCACTCAACGCACCCAGGGGGCGACCCAGCGTGAACTGCGGTTCGGCGTGGAACTTCCGATAGAAGGAGCGGCTGGCGACCACGACACGCAGGTCTTGGTCAAGAACCAGCAGAGGTTCGTGGATCGTATCGACAATCGCCTGCGCGAGGGCGTGATCGCGCTCCAACCTGGACATTGATTCACCGAAGGGAACGTCCCTTCCTTCCAACACCATCATGAACCTTCTTCGACGAGATAGCGAATCCTTTGAGACATATCGAAATCTTCTTTGAATGCACTTTCGAATATTTATCGCGCATAGAATAATGATATCAGCTACATGGTTCATAGACAGAATATTTTCGGTGTATGCTGGAACGCCCGAGGGAATCGGATTGCCCCGTGCCGTGACGTAATGGCATCAGATGGCGAGGACTTCGCCACCCACGAGCGCCGCGCAACAAAATGGCCAGCGCGCTTGCACGCTGGGGACGACGAAGACGGCGCACCGGCCGTGCCGTGGCCTTGCGGTATGCCGCCCTGGTCGGGGGGACAAATCTGCCCGGATGTGCCCAGGAGGCCATTTTTCAGCGTGCGACTCGGGTCAGGCGTACATCCTTCCGAGTTGGCGTTCGGATCGCCTGTCGTCTCAGCCGCGGCGGGCGTCCTGACGCTGGTGCGGCCGACATCGTCTCGCGAGCAATGCCCACGCGACTCGGTGCGGTGTCAACGGGTGCGCGCTTGAGCCGCCCGCGTTGAGGTATTCAGTGCCGCGGCGGCGCGAACGAGCGCCTTCAACGCTTCCTCGTCGATCTCGTCGCCCTCATGGAAATCGATGGCGCGCCTCACGTTGCCGTCGAGGCTGGAGTTGAACAAGCCGGAGGGGTCCTCGAGCGAGGCGCCCTTGGCGAAGGTCAGCTTCACGGCATTCTTGTAGATCTCGCCGGTGCAGATGATCCCGTCGTGCGACCACACCGGAACCCCCAGCATGGAATTCGAAGGCTTTCTCCACTTGACCTCCTCGACCACCTCCGGATCGGCCTCCTTGATGAGACCTCGGAGGCGGGCGAGCATCTTGCCGCGCCAGTCCCCCAGCTCCCTGATCCTCGCCTCGATCAACTGAGAAGGAGCCGCTGCCGCGCCCTCACCATCGTTCAGGGTGCTCTTCCCCTTCTCCAGGGTGGATGTCGACTTCTTCATCACCTTGTCGCTCTCCTGCATCACAGTCTTTCGCCGGGCAACAGGCTCGCCTGCTTTACCCAGTCAGCGAATTGGCCTTCGTCGAGCTGGCCCTCGTAGATGTCGAGGTAGCGGACGTGTCTGTGTTTGGACTCCCCGGGAGGAAGCGGACGCAAAGACGCGCCGTTCAGGAACGTCACCTTGATGTACTTCGTGAAGCAATGAAAGCTGAGGAACCATCCTTGCCGCTCGTCCGCGACGCCATAGAAGGGCGAGTTCCATTTGACCGCCTTGCGCACGCCAGGAACGGCACGCTCGATGATCGCGTCAAGGCGCCGCCCGACATCGCTTTTCCAGCCCGGCATGGCCGCGATGTATGCCCGGACGGGTGCCTCGCCGTAACCCTTCGCGATCTGAGGGTTGCCGCCCGAGAGGAGGGTGACCTTGCCGGTCTGCGCCGTCTGCGTCTCGTGCCGCTTGGCCACCCCCGCGGCAGAGGGCCTGGCCGTGGCCATCTTCGCCTTCTTTCCGGGCGTCTTGCTCACCATGTTGCTCGCTCCCACTGCTCGTGCCCGCGAGCGCCGAGGGAGGGCGCTTCACGGACCGTTGATGCCTGCGCTCGCCCGCTCCCTCGCAACGATAGGCGATCGCCCACAGGAGCGCGCGAGCCGGGGTGACTGGAACAAGGTTGCCGCAGGTGTCCGGGCTCCTCCGACTATCACCGTCCGGGGGCGCCTCAGTCCACGCGCGCGAGCACTTGCTCAAGGGCCGCAAGGAACTGCGGCCACCGCTGCGTGGCGCCCCGATGGTACGGTTGCTGATCCGGACGGAAGCCCGACTGCTCCATGCGCAGGCGGGTCCCCTTGCTTGTGGCGGTCAGCGTCCACGTGATCACGCTTCTCAGATCCTTTGTGTCCCACGTGTAGGACAGTGCCTTGTTGGGCTCGACAATTCGGACCTGACACTCGACAGGGCCCCACTCTGCGCTGACCCTAAATCGGCGGTTCACGATCGGCTGGAAATCATTCTCCATGAACCACTCGGCGATCAGGTGTGGCTCGGTGAGCGCGCGCCAGACTTTTTCCGGTGGATGGGGCATCTCCCGTTCGACGACGATGGAGCGCGTCTCGGTCGACGTTTCGTTCACTGGTCCATCCTCTTCAAGAGATCCTCGAGGTTGTCGAAGCGGCTCTGCCAGAATCCGGCCATCCGGCTTGTCCAGTCGATCAGCGGCCCGAGCGCGCCGAGCTGCGGGCTGTAGTGGGTCAGCCGGCCTTGGTGGCGATCGCGGACGAGACCGGCCTGTTTCAGGACCCCAAGATGCTTCGAGACGGCCGGTTGCGAGACGCCGGCCCAAGCCGTCAAGGCTCCGACCGTCTGCTCTCCCTCACGACACAATCGCTCGAAGATCGCCCGGCGGGTGGGATCGGCGAGCGTTTTGAATAGCATGTCGTGAGGTTCCGGCATCGCAATCAAATAACCCATTAGCTATTGATCGAATCTCATAACCATCGGGCTATTGATGAGTCAAGCCGCAGGGCAGATGGGGCATCGGCACGGCCCACGAAGGTTTTCGAGTTTGCGCCCCCGGGCCTGATCAAGGTGGACGGAGACCCCTGACGGAGGTGGAGACCAATCTCATAGCCACGTGGCTATTTCTCTCCTCTCGGAATACAAGAACCCAAGGCACGGAGTGAGCCCTTTGCCCCCCGTGGCGATTGGCGCCGCGTTGGGTCGATCCCGGCCTCGGCGGGGTGCGGCAACCGGCGCGATCCGCTGATGAGCGCCGACGATGCCGGTCGCGGAAAGCCACAAAGGCCGATATCGTCAACCCCGGGTTTCCGGCCGGCAGCTCGCTGGCCGGCTCGGTGCCGGCTCGGGAGTAAGAAGATTGGCTCGACGTCGATGCCTTCTCGGCGGGCGAAGCGGCTCGGAGACCATGTCGCTGATGCGCTACATCTAGGGCAATGAGCGCCCCCCTCAACGTCGCCAAGGGTCCGCCGGAGGGAGACCCGCGCCTGTCAACGACACATGCGCGGCGGCGACTCGAGGCCGAGGATCGGCACGAGGCGAGGGTCAGACGGGGCGGTATCGATTTCGTTCACGTCGAGAACTCGTACTCCGTCCACTCCGCGATCCGCGGCTTGCTCCGGATGACCGGCCTCTACAGACGCGGCCAGCGCAATGCCGAGCAGATAGTGGTCCGCGTCAACAATGTCCGTTCGGCTAGCCTTCCGCCCCGCTTCGACGGCTTCACGATGCTCCAAATCAGTGACCTTCACGCCGAGCTGCATCGCGGCGCGACGCAACGATTGATCGCCATGGTCGGGGAGCTCGACTACGACTTGGTCGCGCTCACCGGCGACTATCGGGCCCGCACCTACGGACCGATCGAGGAGTCGCTCGACGCGGTCGCCGCTCTTCGCGCCCAGCTCCGGGGCCAGGTCTTCGGTGTTCTCGGGAACCACGATTCGATCACGATGCTGCCCCGCCTGGAGGCGATGGGAGTGCGCCTTCTCGTCAACGAGTCGACGCCCATCGTCCGTGACGGCGAGCGCATCTATCTCGCGGGCGTCGACGACAACAACTATTTCGATGCCGCGGATGTCGAGCGGGCGCGCGCAGCCATCCCCCAGGGAGCGTTCTCCGTCCTTCTCAGTCACACCCCGGAAATCTACCGGTCGGCGGCGGGGGCGGGCTTCAACCTGCTTCTCGCCGGCCACACCCACGGTGGACAGATTTGCCTGCCGCGTGGGGTGCCGCTCACCTTAGCTTCGTCCGGCCTGCCGCGGCGCTACGGGGCCGGCCCGTGGCGCTACGGCACGATGGATGGATACACCTCGACCGGCGTCGGATGCTCGGGTGTCGACGTCCGATTCAACTGCCCGCCGGAGATCACCCTGCATCGGCTGAGGCGGAGCGCCTGATCGACACGCAATGCTCACGGCTCCCGGTGTCCGGGATCTGCCCGACGCCGACGGCATCGGCGACGTCGCCCGCCCGCAGACGGCGGCCGGACGCGTTGGTGCGAAGCCGTGGATGACCGGAGCCGTTGGTCGATGCGGGAGGGACGTTCCGTTGCCACTGATGCTAGGCTCAGGCGAAACATGCTCGGAGGATCGCCGTGAAGACATCGACCCTGGCCGCCGCCAGTATCCTGGCTCTGATGCCGGCAGCCCACGCCCAGCCCCCGGAGCCCACCGGCAGCTCCGTTCCCGGCAGCTGCACCTGGGAATGGAAGACCGGCGGCGGCATCGGCATCTGGGCCGAGCGCTGCGATCTTCAGACCGGCGTGTGGGAGCCGCGATTCGAGGCAAGCCTGCCGGGCTTCGTGCTGACCGTCGACGGCGAGGACCAGGGCACGATCCTTCAGGTCTTCGACAAGCCGGCCGACGCCGATATCTCCGCGATCCTGCCTGAACTCCGCAAGAAGGGCTACATCCCGGACGACGACGATTGCGTCTTCGAGCCGGCGGCGATCCGCCCGGCGCCGCGCACCATCGCCTTCTACGAAATCCGGCCGATCGGCGCGCGGCTTGCGGCCTTCGAAGCGACACCGTCGGACGAGGTGCCGGACCCGCCCTGCGGCGAATACGGCTGGTCGACCCACGGTGTCCGGTATTTCTTCACCGACACGCGCTTCCCCGAACGCGTCATTTACGTCAACACCGGCCAGGACGGCACGATGTTCGACGACACCACGATCACGCTGGAGTAGCGAGCCGCGGCTCCACGCCGATTCGGCGGTCCGTTTCGCCCTGACCGTCGAGGATGGCGAGGCACCCCCGCCGGCAGCGGCGCGTTGAGGCTCACGTGCCGTTGAGTGAGGCAGTCGGAATGGTCCCGGCCTGACCGATCCCACGACGCGAAAGGCCCGCGGCCTTTCGAGTCGTCCTTCAGCTTCGCCCTACTTCGCCGGGTAGGCGACCGTGGCGAGCACCTTGATCCGGTCGTCGCGAATGACGGCCGTGTCGTGGAAGGTCATGCCGGCAGTCCCGACGGTAAAGTTGAAGACGACGACGTCGTCGTGGACCGTTTGCGTGTTGACGACGGTCGATTCCATGGCGGCGCTGTCGAAACCGGCGAGGAAGTCTTCGAAGAACTTCCGAATGGCGGCCTTTCCGGAGATCACGCCGTCGGTGGTGACGATGACG
>DASSPO010000155.1:0-17877 GCA_035699585.1 Bauldia sp.
GAGCGATTTAGATCGTGTGGGGGAGCCCGAGCTTCGGCAGGTTTATACAAAGTTCATGGATCAAGGGCGGTTTTCGACGGCTACAAGCCGCCGATCTTGTTGCAGAACCTGGTGACGCAAGCATCTCGTCGCCGCGGTATAGGCCGGAGAAATCTTGCTTCCGTGCTTCACTGTTGGCGCGCGGAGCCTACCCACTCATGTTCCTCAAATTCCGCCAGCCCTGGACGCCGTCGACGGTGACGACCGGGACGCCGTCGACGATGGAGAAAACTCCGGGGCGTTCGATCTCGAGCTTCCAGCCGGCGGCGAGCAAGTCTTCCATCACCCGTCCTTCTATCTGCCGCGAGTGCGTGCCGACGACAATGTAGCCAACCTTGGCCGAAAGCAATTCCCGGCAATCGCGGATGAGGTCCGCCTCGCCGCCCTGAATGTCGATATGGAGGAGGTCGATGCGTGGCTCTCCGCCAATCGCCGCCTCCAGCGAGATCATCGGAAGCCGGTCGTACCGACCGCCGCGAACCGCCGCATCGGCCTCCGCCTCGCTTGCGCCGAAGACCGGTTCCAGGCCCCACCGGTTGCCCGCATGCTCCTGCCTCGGGAAGAGGGCCACGCCCGGTCGTGCGGCGGCGATGCCGCGGTGAAGGACATAGTCGCTTGCGGCAAATCCGTTGGTGGCGAGGGCCTTGTGCGCGAACCCGATGTGGCCCTCGTCGCCCTCGACGCCGATCAGTCGCACGGCCAGGCCCCGGCGGCGCGCCGCCACTCCGGTGATGTTCATCCAGCAGCCCCAGCCGCAGCCGAGCTCGATCATCGTGAAGCGACCGTGCGCCAGGTCGACGGCCCGGAGTGCCGCCCCGAACTCCGCCATGTCGGCGTGCCAGTTCGCTGGGATCGGCGGCCCTTCCAATTCGGGCACGTCCTTCAACAGGGGCAGGAAGTCGCGATTGATCGCAACGCCGAGGTAGTTGACGACGTGGCCCGCCTTTGGCGTCCTTGCCGGATCTTCGTGAGCCTTGATGACGGCTGCGACATCGAAACTGGAATTGTAGAAGAAGAAGGGGCTACGATTCATCCGCATGGCGTACTCGGGTGAATCGGCTATCGCGCGCAGCAGTTCTGCAAACGAGCCATGGCGAAGGTGCGCATCGAGCACGGATTCGCTTTCCGGTTGCCGACCGAGAAGCGCTTCGTAAGCGGCGACAACGTCGGAGCGGTCGAGTCTCTTCGCTCCTGCCTGTCTGGCGATGGTTTCCGAGTGGGCGGATCTGCGGCGGATGTGCATTTTCAGTCCTGTGCTTGGATCGGATCGGCGGCGCAGTTCTACCACGGGGCCGAGGAGGTGGTCGCGACGACGCCGATTCTAACGTGTCGGGCGGGGCGTGTACGAGAGTTGGTACCCTTCAAGGTCCAACGTCGTGGCGAACAGACCTTTTGTCATGGCAATTCCGGAACTATAAACGCCCCTCCATTTTTCCTGCCCGCACTCCCGCTCCGCCACCTGCCCACCTGAGAGAGCCCGGTCCTTGCCGGTCAAGAAGCTTGATCTTCGCGACGTGACGCTCTGTGCGATCGATACCGAGAATGTGTCGCTGACCGCGCGCGCCCTGCATCGTTCGATCGACCTCTGTGACTTCGCTGATTCGATTCTGTTCACCAGCAAATCCCTCGCCGGACGCTTTCGGTGCGTCGAGATCGACCGGTTGAACGCCGTTGCCGACTACTCGGAATTTCTCTTCAAGCGGTTGGTGTCGCTGATAGAGACGCCTTACGTGCTCGTCGTTCAGTGGGACGGCTATGTCGTTGACCCCGGTGCCTGGCGCGACGCCATGAGAGAGTATGATTTCATCGGCGCGCGTTGGCCTGAGGTCGGCGATGGCATGGCGGTCGGGAACAGCGGCTTTTGCCTGTGCAGCCGGCGCTTTCTCGCCGCCACCGCCCATCGCCGCTTCCCACTCGATCCCGAGACGGCGGCGGACTGGCTCATATGCCGGGCCTATCGACCGTCGCTCGAGCGGGATTTCGGCATCCGGTTTGCGCCGGAGGATCTCGCCGACACATTCTCTCACGAGAACGTCATTCCAGCAGGCGGTACGTTCGGCTTCCACGGCCTGAGCAACATGTGGCGCTATGTGCCCGATGAGGAGATGGTCGGGCTGATACGCCGATTTGCTCCTTACGTCTTCACGACGGCGCAATGCGCGCTGCTGTTGCACGCCTATTATATGCTCGGCAGGCCGGGTCCCTTGTCCACGCTCTACACGAGAATGAAGAGGCATCTCGGAGATGTCGGCACCGCCGGTCACCTTATGAACGTTTTGGGCAAGGGGGTTGCCCTTGAGGTCTTGGCGGGTTCGGAGCAAGCGACCTCGCCCAGGTGAAGCCGAGCGTGTGCCCAGGGCGCGCCTCCCTGCTCAACCCTCGCGGATGCGCCAATCGTTCAGAACGTCGAGGAGGGTCTGGTCGAAGGGGATCGACGGCGACCAGCCCAGGGCCGCCCTCGCGAGGCCGTTGTTCCCCCAGGTGCGCGGAACCTTGTTCTGCCGGACCCGCGCCGGGTCGACGCGGATGTCGACCTTGACGCCGCCGAGCGCGATGAGGCGCTCGAGAATCGCTCGGATCCGCCACGGCTGGCCGGAGGCAAGGTTGAGTACGGTCCCCGGTTCTAGGGCCTCAAGGTTCATCGCCGCCTCAGCGTAGGCGCGCGCCACGTCGCGCACATCGAGAAAGTCCCGCTCAGCATCAATGGCTCCAACCTCTATGACCGGCTCCTGCAGGCCCCTCTCCACTCGCGCAACCTGTCGAGCGAATGCTGGCACGACATAGGATGGGCTCTGCCCTGGACCGGTGTGGTTGAACGGGCGGAAAGTCACCGCCCTGAGGCCGCTGTGTACAAACTGCCCGACGACCAGCTCGGCCGCCGCCTTGGTGGTGGCGTAGGAAGTGAGAGGCCGCAGCTGCGCCTCCTCGCTGAGCGGCCCGTCGACGAGATTGAAGCTCGCGCCGTAGGCCTCCGAGCTCCCGACGAACAGGAGATGCGCCTCCGGCACGTGCTTGAGGATCGCGCCGGCAAGATGCATCGTGCCGAACACGTTGACTTCCCATGCACGCACCGGATCTGCTTCGGCCTCCGGGGGCGCCGCAATGGCAGCCAGATGGAGGACCACGGTTGGCCTGAGATCGGCGATCGCGGCATAGACGTCGGCGCGTCGCGTTATGTCGAGCGCGAGGGACTGTCCGTCATCGTGGTTCGACGGGTGCCTGTTGCTGTCGATCCGGAGCAACGTCGCTTCGGGCATCGATCGCTCGAGCTCGCGGATGGCATGGACGCCGACGAAGCCTGACGCCCCGGTGATCAGGATCCTCGCGCCGGCCGAGAAACCGGGTGACGACGCACCAGGCACGTCAGGCCCTCGGCTTGAGCCGCACCAGGTCTGCCTCCACCATCTCCCGGATCATTTCCTCGAGCGACACCGTCGCCTCCCAGCCGAGCTTGGCCTTTGCCTTGGATGGATTGCCCAGAAGCACGTCCACCTCCGCCGGCCTGAACAGGGCGGGATCGATCCTGAGGTATCGGTCCATATCGAGATCGACGGTCTCAAAGGCGATCTTGCACATGTCGCGAACCGTCGTGGCGCGACCGGTGGCCACCACATAGTCGTCGGGGGTGTCCTGCTGAAGCATCATCCACATGGCCCTGACGTAGTCCCGGGAATGACCCCAGTCCCGCTTGGCGTCGATGTTGCCGAGCCTCAGCTCCGAGGCCAGGCCGAGCTTGATCCGGGCGACGCCGTCGGTCACTTTCCGCGTCACGAACTCGATCCCACGAAGCGGCGACTCGTGATTGAACAGGATGCCGCTTGACGCGTGCAGTCCAAAGCTCTCGCGATAGTTGACCGTCGTCCAATGACCGTAGAGCTTGGAAACTCCGTAGGGAGATCGCGGATAGAACGGCGTTTCTTCGGTCTGCACCGGTTCACGGATAAGCCCGAACATTTCCGACGATGAAGCTTGATAGAAGCGTGCGTTAGGCGCTTCGATCCGTATCGCCTCAAGGATGTTGGTCACCCCCAGCGCGGTTACCTGCCCGGTCAAGAGAGGCTGCTGCCATGAGGATTTGACGAATGACTGGGCGGCGAGGTTGTACACCTCGTCGGGTTTGATTTCGGCCAGGGTTCGGACGAGGCAGGAGAGATCGAGGAGGTCGCCGTCGATCAGGTTGATCCGTTCGGTGATACCGAGCCATTGCAACCTGACGGTATTGACCTCACCGGTGCTCGAACGCCGGACAAGCCCATGGACCTCGTAGCCATGGTCAAGCAGAAGCTTGGACAGATACGCACCGTCCTGTCCGGTGACGCCGGTAATGAACGCCTTCTTCATCGTTGCTCCCTCGGGTCCGGACCCGGACCGTCGGTGCTCTATAGTGGGGAACGGAAACAATTGCCAACGCCCCGACGGAAGGTCGGATGGAACCGCTGGGATGAAGCCGGGCACACCAAACGAGGCCCATCGCTAACCGGTTGCTTTGCCCGAGTGGCCCGCTACCGGTCGCGGATCATCATCGTGCCCCGCGGTGGCTGCCCCGGGAGCCAAGTCGGCAGAACCGGCCGCTCGATGACGACCGCCTTTTGTCGGTCCTTTCCGCTCGATCCCGGCTATCATCGCCGCCAGCGTGAGCGACCACGGCGTGGGCACGAACTCTCGGCTGATCTTCTGCTCGGCCGATCGGCGCTTCTCGGGGGATTCGATCGCAAGACGAATAGTCTCGTACGCTGCCGGGATGCTCGTCGGGTCGAAGTACCAGGCCAGATCACCCGCAAACTCACGGATTTCGGGCAAATCGGAGCAAACGCACAATTTCCCAAAGCAGAGGCTTTCAACTACTGGAAGACCGTATCCCTCGTTCAATGAGGGGAACACCGTGAAAACACAGTCCTCGTAAAGACCGGCAAGAATGCTGTCTGGCGGGGCCTCCAAGATCTGGACTATTCCGCCATCGATCAGCTGCCGGGCAGGTTCGGTCAATGTCTCCAATCCGGCTTGAAGTCGACCTGCCAGGACAAGCTTGGGCAGATTGGCGATTTCGTCGGCAGCCAATTTTGCCCAAATTTCCACCAACATCAGTTGGTTCTTCCGTCTGTCGATCGTTCCTACTGAAAGGACAAATCCATTTGGGTTGTCGGAAAGACCCGTGTCATCCCACGGAGATAGTTTCGATGTGCTTTGCTTTAACTGAGATTCCGTTCCGAAGGGTATCTTAGTAATCGGAGCGCTATCTCTAATATCAAATATGACTCGAAGCTTCTTGAGCTTAGATGATAGCGACTGACTGGATACGAATATATTGGTTGAAAGAGAAAGGGTAGTCTTGAGCCAATCCAAGAATTGGCTATAATGTTTTTTACTAACAAACTCTGGATTTTCTAATGGTATCACGTCGTAAACGAGAACACTAAAAGGCACCCGATTCGAGTTTAGTTTGATAAATAGATCTTCATAATTCTTACTCCAAATGGCACCAGTGAATATTATATGATCTGTTTTTATTTGACGTATATTGAAAATAGGATAAATACTAGAAATAATAGTATGAGAAAAGGACATTGATTTATGTAGTTCTCCTTCGTTGTGATTCCGGTACTGGGTAAGGATATCTTTGACTTTGCTAAGTGGGATTGGCCTAACGCCCATCTTAGATCCGCGAACACACGGTACAAATTCGCCTCTGCGAAAACCCTTGTCGAGCAGTCCTGCGCGAAGGAGTTCCAAAGTCACCCGTTGAACGCCAGAAACCGGTTTGCCGGCTCCGAGCCACTCCAACAGGTCGCCTACGTAGAACCAGATACGCATGACGGGCGTTCGCACTCGGCTCCAGACAGGGGGGCGCGGTCCGGGGCCTCCGTGCCCCGCGCATTTGGGTGAAACATGAGTACGATCAACCGGACGCTTCGGCCAGACCGAAGCTCGGCCGGAGGCATCAGGCGTCGATTTCCACCGCGAGCACGTCGCCGTCTATGTTCTCCTGGCCCTCGGCGATGTGGACTGCGGCAATCGTCCCGGCGATGGGGGCCTCATGCGGAAACTCCATCTTCATCACCTCCATGATGAAGAGGACGTCGCCCTCCTTGACCTTGTCACCCGGCTTGACCAGGACCTTCCATATGTTTCCCGGGGACTGCGTCCTGACCTCTACCGCCATCTTCGAACCTCCGAAAAAGTGGGACCGCATCAGAGCGGCGCGAACAGTTCTTGCTTGTGCATGTCGAGGAAGTTGGTGAAGGTCCGCCCGGCCGCGAAGGCAGGGTGATCGAGGACGGCGCGCAACAGCGCGACGTTGGTCGAAGGCCCCTCGATGCGCGTTTCACCAAGGGCATCGCGGCAGCGGACAATTGCCGCCGGGCGATCCTCGCCGCGGACGATCAGTTTGGCGATAAGCGGATCGTAGTGTGGGGTTATCTCGTCGCCCTCGTCGAAGCCGGTGTCGATGCGGACGTCGCGCCCGCCACTCGGAAACGTCGCGCGCTGAAGGCGGCCGGGAGACGGCAGGAAATTCCTCACCGGGTTCTCGGCATAGATGCGGACTTCGATCGCGTGGCCTCGCGCGACGATCCGGTCCTGAACCAAATCGGCTAGGTCGTCGCCGCGGGCGAGGCGAAGCTGCATCTGGACAAGATCGAGGCCGGTGATCATCTCGCTCACCGCGTGCTCGACCTGGATGCGGGTGTTCATCTCGAGGAAATAGAATCGCCCGGACTCGTCGTCGAAAATGAACTCGACGGTGCCGGCGCCGGTATAGTTCTGACTTTCGGCCAGAGAAATCGCCGCCGCGGTCATCGCCGCCCGCGTCGCCTCGTCGAGCGCCGGGGAGGGCCCTTCCTCGATGACCTTCTGAAATCGCCGTTGCACCGAGCATTCACGTTCATAGAGGTGAACGGCACGGCCGTCGCCGAAGCCGAAAACTTGGACCTCGATGTGTCGGGCCGTCGGCACGTAGCGTTCGAGATACACCGTCGGATCGCCAAAGGCGCGGGCGGCCATGGCCCGGGTCGCCTCGACCACCGCCACGAGGTCCTCGGGCTTGTCGACCCGGCGCATGCCGATGCCGCCGCCTCCGGCTGCGGCCTTGACGAGGAGCGGATACCCGGTGGCCTCGCCATGGGCGGCAACCTCGGCATCGCCCGCCTCGCCGAAGCGCGGGCTGCCGGGAAGAACCGGAACGCCGGCGGCGGCGGCGATGGCGCGGGCGCGGCCCTTGTCGCCCATTGCCGCGATCGTCTCGGGGCGAGGGCCGACCCAGATGAAACCGGCCCGGATCACGGCCTCGGCAAAGACCGGGCTCTCCGAGAGAAGGCCATAGCCGGGGTGAATCGCATCGGCGCCAGCAGCTCGGGCGGCATCCAGCACCGCCTCGACATTGAGGTAGCTCTTGTCGACTCTGGACGGGCCGACATGATGGCCCCCGCCGGCAAGGCGGACATGCCGGGCGGTACGGTCGGCATCCGAGAAGATCGCCACCGGTGCAAGGCCGAGCCCGCGGCAAGCGGCGATGATGCGGCAGGCGATCTCGCCGCGATTGGCGATGAGGACGCGCTTCACCGCTGGGAATCCGATCGGTTCGTGAAGGTCATTTGGGGCGGTTCGCGAGATAGGCTTTCACGTCGAAGATCTCGTTCGTGATACGGTACTTGTAGGTGCCTTTCTGCGCCGCCTCCCAGATGTCATCGTATTCGAGCGCATTGACGTTGAAGTAGCGGAGGCGGTCGCCGGCCTGGAGGAGCACGCCGTCCTCGGGAAAGACGGCGGGCGTCTTGGAGTTGGGCTCGTAGATGTTGACCGCGAGCCGGCCGATCACCTGGTAGCCGCCTGGGCTCGCCACCGGATAGGCCCCGGTCGAAAAGCCGGCCAGCGCCACCAGCCGTGCCGGGGTGTAGCTGCGCGGCGTCCGGTACTTCGGCGCCTTGAGCCACTTGGTGGGATCAAGGGGGAGCGAGAAGTAACAGCCGGGGGTGAAGCCGACGCACACGATCCAGTAGTCGGTTCCGGTGTGTCGGGCGATCACCTCCTCGACGGTTATGTTGTTGCACTCGGCGACGAAGTCGATGTTCTTTTTGACGTTGAAGCGTTTGGCGAGCTCGGCCGACCACGGGTCGTCATACCACATCGGTAGCTCGACCAGCCGGGACGGGAGCGTGTCGACCTCGGCGACCGTCTTCTGGATCGGGACGACGGCTCGCTTCAGCGTCTCATGATCGGTTTCGAAGCGGTCGAAAAGCAGACCCAGCTCGCGAAACGACGGAATGATCTCGATGATGCCCGGCACGTCCGCCTTCTTCAGCGCGTCGGCGAGTGCCAGCACCTTGAAGTTCAGCGCAAGGTCGGCCTCGTCTCCGAACTCGACGGCAAGATAGCAATCGCCGAGCGGGCGGTAGATCGGCTCGTCATAAATCATGCACTTGCCCTCTCACGGCGATTGGCCCGCGGCGCTTGCCACGCCTCGGCCGCGACCCCTTCCTGCGCGAGGACGGCCCGGATCGTCCGTGCGATCTCGACCGAGTTAGGGCCGTCGCCGTGGATGCAGATCGTCTCGGCGGCAAGCGGGATCGCCTTGCCGGACTGCGCTTCGACAACGCCCTCGGCGAGAAAGCGGCGAAGGCGACGTGCCACCTCGCCGGTATCCTTTGCCGTCTTCTTGCGCTCGACTATCAGTGTCGCCTCGTCGGAATAGGCGAGGTCAAAATAGACCTCGCCGACCACGTCGATGCCGAGTTTCCGCGCCGCTCGCGGTAGAGCGTGCATCTCGACGGGTGCCGGCCAGTAGAGGAGCGGCGATGGCGAGGTGTCGCGAATCGCCTTGGCGACCGCTTCCGCAACCGCTTCCTGGTCGTGAAGCATGGCGTACAGCGCGCCGTGCGGCTTGACGTGGTGGAGCGTCATCCCCTTCGCCTCGATGAAGGCCTTCAAGGCCCCCACCTGGTAGACGACCATGGCGTAAGCCTCGGCGGGGGAGATATCCATGCGACGGCGGCCGAAACCGACGAGGTCGGGCAGGCCGGGATGGGCGCCGACCGTGACGCCGTGCTCGTGAGCAAGCGCCACCGTGCGCTGCATTACGATCGGGTCGCCGCCATGAAAGCCGCAGGCGACGTTGGCCGTGGTGATGAGCGGAATGATCGTGTCGTCCGCGCCCATCGGCCAGTTGCCGAAGCTCTCGCCGCAGTCGCAGTTGATATCGATGGTGCGGGGTCTGGTCATGCGCGGTCGAGGGTCGCCTTCGCCTCCTTGAGGCGCTTCCAGATGTCCTTGATGATCGCAACGCCCTCGGCGGCATCGACCTTCCGGAAGGTGAGCGGTCCCTTCGGCGGGATCTGCCCCATCTTGCCGAGATCGGCGGAAATCACCGTGGCGATCTTGGCGTAGCCGCCGGCGGTGGGGTTTTCGACGCCCATGACGATCGGCTCGATACCACCGGGCACCTGAATCCCGCCGACCGGGATCACATCGTCGACGATGTCGGCCGGACCCGAGCCGGCATCGCGGGTGAGGTAGTCCGGCCGCGGGTGAAGCTCCAGCGGCGGCCCGACAAGGCGCATGCCCATGCGGTCGGAAACCGGGGAGAGACGCCATTCGGCGGTCAGGAACGTTTCGATGCCTCTCGGCGTGAACATGAAATCCTGCGGACCGAGGACGACGCGGATCACGGTCGGCTCGTCGGGGGCGACTGGCAGGCCGTTCAGGCTCCGTTTCGCGAGCTTTGCATGCGGGATGGCAGGCGGAAATGCCTTGAGGCGGTCACCCTTGCGGAGCGCTCGTCCCTCGAGGCCGCCCTGCGAGCCTCTGACGTAGGTGGCCCGGCTGCCCAGCACCGGCGGAACGTCGATGCCGCCGGCAATCGCGAGGTAGCCGCGCGCGCCTGTCCTCGCCGTGCCGCATTTGAGCACGCCTCCGGCCGGGACGACGACCGGACGAAACCGTTCGATCGGCTGGTCGTTCAATGTCGCGCCCATATCCGCCCCCGACAGCGCAATCACCGTTTCCTCCGGGAAGCGTAGCGTGACGCCTTTGACCAGCATTTCCAGTCCGGCGGCCCCGGGCGCTGACCGTGAGAGGGGCGGCGGGGTGAGGTCGTTGCCGACCAGCAGGTTGGCGATGGCAAGGCTGTAGAAGTCCTGGGCGCCGGCGGGCGGAATGCCGCGCGACAGGTAGCCGGGGCGGCCGCCGTCCTGGATCGTCGTCTGCAAGCCGCCGTCAAGGACCTCGATCGTCACGGCCCGCTCTCCGGTACGGCAACGCCCACGCTAGTGCTCATCATTGCCCTCTCACGCGCGGTCGCCAGATGTCTCGTGTCGCCTTCGTAGTGCAACGATTTGCCACCCTGGTCAAAGAACTTCAGCGCGGCGACGTCGAACCCGACATGCGCGGCCGTGCCCAGCTCGGGCGAGCGCCCCGGCTCGGTTTCGACCTGGATGGTGTCGCCCGAATCGATGCAGGCCGGACCGCCTTCTGGGGCGCAGACAACGAAGTTGCTCCGCCCGAGGTGCTCGACAAGGCCGACCTGGACGGTGAGCCGTCCGGGACCCGCATCGGCGAAGAAGAGTTCGTGTGGCCTCGCTCCGACCAGAACGGGGGCCCCGTCGCTGACGCCGGTCAGGCCGGGCACCTCGATGGCCACACCAGCCCCGGCGAGGACTACCTGACCGCCGGCAAAGGTGGCTCGGAAGATGTTCATCGACGGGCTGCCGATGAAGCGCGCAACGAAGGTGTTGGCGGGCCTGGCATAGATCGCTTCGGGTCGGTCCACCTGTTGCAGTTCGCCCTGGCTCATTACCGCGACGGCGGTCGAAAGGGTCATCGCCTCGGCCTGGTCATGGGTTACGAAAAGAATGGTGATGCCCAGGCGCTGGTGCAGTCGGCCGAGCTCGATCCGCATCGTCTCCCTCAGCTTGAGGTCGAGATTGGACAGCGGTTCGTCCATGAGAAAGACGCGCGGCTGGCGGATGAGCGCCCGGCCGAGCGCGACCCGCTGCCGCTCGCCGCCGGAAAGCTGTCCCGGCAGCTTGTCGAGATGAGCTTCGATGCCAAGCATCGCCGCGGTCTCGCTCAGCCTCCGGTCGATCTCGTTTCGCCCGACCCGCCGGTTGCGGAGACTGAACGTCATGTTCTGTCGGACCGTCATATGCGGGTAGAGCGCGTAGTCCTGAAAAACCATGGCGATGTCCCGATCGCGCGGCGGAACGCCGGAGACGTCCTCGCCGCCGATGATCACACGGCCGGCGCTTGGCTGCTCGAACCCAGCGACGATCCTGAGCAGGGTGGTCTTGCCGCAGCCGCTCGGTCCGAGGATCGAAAAGAAGCTGCCGGGAGGAACCTCGAGCGTGACGCCCGAGAGTGCGGCGCGATCGCGGGCGGGATAGTGCTTCTCGACCGCCTCGATCCGGACGCCGGCGACGCCGCTTCCTCTCATCGCACGGCCCCGAGACTGACGCCGCGCACCATCTGGCGCTGAAGCAGGAAGACGACCAGCACCAGCGGCAGGAACGACATGATGGCGCCCGAGGTCAAGAAGCCCCAGTCGGTCTGAAAGGGTGTGATCGTGCTCCCGAGCCTGACCGGTACCGTCACCCAGTTCTCCTTGGTGAGAAGGAAGGCAAAGAGGAATTCGTTCCAGGCGAAGACGAAGGTGAAGATGGCTGTGACCGAGATGCCGCCGCGGCAGAGCGGCACGATGAAACGGAAGAGGATTTTCAGCGGAGTGGCGCCGTCGGCCGCCGCCGCCTCGTCGATCGAGCGGGGGACCTCCGCGAAGAAACCGGTCAGCATCCACACGGCGAAGGGTAGCGAGAACGACATGTAGACGACGAGCATGCCCGGATAGCTGTCAAGGAAGCCCGTGCGGCTCAGCATCAGATAGAACGGCACCACCAGGGAGATCGGCGGCAGCATCCTCAGCGACAGGATCCACATGCTGATTCTCTGGCGGCCCGCCATCGTGGAGCGGGCCAGCGGATAGGCCGCAAGGCACGCCAGAAAGACCGAGACGATCGTGGCGCCGCCCGCGATGAGCAGGCTGTTGAGGAGATAGAAGCCGAAGTCGCGATTGCGAAAGAGATCGATATAGTTCTCGATTGTCGGCTTGAAGATGAGTGTCGGCGTGAGCGACCCGCCCCCGACCGAGGACTTGAGGGAAGTCGCCACGGTCCACAGGATCGGCCAGATCCACACCACAATCACGAGGACGAGCGGGACATACCAGAGCAGGGGGCGGCGGGGCTTCATGCGCGGGATCCCGCGACCCGGCTTTCACGCGACACCATGCGCAGGAGCAGGGTGATCGCGATCGAGACAATGACCAGGAGGACGAGCGACGCAGCGGCGGCGTCGCCCACCTGGAAGTTCACGAAAGCGGTTTCCCAGATCATGACCGGGAGTGTGTATGTGGCGGCACCCGGGCCGCCCTGGGTGGTGGCAACAATCGTCTCGAACGCGCGGAGGAGATCGATCGCGCGGAGAAGGAACACGATCACCAGAACCCGCTTGAGCAGCGGGATCGTGATGAAGACCAGGCTCCGGACGGTGCCCGCTCCGTCCAGCTCGGCAGCTTCGTAGAGATTTTGCGGGATTGCATACATCCCCGACAGCAGGATCAGAAAGACGAAAGGCGTCCATTGCCAGACGTCGATGATCGCGACCGATATCAGGGCCAGGCTCGGGTTGGAGAGCCATCCGATCCGCGGCAGCCCGATTTCGGTGAGCCAGGCGTTGAAGATGCCGAAATCCGGCTGGTACATGAATCGCCACATGACCGCCGCGACCACCGGCGCGATCAGGATCGGCGTGGTGAGAAGGGTGCGCACGATGCCCATGCCCGGCTGGTTGCGGAGCCGGAAGATCCAGGCGGCGAGCAGGAACCCCAGGACCATCTCGGCCGTGAGGGCGATGGCCGCATAGGCGAACATGCGGCCAACCGCGGTGTGAAACCGCGCCGAGCGGAACAGGTAGTAGAAGTTATCGAACCCCACATAGCGGGGCGGCGTCGCCTGAAAGAGATTGTGGCGATAGAGCGCCGTAATCACCAAAAAAACGATCGGAACGATGACGACCGCCACGAGGAAAGCGAGCGCCGGCCCGACCATCGCCCATGGCCACAGCCGGTCGCTGAGGTTCGCCTTCGTTCGGAACGATCCCGTCCCCGCCGATGCGCGATCGGCCAATGTCATCGTCCTTTGGCCTCGTCTGACGCTTGCCGTCTGCCCGGCTCAAAGATACCCGGCCCGCTCGAACAGCGTGGTGGCGTCTGCCTGCATCTGCTGACATCCTTCCTCGGCGGTGACCGCACCTGTCACCACGTTGCCGGCATGCTGGGTGATGAGCTGGAAGAATTCCGGCCCCTCCGGGAACTGAGCGAGGTGATGCCCGTGGGCGATGCCCAGGGCGATCGACTTGAAGACCTGGTATTCGTGCTTCTCACCCCACGTATTGAGCAGCGTCGTGTTCGAAGGCTGGCCACCGCCGAGGATGAAGTTCTCGGCGTTCTCCTGGCTTGCCACGAACTTCGCGAAATCGAAGGCGAGTTGCGGATCCTTGCAGGCCTTTGGAATGGCCAGGCCGAAACCGCCCTTCATCCCGGTCATCGAGGTGTCCTTGTTGGAGCCGCCGATCGGGAAGTCGCGCGAGATCAGTGCCGAGGCGTAGTTGGGATTTTCCTTGGGATTCTGCAGGAGCATCAGCCCCGACCACATGTTCTGCTGATAGACCACGTCGTTCTTGAAGGCCTCGGCGTTCTCGAATTCCTGCGCGTTGACGCTCGCCGGGTTCCACACTTTGGCGAGCTCCGCGAGCATGGTCATGGTGGCCAGGTTCTCTCGTGAATCGAGGAGTAGCTTGCCCGGTCCCACGGAGGGATCGATGCGGCCGAAACGATCGGGGGTGTCGTTCTCGTACCACCTGCCGCCAAAGCCGTGCATCATGCCTGTGTAGGTCATGCCGAGGAACCAAGCGTTCCGGGCGCCGCAAGTCATGTACCCGCTGCCCGGCTTGCGCTCGTTAAGGGCCTTGGCGTTCTCGAGGATGATCTCGAAGGTGGCCGGTTCCGGTAGGTTCATCTCATCGAAGATGTCGGTCCGCCACCAGGTCATCATGCAGTTCGCGTCATGCACGACCGAGTAGGGCACACCGTCCCAGCTCCAGCTTCCGCGGTAGAACTCGGGAACACCCTGCAGGTAGTAGTCGCGCCACTCCGGATCCGAATCGAACAGCTCCGATAGCGGGAGGAGCTTGGGGTGGGACTGTCCAATAAGCACGGGGTCAAACAAATGGAGGTCGAAGTCGGAGGAGTCCTCTGCCAGGCTGGTCCCGATGCGCTGATAATGCTCCGCATAGGGGGAGACCAGGATGTTGACCTCCACGTCGGGATGCGCGGTTTGATAGGCCTTGGCGCTGGCCCGGAGGGCTCCCTCCCAACGTGGCCCCGGCATGGTGGTGACCGTCAGCGTCTTAGCCTGCGCGATCCCCGGATTCGGGAACAGGCCCGACCCCAGGAATGCTGCTGCTCCGAGCGACGAGGTACCGGCAAGGAAGCGCCTCCGGTCGATGCCCGGTACGCGTGACCCAATCTCCCGTTTCTGCATGGCATCCTCCCCAAAGACAAAAGATAATAATCTTTAGTTTTTAGACTATGCGTCCGCCCTTCGATCCTGTCAATACGGTAGGACGGGGTGGTCGGCCTCGCCGATTGCGATGGATGCCCGTCGTCCCGTGTGCGAATAGGGGCGTGGGAATCCAATGAGCGCTCAGTGGCTTGTGCCACCCTTGACATCGTTGTGACGACCGTTTTATAAAAGGTAAAGTGTTTTTACTTTTTTGAGGATTGCCTATGGATCAGGCAGGTACTCCCCGATCGGTGACCGCTTACGGTCACTGGATTGGGGGGAAGGATCGTGCACCGACGTCGGGCGCCCGTTTCCCGTCTTACAATCCCACGACCGGGTCGGTCTGGGGTGAATTCGCGCTGGGCGACAAGACCGATGTCGCCGCGGCAGTGGCTGCGGCGCGCGGCGCCTTCGATGCATGGCGAGCCATGCCGCCGTCCCGGCGCGGGCGCCTCCTCATGCGCTGGGCCGATGCCATTCACGCCAACGCCGAGACGATCGGCCGGATCGAGACGTCGCAGAACGGCAAGCTCCTGAACGAGATGGTGCTGCAGGCAAGGATCGTCCCGGACTGGCTCTATTACTATGGCGGCCTTGCCGACAAGATCGAGGGCAGGGTCATCCCGCTGGATCGCACCTCGGTCCTCAACTACACGCTCCGCGAACCGCTCGGCGTGGTCGGCGTGATCATGCCCTGGAACTCTCCCCTGTTTCTCACCACCATGGCGGTCGCGCCGGCGCTTGCGGCCGGAAACACCGTTGTGATCAAGCCATCCGAGGTGACGCCCGCCTCAATGATCGAGGCGGCGCGGCTCGCCGAAGAGGCCGGTATCCCGCCGGGGGTGATCAACGTGATCACCGGCGACCGCGCCACGGGCGAGGCGCTGATCGACCATCCCGACGTTGCCAAGATCGCCTTTACCGGAGGGGTCGAGGCCGGCCGCGCTGTCGGCACCCGCGCCGCTTCCCGCTTCGCGCATTTCACCCTGGAGCTCGGCGGCAAGAGCGCCAACATCGTCTTCCCCGATGCCGACATGAAGCAGGCCGAGGCGGGACTCCTTGCCGGCATATTCGCCGCCGCCGGCCAGACATGCGTCGCCGGTTCCCGCGCCCTCGTTCATCGCAAGGTGCGCGACGACATGCTCGAGATCCTGGCCAGGCGGGCGGCGGGGATCCGGATCGGCGACCCGCTCGATCCCGGCACACAGATGGGTCCGGTCGCGAGCAAGCAGCAGCTCGAGAAGGACGAGAGCATGGTGCAGCGCGCCGTCGCCGACGGCGCCGAACTGGTCTTTGGCGGGCGGCGCGCCAATCCGGATGCCTTTCCCGACGGCTACTTCTATTCGCCGACCATCCTCTCCAACGTCGCGCCGCAGAGCTTCATCGCCCAGAACGAGGTCTTCGGCCCGGTGCTCTCCGTCATCCCCTTCGAGGACGAGGACGAGGCGGTCGCGATTGCCAATGGTACGCCGTTCGGCCTTGCGGCCGGTGTGTGGACCCTCGACATCCGCCGCGCCCACCGCGTCGCGCGCCGCCTCCAGGCCGGCACGGTGTGGATCAACATGTATCGCGCCATGGCCTTCAACTCGCCCTTTGGCGGCTACAAGTCGAGCGGCATCGGCCGCCAGAACGGAATCGAGGCAATCGACCAGTATCTCCAGACGAAAAGCGTGTGGTGCGAACTCTCCGATGATGTTCAGGACCCGTTTGTCATGCGGTCCTGAATCTAGCCGGCTCCCTGCAGGACAGCTCCCGATGATCAGATCCCAAACGGCCGCCGCCCGGGGCGCCATTTCCTCCCGCGAGCGCGCCCGGCGGCATGTCCGCCACTTCCTTGCCGATTTCCACGCATTGCAGCGCGAGTACCCGGACGGCTATCCGAAGATGATTGTCCGCGGCGAAGGCGCCTACGTCTTTGACGAAGAGGGCAACCGGCTGCTCGATGCCGGCAGCCACCTCGGCGCCTGCCAGATCGGCCACAGCCGGCCGGAGGTGGCGAAGCGGATCGCCGACCAGGTAAGGGAACTCGAGTTCATCGCCCTCGACGCCGGCATCTCGCACATCTATGTCGCCGAGCTTGCGGAGCGCCTGTCGGAGATCGTGCTTTGCGACGATCCGGTGTTCTCCTTCACCAATTCGGGAAGCGAATCGAATGAGCTTGCGTTCAAGATCGCGCGGACGTTCCACGCGCGTCGCGGGGAGCCGGGCCGGACGAAGATCATCTCGCGGTTCGGCTCGTATCACGGCTCGTCGATCGCGGCGTCGTCGGCGACCGGCCTCGCCGCCTTCAAGGCGGGGTTCGGACCGCTCGCTCCGGACTTTCTCCAGACCGAGCCACCCACGCGGGATGGCTTCGGCCATCGCGGGAAATCGTCGACTGCCGAACTGTCTCTGTCCCAGCTTGAGGCGCTGATCGAACAGGAAGGGCCGGAAACCGTCGCCGCGGTGATCGCCGAGCCGGTGGCGATTCCCGGCGCCGTCAAGATCCCGCATTCCGACTACTTCATGGGCCTCCGCAAGATCTGCGACGCCCACGGCATATTGCTTATCATCGACGAGGTGGTCTGTGGCTTCGGCCGGACCGGGAAGATGTTCGGCGCCGAGCATTTCGGCGTGAAGGGCGACATCGTTACCTACGCCAAGGGGTTGACCAGCGGCTACGTCCCGATGGGCGCCGTCGCGGTATCGGCGCGGGTCAACGAGGTCTTTCTCAAGACGCCGCTTCTCCATCTGAACACCTATGCCGGCCATCCCGTGGCTTGCGCTGCGGCGCTGGCGGCGCTCGACGTGACCGAGAGCGAGCACCTCGTCGAAAACGCGGCCGAGATGGAGGGCGTGCTTCGCGACGAACTCGAGCGGATGCGTCAGAGCGTGCCGCGCATCCGCGAGGTAACGGCGATCGGGCTTCTCTCCAGCGTGATCAGCGACATTTCCGACGTGCCCGATCCGGATGCGACGGTGCGCAAGCTCCGCAAGGACGCCTACGACGCTGGCCTCCTTGTGCGCGTGGCCCGCGATGGGACGAACATGAGTGCCCACTTCTACCCCGCGCTCGTCGTCGGGCGGCGCGACATCGAAGACGGTGTGCGTGCCCTCGAAGTAGCGCTGCGCCAGGTTTGATCGATGCGCATTGTTGAAATCCGCGAGAAGCCGGTTCGGCTTGCGGCCGATATTCAGAACGCGGTGGTGAGTTTTGCCGACCACACGGTGTCGCTGGTGGCGGTGGTCTCGG
>DASSPO010000156.1:0-9387 GCA_035699585.1 Bauldia sp.
TCACCAACCTCTATCTCTACTTCGTCAACCGCCGCGCCCGCGAGGTCTGAGCGATGACCGACGCCGCCCTGCCGAGCCTGCCGACGCGCCGCCGGGCGCGGATCTCCCGCGGCATCGGCCACGCCGGCTGGGGCCGGACGCTCGCTGCAGGCATCGTCAGCCTGATTTACTTCTTCCCGGTGCTGTGGATCATCCTAACCGCGTTCAAGTCGCACACCGACGCGCTGTCGGTGCCGCCGAAGTGGCTGTTCACTCCGACCCTCGAGAATTTCGTCCAGGTATTCAGCCGCGCCTATTCGGCCGACGGCGTCGCGGTCGACACGAAGTTCGATCTGTTCTTTTTCAACTCGATCTTCATCGCCGGGTCGAGCGTCGCGCTCGCCCTCGTCATCGGCACGCTCGCCGCCTACGGCTTCTCGCGCTACCCGCTCAGGGGCAACGCCACGTATCTCTTCATCATCCTCTCCACCCGCATGCTGCCGGCGATCGTGGTCATCATCCCGATCCTCATCATGTTCCGCGTCACCGGGCTGGCGGGGACCTATCTCGGCATCATCCTTCTCTACACCGCGTTCAACCTGCCCTTCACCATCTGGATGATGAAGAGCTTCTTCGACGAGCTCTCGCCGGACGTCGAGGATGCCGCACGCCTCGACGGCTCCTCCGATACCCGCGTGTTCTTCAAGATCTGCCTGCCGCAGGTCTATGCCGGCATCGCCGCGACCGCGGTCTTCGGCCTGATCCTCACCTGGAACGAGTATCTGTTTGCGCTTCTGCTCACCGGCGTCGAGACGCGCACCGTTCCCGTCGCGATGGCACAGACCATCGGCGGCGACATCGGCGTCCGCTGGGGTCTGCTCGCGGCGATCGAAACGCTCTTCCTCATACCGGTCATCCTGGTGACCTTCTTCCTGCAGAACCACCTTCTGCGCGGCGTGACCTTCGGTACGGTCAAGCGCTGACGGGACCGAGAATGTCGACCATCGAGCTCAGGAATGTGACCAAGTATTTCGGCGCCCTCGCCGCCGTCCGCGACGTCGATCTGTTCGTCGCCGCCGGGGAGACGGTCTGCCTCCTCGGTCCGTCAGGCTGCGGCAAGACCACGACGCTCCGGATCGTGGCGGGACTGGAAGAAGCATCCGATGGCGACGTATTCGTCGCCGGCAAGCGCATGAACGACCTGTCGCCGTCGCAACGCGACATCGCGATGGTCTTCCAGTTCTATGCGCTGTACCCTTCCTTGACCGTCGCCGAGAACATCGCCTTCCCGCTCTACCACGAGCGAACCTCGTCCGCCGACCGCGAGCGTCGGGTGCGGAAAGCGGCGGAAACGCTGGACCTCACCCCCGTGCTCGACCGGCTGCCGGGACAGATCTCGGAGGGCGAGAAGCAGCGCGTGGCCGTCGCACGGGCGATCGTCCGCGATCCCAACTGTTTCCTGTTCGATGAGCCGCTCAGCCGGCTCGACGTCGAGCTCCGGCAGACCATGCGCGGGCAGATCAAGGAGGTGCTGACCGGCCTCTCCAAGGCGACGGTCATCGTCACCCACGACCAGCTCGAGGCCCTCACCATGGCCGACCGCATCGCGATCATGCGCGCCGGCGTGATCGAGCAGATCGCCTCGCCGCATGCGATCTTCGCCAAGCCCGCCAATGTCTTCGTCGCCAGCTTCATCGGCACGCCCCAGATGAATCTGATCGAGGCCGCCTTCGCTGAGGTGGCCGAGGGCGAGGCGGAACTCGCCTTCGGCGACCAGCGGCTGAGGCTGGCGGTCAACGGCGCGGCGCGGGCGCTGGCGAAAGGCAAGACGATGACGTTCGGGGTGCGGCCGCGCGCCTTCACCCTTGCCGGAGCCGCCTCCGAGAGGACGATTTCCGGTTCGGTGGAACTGATCGAACCGATGGGCGCGGAGACGCTTTTCCATGTTCGCTCGGGCAAGATCGAAATCAGGGTCGTGGTCCCGCGCGAGATCCGGGTGAGGCCTGGCCACGTCGTTCACCTTGCGTGCGACCCGGCACAGGTCCATTTCTTCGACGCCGATGGAAGGGCGGTGCAATGAGCGCGAAGAACGCCAATGCCTCGGCCGGCATGTCCGCGCGCACCGCGGCAGCGATCGAGTTCACCATCATCGGCTTCTGCATCATCGCGCTGGTGCTGATCTTCCAGCCCTTTTCGCTACTTCTCTATTCGATCGGCTGCGGCCTGGTCGTGCTTGGCGCCCTTGCCTTCAACCTCGTGCCGCTGGCGGCCCCCGGCGTGCCGCTGCGCTCGGTGGTCATGGCCGGCGTCGTGGTCATCGTGCTCCTGTTCGTGATTGTGGGTCTCGCCATTCTCTCGGCCTGGCTTTACGGGGTCTATTTTGTGAAGCCGGTGGGCGGCTAGCGTCGGCGGCGCTGCGTGTTCACGGCGGGAGCGATCTTGGGATGCCGGCCATTGCGCGGAGCGTGATCCTCGAGCGGTTCCGCGACATGGTGCGCCGCCGGATACCGATCATCGGCGGGGGCGCCGGTACCGGTCTTTCGGCCAAGTGCGAGGAAGCCGGCGGCATCGACCTCATCGTCATCTACAATTCCGGCCGTTACCGGATGGCCGGCCGCGGCTCGGCCGCGGGGTTGCTCGCCTACGGCAATGCCAACGAGATCGTGGTCGAGATGGCGCGCGAAGTGCTGCCGGTGGTGAAGCGGACGCCCGTGCTCGCCGGCGTCAACGGCACCGATCCTTTTCTGCTGATGCCGCAGTTCCTCGCTCAGCTGAAGGCGCTTGGGTTCTCCGGTGTTCAGAATTTCCCGACGGTCGGGCTCTTTGACGGACGCATGCGCGTGAGCTTTGAGGAAACGGGCATGGGTTACGGTCTCGAGGTCGACATGATCAGGCAGGCACACGCGCTCGATCTACTCACCACGCCCTATGTCTTCAACCCGGACGAGGCCCGGGCGATGACGGAGGCCGGCGCCGACATCATCGTCGCCCACATGGGCGTTACCACCGGCGGGGTGATCGGCGCGACCAGCGCGATGAGCCTTGCCGACTGCGTGCCGGCGATCGATGCCATCGCCGAGGCGGCGCTCGCCGTTCGTTCCGACGTGATGGTGCTTTGCCACGGCGGCCCGATCGCCATGCCTGACGACGCCGCGTTCATTCTGAGGGAATGCCGGACCTGCCACGGCTTCTATGGGGCGTCCAGCATGGAGCGCCTGCCGGTCGAGATCGCGCTCACCGAGCAAACCCGGAAATTCAAGGCGATTGCCTTCTGACGCCGGCCAAGAACGAGAGGATCCGCGATGCAGCGCCGCTTTGTGATCGCCAGCGAGACCACTCCCGAGGTGCTCGACTGGGGCCGGCTCGGCTGGCTGTGCAACCCGCCGACCACCGGCGCCCGAGACCTCACCGTGATCGACGTGACGCTCCTCCCCGGCAAGGGACACAATTTCCACAAACACCCCGACCAGGAGGAGGTGATCCTCTGCACCGCCGGCAAGGTCGAACAATGGGTCGATCGCGAAAAGCGTATCCTCGGCCCCGGCGACTCGGCCTTCATCCCCAAGAACGTTGTCCATGCCTCGTTCAACGTCGGCGACAGCGAGGCGAAAGTGGTGGCGATTCTCGGTCCCTGCGTCGGCACGATCGGCTACGAGGTGGTCGAGATGGGGGCTGAGGCGCCGTGGGACAGGATGCGAGGGTAGACATGAGCGCCCGGCGCGAATGGAATGGGCACCGGACCCACGGGCCAGCCCCCCGCGCCGCTATGTACTTCTCGTCACGGCCGAACCCGCGACTTGGCGGCGAGCGGGGACCAGGGGTGGATAACTCGGGCGCCCGATGATCCAACAACCATTCGGCGGCTATCGCTGCCGGTCATTCAGAGTTTCTGGGAGGAAACATGGCCAATACCAACAATTACCCCAAACTCCACAATGCGATGTGGCCAGGCGTGGTCGGCAAGGGAAGCGGCGACGGCGAGCCGTTCATCTCCCTTGATGCGCTTCTCACGCTGACCAAGAACGCCGAGTACGAGGGCCAGAAGTTCGACGGCGTCGACCTCTGGCTCGCCGACCCGCATATCTCGATCGACTCGACCCCTGACGACGTAAAGCGCGTATCCGACCACATCGCGAGTTTCGGGCTGAAGATCGGCTCGATGGTGGCGCCGATCTGGGGCGGTGCTGGAGGCGGATCGGCGATGGGCACCGCGGACGACCGCAAGCGCTTCCTTGACCAGGTAAGGAAGGCCTGCGCGATCGGCAAACAGATGCGCGACCTCGGCGTCCGCCCGACCGGGGGCATCAGGATCGATTCCTCAACCGGTGTGGAGGCGTGGGACAAGGATCCGGAGGCGGGGACGAAGCAAATCGCCGACACCTTCCGCGAGGCCGGCCGCATCGCGGCGGATCACGGCGAGTTCCTCGCCGCCGAGGGGGAGATCTGCTGGGGGGGGATGCATTCCTGGCGCGAGAACGTGAAGCTTCTCGAGATGGTCGATATGCCGGGCGTTGTCGGTTACCAGGCCGACATGGCGCATTCGATGCTGTTCACCCTTGGTTATAACGCCGAGAAGGACCGCATCCTGCCGGAAGGCTATGACTGGAAGGACCGGACCCTTCTGGACAAGGCTTACAAGCAGGTCGCCGACGCGCTCCGCCCATGGACGCTTGATTTCCACGTCGCACAGAACGACGGCACGGTCTTTGGTTCAGGCGATCACGCCAAGACCGGCCGTCACTGTCAGGTGAAAGATCCCAACGGCAAGCTCGACATCGTCAAGCATGCCGGCTACTGGCTCCGCGACGATCAGGGGAATGTGACCAGGAGGATGCGCCACATCTGCTGGGACGGATGCATGTTCCCGAACGCCGTCATGGAGAAGCAGGAGACGTGGAACGACATTCTCGGGGCGATGGTCAGGGTTCGCGACGCCCACGGCTGGCGTGAGTAGCGTATCAGGGGGACGCTGGCTCTAACCTACCCTTGAGGGAAGTCGAAAACCGGCGAAGCCGGTTTCGGGAGGGGGCATCCAATGTTCCAGTCTGCACACACACCATCCAGAAGCTCGCTTCGCGACCTTCGCCCTCCCCTCAAGGGGGTTGGCGTCGCGTCCTTTGACAAACGCTGAGGTACGAAGGGAAACGACAATGGCGAGGAAACCGCTCAACATCGGCATGATCGGCTACGGCTTCATGGGCCGAGCCCACTCCAACGCCTGGCGAAAGGTCGGAAACTTCTTCGATCTCGAATATCAGCCTGTGCTCACGGCCGTCTGTGGCCGGAACCGGGCCAAGGCCGAGGATTTCGCCTGGCGCTGGGGCTACGAGTCGGTCGAGACCGATTGGAAGAAGCTGGTCGCGAGGGACGACATCGACGCGGTCGACATCTGCGTCCCCAACGACCTCCATATGGAGATAGCCGTCGCCGCGGCGAAGAACGGCAAGATGGTGCTCTGCGAAAAGCCGCTCGCCCGCAACACGCGCGAGGGCGAGAAGATGGTGGCCGCCGTCGAAAAGGCGAAAGTCCCCAACCTGGTCTGGTACAATTACCGCTGGGTCCCGGCCGTGAGCCTGATCAAGCAGGTGGTCGCCTCCGGCAAGCTGGGCAAGATCTTCCATTATCGGGCCAACTTCCTCCAGGACTGGACGATCTCGCCGGACGTGCCTCAAGGCGGCACCGGTACCTGGCGGCTCGACATCGAGGCGGCGGGTTCGGGCGTGACCGGTGACCTTATCGCCCATTGCGTCGACACCGCGATCTGGATCAACGGCTCGATCACCGACGTGACCGCCATGACCGAGACCTTCATCAAGAAGCGGAAGCATGCCGAGACCGGCAAGGTCCAGCCGGTGGGCATCGACGATGCAGCGGCCGTGCTCGCCCATTTCAGGAACGGCTCGCTCGGGCTCTTCGAATCGACGCGCTATGCCCGCGGCCACAAGGCGCTCTACACCCTTGAGATCAACGGCGAGCACGGCTCCTTCATGTGGAACCTGCACGACCTCAACCGCGTGTCGTGGTTCGACCACTCGATCGAAGGACGCTTCCGCGGCTGGAGCTCGATTCTCGTCACCGACGGCGAGCATCCCTATCTCGGCAAGTGGTGGGTGCCGGGGTTGACGATCGGCTACGAGCACAGCTTCGTCCACGCTGTCGCCGATTTCATCGACGGGCTGACCAGCGGCAAGCCGGCGTCCCCCACCTTCCGCGAGGCGCTGGAGACGACGAAGGTCTGCGACGCGATCCTGAAGTCGGGCAAAACGCGGAAGTGGGTTTCTGTGGCGTAGCTTGAGATGGCGGACAAGTCGTACCGGGACTTTCTCGATGCCCTCGGCGAGCGGGAGGCGGACGGCGACTACGGCGCAGAGAACATCTACGGCTATCTCGGCAAGTACCAGTTCGGCGAGTCGGCGCTGATCGACGTCGGCTACTACAAGGCCGACGGCACCAGCGCCAACGACTGGAGGGACGGCTTTTGGACCGGCAAGGGGGGCGTCTATTCGAAAGCCGATTTCCTCGCCAGCGCCTCGGCCCAGGAAGACGCGATCCGCGCCTACATGGAGATCATGTGGGGCTACCTGGGGGAAACCCAGCGCTACGCCGGGCAGGTGATAGGCGGCCTCAAGGTGACGGAATCCGGTCTCCTTGCCGGCGCCCATCTCCGCGGCGCCAGCAAGATGACGGCCTTCCTCGATGGCGGCGCCGTATCACCGCCGGCGGATGCCTTCGGCACCACTGTCGTCGAATACATGACGCTTTTCGCCGGCTACAGGACACCTTTCACTGCCGACCACTCCGGCGGCGAAACGATCGCCGGGGGTCCGAAGGCGGATGCGCTCCGGGGTTTCGGCGGAGACGACACCCTTCGAGGCAGCGGCGGTGACGACCGGATCAAAGGGGGATCCGGCGCCGATTTCATCGACGGCGGTGAGGGAAGCGATCGGCTCCGGGGCGGTAGCGGGCCCGACATCTACAGTTTCGGCAACATACCGGTTCCGGACCAGCACGACATCGTCAAGGGTTTCCGCTCCGGACACGACACGATCGAGCTTGATGGGCAGATCTTCTCTGCCCTGAGTGATGGGCCGCTCGGGGAGAGCATGTTCCGCATCGGCAAGGCCAAGGATCAGGATGACCATCTCCTGTTCAGCCCTTCGACCGGCGCTCTCCGCTACGATGCCGACGGCAGCGGCGAAGGGACGGCGGTCACAGTCGCGATTCTCGACGTGCGCGGCTTGCTGACCCACGCCGATATCGTGGTGGCCTGAACGGGCCGCCAAGCATGCAGAGCTACGATTGAGGCGATAGCCCGCGGTGCGGCGTCGCTCATACGGCGCGACCTGTTTGCGCTACTCCTGATCATTCCCCCTCGTTTCTGCACCAGGATTGCCGGCCGAAGACTCCGGGCGAACAGAGTTTCTTACCGCGCGAGGCAATCGTGATAGGCTCGGCCCCAGGCACGACCAAGCAGACCATCGGCGCATCACGAAGGGGGACTGCCATGGATCCAACCATCATCATCATTCTGCGCGTCATTCACATCGTCGCTGGCGCTATCTGGCTTGGCGGCGCGGTAACTGTCGCGTTCTTTCTGTTGCCGACCGTGAAGGCAACCGGGCCCGTCGGCGGGCAGTTCATCGGCGCGCTTGTCCAGCGCACACATCTTCCTGAGTGGCTCCTCGCCCTCGGCGTGGTGAACATCATCGCCGGGCTGATCCTCTATTGGGACCTTTACGTCGGCGTGCCGTGGGACACGTTTGGGCCGCCGGGTGTTTATGCAATCGGAGGAGTTCTCGCGGTGCTGGTTGTCGTCTTTGGTTTTGCGATTGCGCGCCCGACCGCCGATCGACTGGCAGGCCTTGGCAAGGCGATCCAGGCGCAAGGAAGTCCGCCGACGCCGGCGCAGGCGGCGGATCGCGAAGCCCTCCTTGCGCGACTGACCGGGGTCGTGTCGCTGAATGCGATACTCCTCATCATCACGGGGGCTCTTATGGCGATCGGCCGCTATGCCTAGCGGATGCCGGACCCTGCCGGAACGTGCGCGAGCGGGGCATGCAGCCCGGAGAACGACGGCGTTTGCCCGATAGTCGTCTTCGGCCGTAGTAGACCAAGGAACTCAGCTCGTTCCTGTTGCATCTCCATCGCTGCTCTCGCGGGGAACGAGCGCCCTTCGACGTCGGGGCGGATCGCGGCCGGCGAGCCGCTGGCGCGCGTCTGGGCAGCAGGATTCAGTCGAACAGGTTGCGGCATTCGCAGCGAAATGTCCTGCTCATCACTGGGGCGTCAGGGGTAGATAATGGCTGGTCCATTGCTGTTGGGGGTCACGGCGCTGATGGCGGCGATGACTTTCCTGCCGCTTGTTCCTATCGCTCACGGATTCATCCGCGTCTGCGACTTTCCGCGACTGCAAATCCTGGGGATTGCCGTCGTCCTGTCAGCGTTGACCATCGTCCTGCTCCCCACCAGCTGGGGGACCCTTCTGCTTCTTGGTACCCAAGGTTCGGTCATTGCCGTCCAGCTTGCCATTTGCCTGCGCTTCACGCCGCTTTGGCGGGTGCAGTCCCTTCCCTCGGACCGGACGTCCGACCATCCATTGACCGTTCGCGTTCTCGCCGCGAACGTGAAGATGTCCAACCGAGAGTATTCAAGGGTTGTCCAACTGGTGCGCGAGCGAGATCCTCATATCGCGGCCTTCATAGAAACGGACGATCAATGGCTTCAGGCACTCGGTCCCCTAAAGGAGCGTCTGCCCTTCTCCGTGGAACTCCCCCAGGACAACGCCTACGGGCTCCTCCTCCTGTCTCGGCTGCCCTTGCGGGCCCCTCAGGTCCGCTACCTCGTTCTGGACCAGGTTCCTTCCATCAGAGTCGCTGTCGAACTCCCTGATGGTCGGAGTTTCCGACTCTATGTTGTCCATCCCGAGCCTCCCGTGCCGTTTGAGGATACGCTTGGGCGGGACGGCGAATTGATCCTGACGGCCTACGAGGCGAAGTCCGATCCGCTGCCTGCGATCGTAACCGGAGACTTGAATGACGTTGCCTGGTCGCGAACGACGCGCCGATTTCAACGCTTGAGTGGCCTGCTGGATCCTCGTGTCGGTCGAGGGTTCTACAATACGTTCGACGCGCGCATACCGTTGCTACGTTGGCCCCTCGACCATCTCTTTCACGACCCACGGTTCCGCTTGATCGCCATCGAGAGACTTCCGGACATCGGATCGGACCATTTTCCCATGCTCTTCGAACTGTCACTCGAGAACGACAACGCCGCTGGCGAGTCGCCCGGACAACCGGATCGCGCCGAGGTGAGAGAGGCAGAAGAGGTCTTGGACAAAGCCGCAGAACTGGATCGGAAACCGATCGGCACCGATTGGGAAGGATGATGAACGCGCCGCTTCCCGTCGCC
>DASSPO010000157.1:0-3145 GCA_035699585.1 Bauldia sp.
ACAAACCTGAAGAAGCAGTTCGCCGGAAAGGTCGCGGTCGTCACCGGCGGGACGCAAGGCCTGGGTGAGGCCATCGCCCGCATCTTCGCCGAACGCGGCGCGGCCGGGATCGTCATCTGCGGGCGGAATGCGAAGCGGGGCAAGGCGGTCGCGGCCGACATCGGCAAGAGCGGCGCCAAGGTGAAGTTCGTCGAGGCCGATCTCTCGAAGGTCGAGGACTGCCGTAAAGTGATCGCCGAGGCCGACAAGGCCTTCCGGCGCATCGATGCCTTGGTCAACGTCGCTGCCACCACCGACCGCGGCACGATCCTCGATACCTCGCCCGAGCTCTTCGACCGGATGTTCGCGATCAACACCCGCGCGCCGTTCTTCCTGATCCAGGAGGCGGCAAAGGTCATGCGGCGCGAGAAGATCGAGGGGACGGTGGTCAACATCCAGTCGATGTCGGCCCACGGCGGTCAGCCGTTCATCTCCGCCTACTCTATGTCCAAGGCGGCGCTTGCTGCGCTCACGCGCAATGCCGCCTTCTCGCTGATGCCAGACCACATCCGGGTGAACGGCCTCAATATCGGCTGGATGGATACCCCCGGCGAGCACACCATCCAGTTGCGCTACCACACCGACGACAAGGACTGGCTCAAGAAGGCCGAGGCGAGACAGCCCTTCGGCCGCCTGATCAAGCCAGCCGAGGTGGCGCGCGCCGTCGCCTATCTTTCGAGCGACGAGTCGGGGCTGATGACCGGCGCCAACATCGATTTCGATCAGCAGGTGCTCGGCTCCGCCGAATCGGCAGCCCACCCGTCCGGGCGCCTCCCGGACGCGTGAGTCTGGCGGTAGGCGCGCGGCCGGCCTGCGGTTCCCACGATACCCTGGGGCACGGAGTGCAAGGCCTCCGTGTCGTGCTGACCACTTCTCGACTAAAGGTGGCTGGACCACAGGTCTGGTCGCTGATAAGTTGAGAAAAATCATTCATACCATCTGTCAGCACCGAAACGCTCGGGGGCCGTGAGACAAGCGCGACTCTACCCATCCGTGAGTGTTCATGGGCAGGTTGCCCATGAGATCGGGCGAAAGATCGTTTCGGGGGCAATCCCGGAGGGAGCGTTCCTTCCCCGCGAGGCGGAGCTTGCCGAACGCTACCGGGCGAGCCGCCAGGCTGTCCGCGAGGCGCTCAAGGTGCTCGCCGCCAAGGGTCTGGTCACATCCCGGCGCCGCGCCGGCACCCATGTCCTGCCGAAGTCGCATTGGAACCTGCTCGATCCCGACGTCATCGCGTGGTTTCCCCCCGGTGCGGTGACGGCGGGATTTCTGAGGGATCTTGTCGAGGTTCGCCGGGCGATCGAGCCCATGGCGGCCGGCTTTGCGGCGCAGCGCGGATCGGAAGAGTCGATCGCCGCCATCGGCGAGGCGCTTGAGATGATGCGCGCCGTCGAAAAGCCCTCCGATGCCTTCTTCGTCGCCGACGTCGCGTTCCACGACGCCGTCCTGTCCGCGAGCGGCAACGTCATCATCGACCGGCTGAGCCAGATCATCGGCCCCCTGTTGCGTACGAGCTTCGAGCTCCACTTCCACGGTGTGATCGACGCCCTCGCCAATCCCAACGAGATCAGGGTCGCCGTGGACACCTCCTTGGACCGCCACGCCGCCGTCTACCAGGCCATTCGCGAGCGCGATCCGGCGCGGGCCCGGGCGGCCACGGAGGCCCTCCTCACCCAAATTTCGGCCGAGGTCGACTTTGCGGTACGGGGGACGGGAACCGGCAAGCGGCGGGACAGCCAGGGCAGTACCCGCGCCGGCCCTCCCGGTCGTCCGCCGCCGTAGTTGCGATTTCCGCGAGCCTGTGAAAAGAGCCTGGGGCATCGAGGCCTGAGGAGGAGGATGACTCATGCGTTCCGCCGTGATGCTGGTTCTCGCCGCCGGACTGCCCGCCGGCGCACTCGCCCAGGATTCGGCGCCCAATCTCGTCGGTACCTGGAGCGGACCCTTCAAGACCGTGATCTTCGGTCACAATCCGCATCACCCTGGATCGGAGACGGTGTCCAACCCGCCCCGCATTCGTGAGATCGAGTTCACGATGCACTTCGAGGGCCAGGACGGAAATCTCCTTTGGGGCCACTCGTGGTCCGACCCGGCGCGCAAGGAGCCGTTCGCGGCGACCATCAATGCCGACGGCAAGACGATCGTCGGAGCCGATACCGACGGCAGCCTCACGATGAGCATCGCCGCCCCCGATCGGATCGACATCTGCTACACCCATACCGGGCTTGGGCCGTCACAATCGATCGTGGCAAGCTGCGGCGTGATCGAGCGACAGGACTAGGTTCGGCCGACGGCGCCCCGGCGCGGGGACCGTTATCAGGAGGAGGATCGTCGATGCGCATTGCCGTTGCCGGGTTGCTGTGCGGTCTTGCGACCGCGGCAATCGCCCAGGATGCCGTGCCCGATCTCAAGGGCACGTGGATCGGGACCAGCAAGGCGGTGGTGTTTGGAAACAACGCCTTCCATCCGGGAACGGACACGCCGAGCGGCCCGCCGCGAGTGCGCGAGGTCGAGTTCACGATGGAGATAACCGGCCAGGACGGACGGGTGTTCTGGGGCCAGGCCTGGTCGAACGCCGATCCCTCGATCCGCGAGACCCTCGCGCTCGCCCTTGCAGCCGATGGCCGGACCATCGTCGGGGCCGACAGCGATGGCGCCCACTACATGACCCTCGTCTCGCCCGACCGGATCGAACGCTGCTACGCCAATCCCGGCACCAGCCCATCCGGATCGATCGTCGCGGCTTGCGGTTTCTACGAGCGCATGAGGTAGCTCGCGGCCGGCTCGAGGATCGAGTGGCCGGGCCTCGAGGTGCTCATCGTCACTATTACTGATGCGGCTGACCGGCCACGATCGGCGCAGTTGCGTCCAGTTCAGCGCATATATCGCTTGCTGGTTTCCGGCGCATTTGACAAGCTTCCGGCAAGCGGCCTGCGGCGGACCTTAGCCGGCCTTAACGACACGTCTTGATCTTTTGTGCGGTGGTCCCGGCCGTGGCCACCGATTCTGTCAGTCAAAAGCGGAGGACCCTCATGGCACTGATCAAATACCTTACCGGATTTCCGATTGCCGATCCGGACGTTTCGTTCTTCAACGCTCTGTTCGG
>DASSPO010000158.1:0-13534 GCA_035699585.1 Bauldia sp.
GCCGCCGGCAACCGAGCCGCCGGCAGCAGAACCGCCTGCCGCCGAGCCCCCGGCAGCGGAACCGCCCGCGGCTGAACCCCCGGCAGCGGAACCGCCCGCGGCCGAGCCCCCGGCTGCCGAACCGCCGGCCGCTGAGCCGCCGGCCGCCGAGCCTCCCGCGGCCGAACCGCCCGCGGCTGAGCCCCCGGCTGCCGAGCCGCCGGCCGCTGAGCCTCCGGCTACCGAGCCGACCACGCCGCAATAGCGTGGGTTGACCGCCGCGCCGGTTCTGACCGGCGCGGCGCGCGAGTCAGACCGGCGTCCCTTCGGGGACGCCGGTTTTTTGTCGGGTGTTGGCATGCGTCGGGTCAGCCTTGGACGATCCGTACACGGCGGAGGTCCTCGGACACCCGAGATGGAATTTCCCGGTCGTGGCCATGCGGAGGCATTCTTTTCCCTCCTTTCCCGTCTCCTCGCGAAGCAAACCTTGAAGCCCGTATCCCCAGCCGTTAGCTTCCGCGCCACCCGAAAAGCCTCCCGCCAGTCGCGAAGCCGGAACCCATGGACGTCAAGTCGTCGGTCATCGATGCCATCGGCAACACGCCGCTGATCCGCCTCAGGCGGGCATCCGAGACAACGGGCTGCGAGATTCTTGGCAAGGCGGAGTTCATGAACCCCGGCCAGTCGGTCAAGGACCGCGCGGCGCTCTCCATCGTCCGCGACGCGGTCGAGCGCGGTACGCTCCGGAAGGGCGGCGTCATTGTCGAGGGCACCGCCGGCAACACCGGCATCGGCCTCGCCCTGGTAGCCAATGCGATGGGCTTCCGCACCGTCATCGTCATCCCCGACACCCAAAGCCAGGAGAAGAAGGACACGCTCCGCATCGCCGGGGCCGAGCTGATCGAAGTGCCGGCGGTTCCCTATCGCGACCCCAACAACTACGTGAAGGTATCGGGACGGATCGCCGCGGAGCTCGCCAGGACCGAGCCGAACGGCGCGATCTGGGCCAACCAGTTCGACAACGTCGCCAACCGCCGCGCCCACTACGAGGGCACCGGCCCGGAGATCTGGCGGCAGACCGACGGCAAGGTCGACGGATTCGTTGCTGCCGTCGGCACGGGCGGTACGCTCGCGGGCGTCGGCATGGCGCTCAAGGAGCGCAATCCGCATGTCCAGATCGCGCTCGCCGATCCGATGGGGGCCGCTCTTTATTCCTACTACACGACCGGGACCCTCAAGGCCGAGGGCTCGTCGATCACCGAGGGCATCGGCCAGGGCCGGATCACCGCCAATCTCGAAAACGCGCCGATCGATCGCGCCTATCAGATCAAGGATGACGAAGCGGTTCGCATCGTCTTTGATCTGATCGGCGATGAAGGCCTCGTGCTTGGCGGCTCTTCCGGCGTCAACGTCGCCGGCGCCGTCCGCCTGGCGAAGGAGATGGGGCCGGGCCACACGATTGTGACCGTGCTCGCCGACTACGGCACGCGCTACCAGTCGAAGCTGTTTAATCCGGAATTCCTAAGGGGTCACGGCCTGCCGGTGCCGGAATGGCTGGCCCGGAAGTCCTCCATCCGGGTTCCGTTCGAGTAGCGACTTCGGGTAGGCCCTGCGCGGCCGGTCGGTTGATCATGCCCGGCACACGGGCCTTCGCATTCCCGCGGCGCCACGATACCATCGCCGATCCATCCCGAGACAAGAGCGCCATGGCCACCGCCCTCCTTTTTCGTGACGACGCTTATCTCCCCGAGGCCGAGGCAACGGTCGTCGGCGTCAACGACCGTCGCGGCATCGTGCTCGACCGCACCGTGTTCTACGCCACCGGCGGCGGCCAGCCCGGCGACAGCGGCCTCCTGGTGCGCGAGACGGGTGCGCCTGTTGCGATTGCCACCGCGGTCTATGGGGATGACAAGACCGAGGTGGTCCACGTCCCCGGCGAGACGCAGCCCCTTCCCGAGCCCGGGGAGAAGGTCAAGGCGGCGCTCGACTGGGAGCGGCGCTACCGTCACATGCGAATCCATACCGGGCTGCATCTGCTCTCAGTCGTCCTCCCCTTCCCCGTGACCGGCGGCGCGATCGGGGCCGAGGAGGGCCGTCTCGATTTCGACATCGACGACGAGGTACCGGCAAAGGAGGAGATCGAGGAACGGCTCAACGCGTTGATCGCCGCCGACTATCCGGTTTCGCAGGAATGGATCACCGACGAGGAGCTCCTTGCCAGTCCGGGCTTGGTGAAGACCATGAAGGTCAAGCCGCCGATGGGGAGTGGCCGCGTTCGCCTGGTGCGGATCGGGGACATCGATCTCCAGCCCTGCGGCGGCACCCATGTTCGTTCCACCGCTGAGATCGGCCGGCTCGTCATCGGCAAGATGGAATCGAAGGGCAGGCAGAACCGCCGTGTCCGCATCCGTTTCGCCTAGGGCGCCTGAGGCGATGTCTGTCGACCGTTCCCGCTGGTTCGTCTCGACCGATTGGCTCGCGGCCCATCTTGACGATCCGGCCGTCGTGATCGTCGATGGGAGCTGGCACCTGCCAGGCACCCGCGATGCAAGGGCGGAATACCGGCGCGCGCACATTCCCGGTGCCGTGTTCTTCGATATCGATGAGGTCGCGGACACCTCGATCCCGCTCCCCCACATGCTCCCTTCGCCGAAGCACTTCGCCGCGGCCGCCGGTGCACTTGGCATCGACGAGAAACAGAAGATCGTGGTCTATGATGCGGTCGGCCTCGCCTCCGCGCCGCGCGTATGGTGGACCTTCAAGGTCATGGGCGCGCGCGATGTGGTGATCCTCGAGGGCGGCCTTCCGAAATGGGTTGCGGAGGGTCGACCGGTCGATGATCGCCCGGTCCTGCGGCCACCGCGCGTCTTCCACGTCGACCCGCACCCCGCTCCGGTCAGGAACCTCGACGAGATCCGTGCCAACCTCGCGACGAGAACCTTCCAGCTTGTTGACGCCCGCCCCCGCGCCCGTTTCCTCGGGGAAGCCCCCGAGCCGCGGGCCTGGGTGAAGTCCGGCCGGGTGCCGGGTAGCCTCAGTGTCCCGTCGGCCGATCTGATCGAGGCCGGCGCGCTCAAGGACGCGGTGGCGCTCCGCGAAGCGTTTGTCGCGGCGGGCGTCGACCTCGATGCCCCGGTCGTGACAAGCTGCGGCTCCGGCGTCAACGCCGCAACGCTCACCCTTGCCCTCGACATGCTCGGCATCCCCTCCGCCATCTATGACGGTTCATGGACCGAATGGGGCGCCCGCGACGATCTGCCGATCGCCAGGGGGACGGACGGGTGAGGCGCTATCCGCCCCGCCATGCATCGGCGAGAGTGGCGGTGTGCTGGAATTCGCGGTAGGAGGCGATCCTTCCCCCCGCGGACGACGAAGGCGTCGACGAAGTCGCTGTTCGTCGGTCTCCCCGTCTTGATCACGGTGCGGTCATGGTGCCCGAGTGCCAGCACCGTATCCTGCCCGGACGCAAGGAACTGTTTCGGTTCGACGCTCCGGAAGCTGAGCAGCGTGCCGAGCGTCTTGAATTGTTCCTCGACCGGCGCGGTGCCTTGCCTCGACGAGGTCCTTCCGTCACGGCATGACGCGACGCGCCATCGGCTGCGACTCCGACTCAATGCAGGATCTGGCTGAGGAACAGCTTGGTCCGTTCGTGCTGGGGATTGGTGAAGAACGCCTCCGGCTCGTTCTGCTCGATGATCTGCCCGGCGTCCATGAAGATGATCCGGTTCGCGACCTGGCGGGCGAAGCCCATTTCGTGCGTGACGACGAGCATGGTCATCCCTTCCTCGGCGAGGTCGACCATCACGTCGAGCACTTCCTTGATCATCTCCGGATCGAGTGCCGAGGTCGGCTCGTCGAAGAGCATGATCCGCGGATTCATGCAGAGCGCCCGGGCGATTGCCACCCGCTGCTGCTGGCCGCCGGAGAGCTGGCCTGGGTACTTCCTCGCCTGTTCGGGAATCTTCACCCGCGTGAGATAGCGCATCGCGAGTTCTTCGGCCTCGCGCTTCGGCATCCGCCGCACCCAGATCGGGGCAAGCGTCAGGTTCTCGAGGATGGTGAGGTGCGGGAAGAGATTGAAATGCTGGAACACCATGCCGACCTCGCGCCGGATCTCGTCGATGCGCTTGAGGTCGTTGGTGAGTTCGATGCCGTCGACCACGATCGTCCCGGTCTGGTGCTCCTCGAGTCGGTTGATGCAGCGGATCATCGTCGATTTTCCCGAGCCCGAGGGGCCGCAGACCACGATCCGTTCGCCGCGCATGACCTTGAGGTTGATGTTCTTGAGGACGTGGAAATCCCCGTACCACTTGTTCATGTCGACGATCTCGATCGCGGCGTCGGTTGCCGAGACCGGAAGGATTGCGCCCTCCGCCACGCTCTGGCCGACCGCTTCTTCAGCCATGATGGATGCTCCCTCACTCATCTCCGGTGGCCGGTGTCGAGCCGGCGCTCGGTGTAGATCGAATAGCGCGACATGCTGAAGCAGAACAGCCAGAAAACCGCCGCGGCGAAGACGTACCCCGTCGCCGGCGTGTTGGGCGAGGCCCAGTTCGGATCGGTGAAGTTCAGCTGGACGATGCCGAGCAGGTCGAAGATGCCGATGATCAGCACCAGGCTCGTATCCTTGAACAGGCTGATGAAGCTATTGACGATGCCGGGGATCACGATCTTGAGCGCCTGGGGCAGGATGATGAGCCGCATCGACTGCCAGTACCCCATCCCGAGTGCGCTCGCCGCCTCGTATTGGCCGCGGGGGATCGCCTGGAGCCCGCCGCGCACGACCTCGGCCATGTAGGCGGCGGAGAAGAGCGTCACCCCGATGAGCGCGCGGAGCAGCTTGTCGAAGTTGACGCCCGGCGGCAGGAACAGGGGCAGCATCACGCTCGCCATGAACAGAACCGTGATCAGCGGGACGCCGCGCACGAACTCGATGAAGGCGATCGAGACGAAGCGGACGACCGGCAGCTTCGATCGGCGGCCGAGGGCGAGGAGGATGCCGAGCGGCATGGAGCCGACCATGCCGACGATCGCGACGACCAGCGTCACGAGAAGGCCGCCCCACAGCGGGGTCTCGACCCAGGTGAGCCCGAAATCGGCCCTGAGGACGAGGAGGACGACGACCACGGCCGCGGTCGTGATCCCCAGCGGCAGAATCCTCCGGGCACCGTACGCACCTTCACCGGCGAGGATCGCCGCAACGCCCGCGAAGAACGCCACCAGGGCCGCAGCGATGACGGCGATCTCGATGATCGTGTAGCCGAGGATCGCGGGGCCCACCCTGCCGAGCGCCAGCGCCGCAATGACCAGGACCATGCCGAGCAGTGCCGCCGTCGCGGCCAGCATGCGCAGCGCTGCCGCGGCCGGGTGGCTCGCGACGAACATCGCAGTCAGCCCTACCGCGAAGCATGCCAGGGCGGCGACCAGCCGGAAGATGCCGACCGGGATGTCGAAGTTCCCGCCGGTGAGCAGGATCAGCGCCATGAGCGGGAAGAGCGCGAGGAGATAGATCGCATTCTGGCGCTTGAACGGGACCCGGGGGATCGCCATCGGGACGAGCCCGATGATGAGCAGCACGGCGGTGAGTTCGACCCGCCAGCGTTCCTCGACCGGATAGCGGCCGTACATGAACTGGGCGAACTTCGCCTTGACGAAGGCCCAGCAGGCGCCCGCCTCCGGTGCGATGCAGGCTTCGCGGCTGTTGCCGGTCCACACCGCGTCGATGAACGCCCAGCGTACGATCGGCGGCACGACCATGATGATCAGGGCGAGTCCGATGACCGTCAGCACGATGTTGGTGAACGAGGAGAACAGGCCGGCATAGACGGCTTCGATCCCGCTGATGCGGCCCCGCGGCGGCGGGAGGACCGGCTCCTCCTCCCTTCGCACATAGGCAAGATCGAAGGTCGTGGTCATCGCCGACTAGCGCTCCACCAGGGCGACGTGCCGGTTGAACCAGTTCATGAACAGCGACGTGGCAAGGCTGATCGCGAGATAGACCATCATCGTGATGAAGATCGCCTCGACCGCTTGGCCGGTCTGGTTCAGAACCGTGCCGGCGAAGACCGACACGAGGTCGGGATAGGCGATCGCGACCGCGAGCGAGGAATTCTTGGTGAGGTTGAGGTACTGGCTGGTGAGCGGCGGGATGATCACCCGCAATGCCTGGGGGATGATCACCAGGCGCAATGTCAGTCCCGGCCGGAAGCCGAGGGCGTATGCCGCCTCGGTCTGACCGTGCGGAACCGCGAGAATGCCGGCTCGCACGATCTCGGCAATGAAGGTGGCGGTGTAGAGCGTGAGGCCCAGAACCAGCGCCATGAACTCCGGAAAGACGTGGAACCCGCCGACGAAGTTGAAGCCTTTGAGCTCCGGGAACTCGACGGTGAGCGGTGCCCCGGTCGCGGCGAAGGTGAGGAGGGGCAGGATGACGATGATCGCCAGGCCGGTGAAAAACACCGGGAACGGCTTTCCGGTGGCCATCTGTCGCCGCCGGGCCCACCACGCCAGCACGATCACGGCGAGGATGGCGACCGCCGCGGCGGCGACCGTGGCGGCGAAGCCTTCGCCGGCAATGAGGTTGGGCAGAAGCAGCCCGCGGTTGCTGAGATAGCTGCCGAAAGGCAGGGCGATCGCCTGCCGCGGCGCCGGCAGCACCGACAGCACCGCGCGGTACCAGAAGAGAAGCTGGAGGAGCACAGGGATGTTGCGGAGCGTCTCCACATAGACCGCGGCAATCCCGGCGATCAGGGGGTTCTTCGCGAGCCGCGCGACGCCCGCCAGGAACCCCAGAATCGAGGCGAGTACGACGCCGACGAAGGCAACGAGCAGCGTGTTGAGGAGCCCGACCAGAAAGGCCCGGGCGTAGGTGTCTTCGGCGGTGTAGGGGATGAGCGTCTGCGAAATGTCGAATCCGGCCCGGTTCCACAGGAAGCCGAAGCCGGAAGCGATATTGGCGCGCTGGAGGTTTTCGATCGTGTTGCTGACGAACCAGCCGATCAGCAGGACGAGAACGATCGCGACCAGCGCCTGGGTCGCGTAGCCGCGCACCGCCGGGTCGTAAAGCAGCGACGTCCCGCGCGACCGTCCGTGTCGGTCACGCAGGCCGTCGCCAGTAGCCATCGGCTTGATCCTCCGCGAAGGCGACCGCCGGGCGGAGAGTCCCACCCGGCGGGAGGGCGGGGAGAACTACCGGATCGGCGGAGCGTACTGGATGCCGCCCTTGGTCCACAGCGCGTTCAGGCCGCGCGCGATCTGGAGGTTCGAACCGGAGCCGATATTGCGCTCGAAGATCTCCCCGTAGTTGCCGACCGCCTTGATGGCATTGGCGGCCCAGTCATTGCTGAGACCGATGCCCTCGCCGAAGGCGCCGTCGGAACCTAGAAGCCGGCGGACTTCCTGGTTCTCGCTGGTCTTCATCTCGTCGACGTTCGACTGGGTGACGCCGAGCTCCTCCGCGTTGAGCAGCGCGAAGTGCACCCATTTGACGATGTTGAACCACTGGTCGTCGCCCTGGCGGACCACCGGCCCGAGCGGCTCCTTCGAGATGATCTCGGGAAGGATGATGTGGTCGTCGGGATTGGAAAGCTTGAGGCGGGTCGCATAGAGGCCCGAGGCGTCGGTGGTGTAGGCGTCGCAGCGGCCGGCGTCGTAGGCGGCCTCGGTTTCCGGCAGCGGCTCGAAGACCACCGGGTTGAGCTCCATGTTGTTGGCCTTGAAGTAGTCGGTCAGGTTCAGCTCGGTGGTGGTGCCGCTCTGCACGCAGACCGAAGCGCCGGAGAGCTGCAGCGCGGAATCGACGCCGAGCGACTTCCGCACCATGAATCCCTGGCCGTCGTAGTAGTTGACGCCCGCGAACGTCATGCCGAGGGCGGTGTCGCGCGACATCGTCCACGTCGTGTTGCGCGCCAGCATGTCGACCTCGCCGGACTGCAGCGCCGTGAAACGGTCCTTGGCCGAAAGCGGCGTGAATTTCACCGCCTGCGGGTCGTTGAAGATCGCGGCTGCGACCGCGCGGCAATAATCGACGTCGAAGCCGTTCCAATTGCCTGCGTCGTCGGGCGATGCGAATCCGAGAAGCCCGGTATTGACGCCGCACTGGACGAAGCCCTTGGCCTTCACGTCTTCGAGCGTGGTGGCGAAAGCGGCGCCCGCGGCACATGCGAGCGCGGCCCCGGCAACCAACGGCATGATCAGTGTTTTCATGGTCATGGCCTCTGCCTCTTCCTCTCTTCCCCTGATTCGAGCGACATTTAGCGCTTCATGAGCGATCGCGGATCCTGGACATGGTGTTCAATCCATTCTCTCAAGCAGCGCTTGCGCCCGCCCGCCTCGCTGATCGCCAATTGACCCCGTCATGACAGGCGATTATTCCCGACCCGTCAAGTACCGCAGCGCGGAAAGCTTTTTGCCGAGCGGCGCTTTCGGCGGTTTGTTGCAAGTCCTGAAGAGGCGCGATGTCATCGAGTGACCAGGATGACGACGGGCTCCGGCCCGCCACCCGGATCGTTCGCGCCGGACGGGACAAGAGCATCACCGGCCCCTTCATCAATCCGCCGGTCATCCATGCCTCGACCGTGCTGTTCGAGAACACCGATGCCATGCTCGACCGGCGGCAGCGCTACGTCTACGGCCGGCGCGGCACGCCCACCAGCGAGGCGCTCGAGTCGGCCGTCGCCGAAATGGAAGGCGCGAAGGGCGCGGTACTGTGCCCTTCCGGCCTGTCTGCCGTGTCGACGGCGCTTCTGTCGCAGCTCCGGAGCGGCGATCACATTCTCGTGGTCGACTGCGTCTACGGCCCCGTGCGACACCTCGCCGACACGGTTCTGAAGCGACTCGGCATCCGTACGACCTACTTCGATCCATTGATCGGCGCCGGAATCGCGAACCTGTTCGAGGAGAACACCACCCTCGCCTATGTCGAGGCCCCGGGATCGCTGACCTTCGAGATGCAGGATGTCCCGGCGATCGCCGCCGTCGCCCACGAGCGCGGCGCGCTCGTCGTCGCCGACAACACCTGGGCGACGCCGTTCTATTTCAGGCCGCTCGACCACGGTGCCGATATTTCGCTGATGGCCGGGACGAAATATCTGGGCGGCCACTCGGATGTGAACATCGGAACCGTGGCGGCCAACGAGAGAGCCTGGGCACGCCTCAAGGAGACGCACGGCACCCTCGGTTTGGCCGTCGGCCCCGACGACATCTACCTCGCTCTTCGCGGCCTCAGGACCCTTGGGGTTCGCTTGGAGCGCCAGATGAAGTCCGGGCTCGAAGTGGCGGAATGGCTCGTCGGGCGGCCCGAGGTGTCGCGCGTGCTTCATCCCGCTCTCCCCGGCGATCCGGGACACGCGCTGTGGAAACGCGACATGACCGGCGCGTCGGGGCTGTTCGGCTTCGTGCTTGACGGATGGAGCGAGGCGGAGGCCAAGGGCTTCGTCGACGGGCTCCGGCTGTTCGGCATCGGCGCATCCTGGGGAGGTTTCGAGAGCCTCGCGATTCTCGCCAAGGTCGGGCATCTCAGGACCGCCGTTCCGTGGCGAGCGGAAGGCCCGCTCATCCGCCTTCACATCGGGCTCGAGGACCCGGCCGACCTGATCGCCGATCTCGAGCGGTCGTTCGCGGCAGTGGCGGCCGGGCGGGCCAGGGCCGGTTCCGGCGGGTCTGGCTAGGCCGCGCCGGCCGCGTGGAAGTCTCTCGCGAGCTTCGCGGCGACCTCGTAGTCCTTCTCGCCGTCGGCGGTCGACATGGCGAGCATGGTTCTTAGGTCGGTCAGGCCGCCGGTCGATGCCGTGACGAGAAGCACCTGCATCCAGACGTGCTCGTTGGGCGCGTCGACGATGACCAGGAAGTCGTACTCGCCGAAGGTCCAGAACGAATTGATCAACCTGACGCCCGCGGCGCTGAGCAGCTGTTCGAGCGCCGGCGTCCGGTCCTCGGGATTGGCGAGCATCCCGGCCCTCGCCTGCTCTGTGTAGCGTCCCTGAGTGATGAAGATCATGCGTCCCTCCTCGCGTCCGCGAGCCGGCCGGCTCGCGCCGCATCAAGGCACAGTTGGGCTTCCGCTGCCAAGACTCTGCGTCGCCGGGGGTCAATGGCATCAAGACTAAGGAAGGAGGCAGGCATGACCGAGGCCGAGAAGGAGATTCGTCGCGACTTCGACGACTGGTTCCGCGACGCGGCGCGCAAGGACCTCGATGCGGTGATGACCCGGATTGCCCCCGACATCGTCTCCTACGAACATGATGCACCGCTCGTCTATCGCGGCGCCGACTCGGTTCGAGAAGTCTGCCGTCGCGGATTCGACGCGATGCCCGGCAAGTTCCGCTGGGACATTCCGGATCTGCAGATCGTCGTCCGCGACGATCTCGCGATCACCTGGGGTCTGAACCGCATGTCCGCGGAGCTCCCCGAGGGCGGGAAGATCGAGATGTGGTCGCGTGGGACGCGCGCTTTCCGGAAGATCGACGGCAAATGGATGATGATCCATCAGCACGTTTCCTTTCCCTATGACCCGGCGACGGGCCAGGCTCGGCTCGATCTCAAGGAGTGAAGTCGGCCGATCGCGGCCGCGCCTGGGTGGAAATGCAATCGGAATGCCTCCATCCATTGTGATCGCTCCGTGAGGCGACACCCATCCGATTCGGGCCTATGATTGTCGCCACGCACCGGTCGGGGCCGACGATGGCCACGCCTGCCGTCGCGATCCGACCTCGACCGTATCGCTCGTCACGGATCGAGAGAGGCTAGCGCCATGACCACCGTCGACTTCTCCCCGCCCGCCCGCACAGCGCAGGCCGCTCCGGCGGTCAGGAAAATCGCCGCCGCCGATGTCGCCGCCGCGCTCCGCGCCGGCCTGGACGATTTTCGCGCGATGCCGACCCATGTCGTGTTCCTTGGCCTGATCTACCCGGTCGTCGGGCTCATCCTTGCCCGCTTGGTCTTCGGGTATGACGTGCTGCCCCTCCTCTACCCGCTGGCGGCAGGCTTCGCCCTCGTCGGTCCCTTCGCCGCGCTCGGCCTCTATGAACTGAGCCGGCGGCGGGAGGCGGGACTGGATACGGCCTGGAAACACGCCTTCGACGTCGTGCGCTCGCCGTCGTTTCCGGCAATCCTCGCACTGGGCGGGCTGCTCGTGGTCATCTTCCTGGTATGGCTTGCGGCGGCCAATGCGATCTACACCGCCACCTTCGGCTACGCTCCCGCGGCTTCCATGCCGCACTTCCTCGATCGCGTTTTCAATACGCCGGAGGGCTGGCGGCTGATCGTCGTCGGCAACGCCGTCGGTTTCCTCTTCGCGGTTCTGGTGCTCGCGATCAGCGTCGTTTCGTTCCCGCTCCTCCTTGACCGGCAGGTGAGCGCGCCGGTGGCGATCCTGACTTCGGTCCGCGCCGTGCTGCGCAACCCTCTGATCATGGCGCTATGGGGCCTGGTCGTGGCGGCGGCGCTGTTCCTCGGCTCGATTCCGGCCTTCTTTGGATTGGCCGTGGTGGTCCCGATCCTCGGCCACGCCACATGGCACCTCTACCGCCGGGTCGTGGCACCGACCCAACGCGAGGCGGCGTAGTCGCGGAACTGGCTCTGGTGAAAGCGGCGCGAACCGCCGGCTCCGGCGGCGCTCAGGCCGCGGGCAGCTCGGCCGGCTTGAGCATCACCGACTCGCCGCAGCCGCAGGAGGAGACCTCGTTCGGGTTCTGGAACACGAAGCCCGAGCGGAGCGTGGTGGTCTCGTAGTCCATGACGCTGCCGAGCAGATAGAGCACGGCCTTGGGATCGATATAGACGTTGACCCCGTGACCGCTGATCACGTCGTCGGCCGGGTTCACCGTCTCGACGGGCTCGAGCGAATATTCCATCCCGGCGCAGCCGCCCTTCTTCACGCCGACACGGAGGCCGGCCAGCGGCTTCTCGGCGTTCTCGATCAGATAGCGGACGCGGTTCGCCGCAGCTTCGGTGAGCTGCATGACGGCGGGACGCGGACGGGCACTTGCCATTTCGTATCTTCCTTCGCGCCGGTTCAAGGCCGGCGGGATCGGCACCTAAGATGGGCCCTTCCCACCGTCAAGACAAGCGGTTAGCCACCGGCTCGATCCGCCGGCACCTCATGTTCAATACCAGTCGAGCGCCACCCTTGCCTCGTCCGACATGCGATCCGGGGTCCATTGCGGGTCGAACACCATGTTGACGGTGACGTTGCCGACTCCCGGCACGAGGCTCACCGCGTTCTCGACCCAGCCCGGCATTTCGCCCGCCACCGGGCAGCCCGGAGCGGTGAGCGTCATGTCGATCTCGATGTTGCGGTCATCGTCGATATCGACGCGGTAGATCAGGCCGAGTTCGTAGATATCGGCCGGAATCTCGGGATCGTAGACCGTCTTCAGCGCCGCGACGATGTCGGTCGTCAGGCGTTCGAGTTCCTCCGGAGGGATCGCCGTGCCGGTGGGGTGAAGCGTCGTCGCCGCAACCCTGCCTTCGGCCTCCGGCGGCGGCGAAGGTGCAGGCACGGGCGGAATCTGGGACGCCGGCGGTGAAGCCGGCTCGGTAACGGATGCGGTCGGGCGATCGTCCATCATCGTCGTCTCAGGCGAAGAACGCCCTTGCCTTCTCAAGCGCCTCGGCGAGGCGATCGACCTCGGCGAGGGTGTTGTACATGCCGAAGGAGGCGCGGCAAGTCGCCGTCGTGCCATATCGGGCGAGAAGCGGCTGCGCGCAATGGGTGCCCGCCCGCACCGCCACGCCCTCCCGGTCAATGATGGTCGAGACGTCGTGCGGGTGAGCGCCATCGAGGTTGAACGAGACGATGGCGCCCTTGTCCTTCGCTTGCCCGTAGATGCGGAGGCTGTTGATCCGCGAGAGGCGCTCCGAAGCGTAGTCGCGCAGCATCGCCTCGTGCCGCGCGATCCGGTCGCGGCCGACGCCCTCCATGTAGCTGAGTGCCGCGCCGAGGCCGATCGCCTGTACGATCGGCGGCGTGCCGGCCTCGAAGCGGTGAGGTGGGTCGGCGTAGGTGACCATGTCCACCGTCACGTCGCGGATCATCTCGCCGCCGCCCATGTAGGGCGGCATGGCGCGGAGCCGCTCGTGCTTGCCGTAGAGGACGCCGATCCCTGTCGGCCCGTAGGTCTTGTGGCCGGTGAAGGCGTAGAAGTCGCAGTCGAGGTCGCGCACGTCGACCGGGAGGTGGACCGCGCCCTGGCTCCCGTCGACCAGGACGGGAATGCCGCGGGCATGGGCGATCCGCACGATCTCCTTCACCGGCACGACGGTGCCGAGGACGTTCGACATGTGCGTGATCGCGACGATCCGGGTGCGGTCGGTGAGGAGCCTCTCGAACTCGTCGAGGAGGAACGTGCCGTCATCGGCGACCGGTGCCCACCTGATCACGCAGCCCTTCCGTTCGCGGTGGAAGTTCCACGGAACGATGTTGGAGTGGTGCTCCATGATCGAGAGCACGATCTCGTCGCCCTCGCCTATGTTCGGCATGCCCCAACCATAGGCGACTGCATTGATCGCAGAGGTTGTGTTGGAGGTGAAGACGATCTCTTCAACGCTGCCGGCG
>DASSPO010000159.1:0-4254 GCA_035699585.1 Bauldia sp.
ATCACGATCGCCGACCGGCTATTGTCCCATCGCGCTCTGATGCTCGCCTCGTCCAGGAGGACGGCCTCCTCGCTTCCGCCGAAACTGATGACGCCCGCACCCAGATCGAGACGGGCAACCGCATTCTCGATCGTTCCGTTCGCGGCGAGGGCGATCTCGGCGGCGCCATAAAGCGGGATATCGGCGCTTGCCGCCATCGGCGCCCCGCCAAACCAATCGCGAAGATCACCCAGCGTGATCTGAGCGAACTCCACCGACAGGATTCGTTGGCCCGTAGCCGCCTCGACTTGACGACCAAGGCTGGCGGTCCAAGGGCCGCTCCGCCCACGCGCAGAAAGATCGACGCTAATGCCCCCCATCGGACCATCGGCCGCCGCGCGCACATCGATTTCGGAGATTCTCGTCGTAGGGGCGGCTGGGTCGCGAAGCTCGATTGCCCCCTGGGTGACAACAAGCTGCAGATCTTCGTTATCTGCCAGAATTTCCGTAATCGCCTGGTCGAGGCCTGCGGCGCCGACCGAAAGCTCGGGAAAACCACCTGCGGATCGGTACGGCGCCTCAACACGCGATCCACCCGCCTGCCCGAAGGATCGGAGTCCGAATCCCCCATCGGGGCGACGTGTGAGCTGAATCCGTGGCTCGCTGATCTCGGCCTTGGTCACGAGGGAGCCGAAGCCAAGGAAGGCCAACGGATCGACGGCGAGCCGGGTCGCCGGGAACGAGACGTTGATTCCGCCATCGCGCTCAGCCAGCTCGATTCCACGAAGATCGACAACCAGACCGAGCTCGGGATCGGTGCTGACCGCGGCACCGGCGACAGTCACTTCGAACGCAGGCCCGAGCTTCTGCTCGAGCTTCGCTTGTACACGGTCCCGGATCAGTCCGACCTCGGTGGCGCCCGAAAGGACAATTGCGGCAGTCGCGATCGCAATCAGAAGGGCCAGCAGCCCTATCGTGCCCAGCCCCAACAGAAGCATCCGCAATGGCCGTCGTGGGCGCGATCGCGAACGAATAAGCCCGGATCCGCGGGAGTTTCGCTCAGCGAGCGTCACATGGGGGCTCCGGCCCGCTGAGCGGTCAAGCACTGGGACATCTTTCCTGAAAACAACTCCGCCCCGTCCGGACCGCCGGCGGGGCGGTTCGGCCACCGGGAAGCAGGCCAGAAGGTCCCACTCTCGGTTTCGAGGCTCTTGCGCCCTAGGGGCAAGCGCTCCAAGAAACCGGCAATCGAGACGAAAGGAAGGCAGCCATGACCGGACCCGCAGAAGGCGACAAAGCCCCGGACTTCGAGCTCCCGACGGATGGAGGCGGGACCGTCCGCCTCTCCGATTTCAGGGGCAAGAAAGTCGTCCTTTACTTCTACCCGACGGATGACACCACCGGCTGCACGACCGAAGCACTCGACTTCACGGCGGCCCTCCGCGAATTCACACAGGCCGGCGCCGTAGTCATCGGCGTATCGCCCGACAGCATCGCGTCGCACGACAAGTTCAAGGCGAAGCACCAGCTTGGCGTGACGCTCGCTTCCGACACCAATCGAGATGTCATTAACCGCTACGCCGTGTGGGGGGAGAAGATGATGTATGGGCGCAAGACGATGGGACTTATCCGATCGACCTTCCTCATCGGGCCGGACGGCAGAATCCTCAAGGCATGGCGCAACATCCGGGTGAAGGGTCATGTTCCCGCCGTGTTGGACGCGGTACGTGCCGCCTGACCATCGCCGATTCGCGAGGAAAGCACGGGACTAGCGAAGGATTTGTTAACCTTAAGCTTTTCTACTTCGCCCGCGCACAAGGCAAGCTCAGGTGAAGATGCATGGCGAGCGACGAGACGAGCCAATCCCTCTCCCCTGCAAGAAAGAAACCGGCCCTTCGTATTTACATCGTGCACAAGAAGACGATCCGCGAACTGCGGGTCCGTCCATGGCTCGCCGCGACTGCGGTTGCGTTCAGCCTCCTTTTCTTCGCGGGCTACTTTGCCGCCACCGGTTATCTGATCTTCCGCGACGACCTGCTTGCGGCATCGCTCGCCCGACAGGCGCGGCAAAAGCAGGCATACGAAGACCGGATTGCAGCTCTTCGCGCGGACATCGACCATCTCGCGAGCCGCCAACTCCTCAATCAGGAGGAGTTCGAGGCGCGACTGGAGAGCGTCGCCGAACGGCAGGCTGCACTCGACGCCCGGCAGGCGGTATTGGTCGACCTCGGCGACGCAGCACGCAACGCCGGGCTCGTCGGCCGGGACGACGCGCGGTCGCGCGATTCCGCTCAAGCGACCGATGACGAACTGACGACGGGCAGCGTGGAACCAGCCAGCCCGGTGGATCTTCGGCTGGCCGACATGGAGGTATCCCTGGAAGAAATGGCCAGCGAACAGGTCGCATTCATCGAAGACATCGCTTCTGATGTTGCCGACCGCTCTGAACGCATTGCCGCTGTGCTCAAGGAGGTCGGCCGCGATGTCCCCGCGCCTCAGGAGGAAGAGGCGATGGGAGGGCCTTTCATTCCCATGCCGAGCGATCCGGACCCGGAGACCTTCCGCGAGGGGGTAGCCCTCGTCGCCGCCCAGATCGAACACTACGATTCCCTCGTCGAGACGGCGAGCGGGCTACCCCTGATGACGCCGATGAAGGGCGCCACCATCACCAGCCGTTTCGGCATGCGACGCGATCCGTTCCGCCGTCGCCCGGCGATGCATACCGGCATCGACTTCAGAGCCCCGACCGGCCACTCGGCGCGAGCCACGGCCGCCGGCAAGGTGATCGCGGCCGGCTACAGTCGTGGCTACGGCTACATGGTCGAGATTGATCACGGCGACGGGCTCTCCACGCGCTTCGCGCACCTGAGCAAGATCCTCGTCAAGAAGGGCCAAACTGTTGCCAGGGGCGACACCGTCGGCCGCACGGGAAGCACCGGCCGGTCGACGGGACCGCACCTTCACTACGAGATCCGGGTAAACGGACGGGCCATCGACCCGATGACCTTCATCAGGGCGGGCGAGAAAATTTCTCCCCTGCTCTAGGCATCGGGTCCTCTCGACAAGGCCACAGCAGCGCGGCATATCAGCGTCTTCACCGTCCTCCCCGCGGCCCTCGCCGCTCGTGAAGACTTCCCATCTCGGCCACTAGAACCGGCGAACGCGTTGCGTAGCCGCCAGGCGAGCGACCGACATGACGCCCTTCCGCGACAACCTCCGCGGCATTCTGGCGATATCCGCGGCGAATCTCCTTTTCTTGATCAACGACACGCTGATCAAGCTCGCGAGCCCGGTGATGCCGCTCGGTGAGATCCTTTTCATCCGGGGGTTGTTTGCGACGATCCTGCTGGTCCCGATCGTGATGGCCGCCGACGTCCTGAAGTTTGCCCCGATGCTGTGGAACGCATCGCTGGCCTGGCGAACGGTGGCGGAGGTCTTCGCCGCACTCCTCTTCATTCTCGCGTTGTTCAACATTCCGATCGCCAACATCAACGCGATCCTGCAGGTGGTTCCGCTGATGGTTACCGCCTGCGCCGCGATCTTTCTTGGGGAGAAGGTCGGCTGGCGGCGTTGGGCGGCTATTTTCGTGGGATTCCTGGGAGTGTTGATCGTGATCCGACCGGGGCTTGGGGGCTTCGACGCTTACAGCTTCGTGGCCCTCGGCTCGATGGTGTTCATCACGCTCCGCGACCTCACCACCCGCACCATGCCGCGCGGGATACCGGCGCTCCTGGTCGCGCTCGTAACTGCGGTGGCCGTGTGCCTCACTGGACCGGTCTTCGGTGTGCTCGCGAACGAAACGTGGGTGGTGCCAGACGGAGCGGCGCTGCTCCTGGTGGGGGGCGCCGCCCTGTTTCTGATCGGCGGCTACCTGTTCGCTGTCGATTTCATGCGCCATGGCGACATCGCCGTCGTCGCACCGTTTCGGTACATCGTCATCCTATGGGCGATCATCGTCGGCTATCTCGTGTGGCGAGAAGTGCCTGATCTCGCGATGATCGTCGGCACATCCCTGGTGATCGCTTCCGGCATCTACACCATCCACCGCGAGCGGCGCATCGCCCGCATCGTCGCCGAAAGCGACATCGACCGGTGATCAGCGCACCGACCAGCTCAGCGTCGCCGCGACTTCTCATTGCGGTCCTGATCGCCGTGTCGGCGTTGAATCCGATAGCGGTCAACATGTTCGTGCCGGCAATGCCCGACATCATGCGTAGCCTCCACACGGATCAGGCGGCCGTCCAACTTGTGCTCTCGGTGTATCTGTTCTCGACG
>DASSPO010000160.1:0-4816 GCA_035699585.1 Bauldia sp.
GTGCCGTTCGCCCAACCGGAAGTGGCGCGCCACCTCCCCCGTTTGTCACCGCCCCGCTCCCCCTGCTACAACCCCGCCGCATTTCACCCGGTCAGGAAAGGCGCCATGCGCAAGGCAAAGGTTTCGCGGAAGACAAACGAAACCGACATCGTTGTCTCCGTCGTCCTCGACGGCGCCGGCAAGGCCGATATTTCGACCGGCATCGGCTTCCTCGACCACATGCTCGAGCAGCTCGCGCGCCACAGCCTGATCGACATCGTGGTCGCGGCGAAGGGCGACCTCCACATCGACCAGCACCACACCGCCGAGGACGTCGGCATCGCGCTCGGCCAGGCCCTCCGCCAGGCGCTCGGCGAGCGCCTCGGCATTGCCCGCTATGGCGACGTCCACCTCCCCATGGACGAGGCGCTTACCCGCTGCGCGGTCGACGTCTCCGGCCGGCCCTATCTCGTCTGGAAGGTCGCTTTCAGCCGCGACAAGGTCGGCGACTTCGACACCGAGCTCTTCCGCGAGTTCTTCCACGCCCTCGCTCAGAACGCCGGGATCACGCTCCACATCGAGAACCTCTACGGCGAGAACAACCACCACATCGCCGAAACCTGCTTCAAGGCGCTTGCCCGCGCGCTTCGCTTGGCGATCGCCATCGATCCGAGCCAGGGGAACCGTGTTCCCTCGACCAAGGGCAGTCTCTCGGGATAGGGGAGGGCGCCATGCCGCTCTACACCGTGCACGCACCGAAGACGGCCGACGGATCGGAGGTCGATCCGGCCGAACTCGTTTTCGTCAAGGACGGCTTTTGCTGGCCGGCTCTGCTCATCGCGATTCCCTGGCTGGTCTATCGCCGGCTTTGGCTGACGCTTGTTCTCTACCTCGTGGCGCTCGTGGCGCTGTCGATCGTCGCCGGGCTTGCCGGAAGCGACGCGTCGATCGTGGTGATCGTGCTCTTCGCCTTCTGGTTCGCGCTCGAGGCGAACGGCTTCCGCCGATGGACGCTCGAGCGGCACGGACATGTCCTGCTCGGTGTCGTCGAAGGCCGCACCCTCGAGGAGGCGGAGCGGCGATTCTTTGGCACGGCGGAATTTTCTGATCGAGCCGAGACCTCGCCGACGCCCTCGCCGGGCAGCGCCATGGTCGCCGCACCGCCGAGCCAGGCCGTGCCAAAGCCGCCGCCGCCGCGGGCCGAAGCGGGGATAGTCGGCCTCTTCCCGTCGCCGGGTATCCGCCGTTGACCATCGCTCTCATCGACTATGGCGCCGGCAATCTCCGCTCGGCGGCGAAGGCCTTCGAGTACATGATCGCCGCCGAAGGTCTGAGCCAGGCCGTTGAAATCACATCTGATCCGGATTTCGTCGCAAGGGCCGACCGGGTCGTGCTTCCCGGCGACGGGGCGTTTGCCGACTGCCGCCGCGCCCTCGATTCGATCCCCGGCATGGTCGAGGCCATATCCGAGGTCGTGGATCGCCGCGGCCGGCCGTTTCTCGGCATTTGCGTCGGCATGCAGCTTCTCGCCACCCGCGGCCTCGAGCATGGAGTTATGCCCGGTCTCGACCGCATTCCCGGCGAGGTCCGCGCGATCGTCCCGAATGATCCTGCCCTCAAGGTCCCCCACATGGGGTGGAACACGATCGGCGCGCGCTCGTCCCACCCGCTGCTCGAAAAGGTGGCCTTGGGCGTCGACGGCTGGCATGCCTACTTCCTGCACGGCTTCCACCTGGTCGCCGCGAGCGAGAGCGATGTTGTCGCCGTCGCCGACTATGGCGGTCCGGTCACGGCGGTGGTCGCCCGCGGCAACATCGCCGGCACCCAGTTCCACCCGGAAAAGAGCCAGCGGCTCGGCCTTGCGATGATCGGCAACTTCCTCAGATGGAACCCGTGACGGCTCTGGCCGACTGGGAGACGTTCTTCGCCGCCCAGGCCGGGGCTTCGGCGGCGCTGGCCGGCCTTCTGTTCGTCGGCGTGTCGCTCAACCTCGCCAAAATCCTGGCCGCGGCGTTCCTTCCCATGCGGGCATTTCTCGCCCTCCTCCTTCTCCTGGCAATCCTCGTGATCTCCTCGCTCCTTCTGATGCCCGATCAGTCCACCCGCGCGGCCGGGGCAGAGATTCTGATAGCCGGCGGCGCGATCTGGGTGATTGGCGCCTATGTGGAATGGAACGGCTGGCGGCGGAGGACGGCGTTCCAAAACCCGATCACGTTCCTGTTCAACGTCGTGCTCCTCGAAGCGGCCACCATTCCGTGGCTCGTCGGTGGCATTCTGGTCCTTTACGGAGCGGCCGCGGGCCTTTACTGGCTCGGCGTCGGCATCATCCTGGCTTTCGTCAAGGCGGTGGTCGACGCCTGGGTTCTCCTCGTCGAGATCAACCGCTAGAAGCGTTCGCATGATCCTGTTTCCGGCGATCGACCTGAAGGACGGCGAGTGCGTGCGGCTCGAAAGGGGCGACATGGCTCGAGCGACGGTGTTCGGCGGCGACCCCGCCGCCCAGGCTCGCGCGTTCGCCGAGGCCGGCTTCGAGTGGCTGCACGTCGTCGACCTCAATGGCGCGTTCGCCGGGCGATCGGTCAACGGCGCCGCCGTCGAGGCGATCCTTGCCGCGGTCGAAGTACCCGTTCAGCTTGGCGGCGGCATCCGCGATCACGCCGGAATCGACGCGTGGCTCGACAAGGGCGTCGCGCGCGTCGTCCTCGGCACGGTGGCCGTGCGGGACCCCGATCTTGTTCGCGAGGCGGCGCGGCGCCATCCGGGGCGCGTTGCCGTCGGCATCGATGCGCGCGGCGGGCGGGTGGCTGTCGGGGGCTGGGCGGAGGCGACCGAAATCGACGCCGTCGAGCTGGCCGGCCGCTTCGAGGACGCAGGCGTCGCGGCGGTGATATATACCGATATCGACCGCGACGGCGTGCTTGCCGGCCTGAACCTCGACGCGACGCTTCGTCTCGCCGAAGCGGTTTCGATTCCGGTGATCGCCTCGGGCGGTCTTGCCGGCCTCGACGACATTGCGCGCCTCGTCTCGCCCCGCTATCGCCGCCTTGCCGGTGCCATCGCCGGCCGCGCACTCTACGACGGACGGCTCGACGCGACGGCCGCCCTGGCGATGATCGCGCGGGCGCGGGAGGCGGCGTGATGCTCAAGGTCCGAGTCATCCCTTGCCTTGATGTGAAGGACGGCCGCGTGGTCAAGGGCGTCCGGTTCGTCGATCTTGCCGATGCCGGGGACCCGGTCGAATCCGCGCGCGCCTACGACGCGGCAGGCGCCGACGAGCTCTGCTTCCTCGACATCACCGCCAGTCACGAGAACCGGAGGACCATCCTCGATGTCGTCGCCCGGACCGCCGAGGTCTGTTTCATGCCGGTGACGGTGGGGGGCGGGGTTCGCACCATCGATGACGTGCGGACGCTGATGCTCGCGGGCGCCGACAAGGTATCGATCAACACGGCGGCGGTGCGTGACCGCCGCATCGTCGCAGAGGCCTCGGAGAAGTTCGGCGCCCAGGCGATCGTCGTTGCCATCGATGCCAAGCGGGTGAACCGAGAGGGCGAGGCGGGCCGCTGGGAGATATTCACCCACGGCGGGCGCAATCCGACCGGAATCGATGCGGTCGAGTATGCCGTCGAGGTGGCCCGGCTCGGCGCGGGCGAGATCCTCCTGACTTCCATGGACCGCGACGGTACCGGCGACGGCTTCGATCTCGGGCTCACCCGTGCCGTCGCCGATGCGGTGCCCGTTCCCGTGGTCGCTTCGGGGGGCGTCGGCCGTCTCGACCACCTCGTCGAGGGTGTCAATGAAGGCCACGCCTCGGCCGTGCTTGCCGCCTCGATCTTCCACTTCGGCGCGTTCTCGATCCGCCAGGCGAAGGAGCACATGGCGGCGTTCGGCATACCGGTGCGGCTCGATGGCTGAGGCGGGTTTCACCCTTGCCGATCTCGCAAGGATCGTCGCCGAGCGGGGACGTTCCGGTGATCCCGGTTCCTACACCGCCAAGCTCATCGCCGCCGGCGTGAGGAAATGCGCCAAGAAGTTCGGCGAGGAGGCGGTCGAGGCGGCCATCGCCGCGGTCTCGGAAGACGATGCGGCCTTGGCCGCGGAGGCGGCCGACGTGCTCTATCATTTGCTCGTCATGCTTGAGGCGCGCGGCGTGCGGCTCGACCTGGTGATGACGGAACTTAAGAAGCGCACGGCGCAGGGCGGTCTCGCCGAGAAGGCGTCGCGACAGCCGAAGGGGGGCGCGGCATGATGGATCAGGCGGCGCCGGACTCGCTCTCACCCTACCGGACCTTCACCCGCGCCGAGTGGGCGGCGCTCCGCGCCGATACCCCGCTGACCCTGACCGAGGCGGATGTCGACCGCCTCAAGAGCCTCAACGACCCGATTTCGCTCGACGAGGTGGTGCAGATCTACCTGCCGCTCTCCAGGCTTCTCAGCCTCTACGTTGCGGCGACGCAGGGACTCTACAAGGCAACCCACACCTTCCTCGGTACCCGCGACGGAGCGACCCCTTTCATCATCGGCATTGCCGGCTCGGTGGCGGTCGGCAAGTCGACCACGGCGCGGCTCCTGCGCGCGCTCCTCAGGCGCTGGCCGAACACGCCCAAGGTCGAACTGATTGCCACCGACGGATTCCTCCTGCCCAATGCCGTCCTGAAGCGTGAGGGACTGATGGAGCGAAAGGGCTTTCCGGAGAGCTACGATCTCCCGGCACTGCTCTCGTTCCTCTCCGATATCAAGGCCGGGAAGAAGGAGGTCAGTGCCCCAGTCTACTCGCATCTTTCCTACGACATAGTCCCCGGCGAAACCGTAAAGGTCGCCCGCCCTGACATTCTCA
>DASSPO010000161.1:0-20547 GCA_035699585.1 Bauldia sp.
TCCTCCGGCTTGCAGAAGCGCGGTATGGCCATGGCCCGCTTCTGCATTTCCGCACGGGGCCCGTTCTCCGGGTTGAGGTCGGTGTCGGTCGGGCCGGGGTTCACGAGATTGACCGTGATCCCGCGTGATCCGAGATCGCGCGCCATGCCCTTGGTGAGACCGATCGCCGCCGCCTTGCTGGCTGCGTAGAGAGCCAATCCCGGCGCCGGCACACGGTCGGCAAGATTGCTGCCGATCGTGATGATCCGCCCGCCGTCCTTCATGTGCGCGGACGCCGCCTTCGACGCGACGAAGACCGCCCGCACATTGACCGCGATGGTCTCTTCAAACACCTCGAGCGGCATCTGATCGAACGGACCAACCGGAAACAGGCCGGCATTGTTGACGAGGATGTCGAGACCGCCCAGGCGATCGGCGGTCTCGCCGACCGCCCGCTCGACCTGCGATGCGTCGCGACTGTCGGCGGCGATAGCCAGACCTTTCCGCCCCGCCGCCTCGATCGAGGCGACCACGGCTTCCGCCTTGTCGCGTCCGTTGACGTAAGTGAAGGCCACGTTGGCGCCATCCTGCGACAGCCTGCGGGCGATAGCCGCCCCGATGCCGCGGCTTGCCCCCGTCACGAGGGCGACCTTGCCTTTCAGTTGAGACATGTCCTTTTCCTGTTATGTAGTGAACGATACAGAATGGCGATATGATTGCCACGCTTGCGATGTCGCGTCAATCGATTTATGTATTGATCGATACGAAAGGAAATGCCGATGACGACACGCGGACGACCGCGCAGCTTCGATCGCGGCAAGGCGCTTGCCCGTGCCATGGAGCTGTTCTGGGCGAAGGGCTTTGACGGAACGTCGCTCGCTGATTTGACCGGCGGGCTGGGCATCAATCCTCCCAGCCTCTATGCGGCATTCGGCTCCAAGGAGGCGCTGTTTCTGGAGGCAGTCGCGCTCTACGGTGAGACTGAGGGCTCTTACATCTGGAAACAGCTCGACGCGCCCACGGCGCGCGAGGCCGTCGAAAGATTCCTTCGGGCGAGCGCCATTGCCTTCTCGCGTCGCGGCAAGCCGCGTGGCTGTCTCGTTATTCTAGGCGCGCTTCATCCCAGCGAGTCGAACCGGGAGATCTGCCGGCGGCTGAGGGAATTCCGGGCTCAAAACAAGGTGGTTCTGGAGGACAGGTTGAGACGCGCTGTTGCCGAGGGAGAGCTGCCGGAGGACGCGGACTGTAGCGCGATGTCGAGCTTTATCCTGGCCGTGCAAATGGGAATGTCGATCCAGGCAAGGGATGGCGCCTCGCGAGACGAATTGATCCTCACTGCCGAGTGGGCGACGAGAAATTGGTTCATACCCAAGGTTGACAACGTAGCAAGCGACTTCGCCCGCCAGGTCGCCGCAAAGCGACACTGAAGGTGCGCGCCCGCACACCGGGATCCGGACCACGCCCGGGTTCCCAGGGCGGCGCCGGGGCGAAGCCTCGCAGCCTCGCCATTGGCAATCGGCCTCCGGTTCCCCTTGCGCGGGATCCACCGCGGAGACTTATCCAACTAGCGCCAACAGGTGGCCCCAAAAATGATTCTTGAACGGCGTTCACATCCGGTATATATGTGAACGGAGTTCACGGAAAGTCGGGCAGGAGCAATGGAAGCGCCCAAGACTCGTATGAACGAGCGTAGCTTTCCGGCGCATGCCGTGATCGCGACGGCCCTCCTCGCTGTCTTCGTCTTGCGCGTCTTCGCCCAGATCCTGCAGTTCTATCATCCGACATCGGCACTGCCGCCTTTTGCGGCATGGGAATCGGGTGCACTCCCCTATGGGCTTCTTGTGACCGCGCAGGCCGTGATCATTCTCGTCAGCGCCGGGCTCATTGCCGGCCTCTTCAAACAGCGCCTTCGCCCAAATCGCAAAGTCGGACTCGTTCTATTGGTGCTCGCCAGCTTCTATTTGGCCGGCGCGATATTCCGCCTGCTAGCGGGCTACACGTTTCTTTCAGATGTGCCGTTTTTCAGTGACCACCTTCCGGCTTATTTTCATATCGTTTTAGCAGGACTTGTGCTGACCTTTGGAGATTTCTATCGCTATGGATACTAGGCAGGGTGTATACTCTGGCTTTTACGGGCGTCTACTCCATTGCAGCTAAGGTGAAGGGCTGGGTCCCGCCGTGCTGAGGAAGCGCCTTCTTTACCCTGGCCTCATGGCGGGCGCCTTCTTTGGCTACTGGGGGCTTCTCCGCTCAGGCGTGCCGCTCGTTCTTGCCCCCTACATCGCCGTCGCGGTCTTCGGCCCCCTCGTCCTCGTCGGGGAGCGATTGCTGCCTTACCGTTCGGATTGGCTCCCCGGGGCTCGCGATTTCGCGGTCGATGGTGCCTACATGCTACTCGTTCAGATCGCCGTCCCCTTCGCGCTCGCCTGGGGGCTCTATTGGCTGATCCAGACTGCGCTCCTCGACGCGGGGCTAGTCTGGGACATCTGGCCGAGCACCCTGCCGATCTGGATCCAGCTTCTTCTCAAGATCGCGATCGGGGACTTCTTCCGCTACTGGCTCCACCGCGCGGCCCACACCTACAGCCCGCTGTGGCGGCTCCACGCCGTGCACCATGCCCCGGAGAAGCTCTACACGACCAACGTCTTTCGCTTCCATCCAGCCGAGAAGGTGTTGCAGTTCCTCTGCGACACGCTGCCTTTCACGCTGGTCGGGGTCGGGCCGGAAGTGATCGGCGCCTATTTCGTCTTTTACTCGATGAGCGGCCTCTTCCAGCACTCGAACTGCGACATCCGCCTCGGCTGGTTGAACTATGTTGTCAGCGGGCCCGAGGTGCATCGTTGGCACCACTCGAAGAAGATCGAAGAATCCAACGCCAACTACGCCCATAGCTTCGTCGGCTGGGACCTGCTCTTCGGCACCTATTTCCGTCCCACCGACCGGAGCGTCACCGAACTCGGGCTCATGGAGCGCGACTATCCCCAGGGCTTCCTTGGACAGATGCTGGCGCCGTTTCGGGCGGCGCGGACGAAGGAGACTGGCCATGGGGCTGAGTGACCGGCTGGTGAACCTGGGCTTCGACCTTGCCATGGCGACATTCGGCCGGTGCGCTCACGCGAGCCTTCTGCGAAGCGCGGCGAGCCCGCGTTCGGCACAGGAGCGCACACTCCGTTCGATCCTGACCGGTGTTGCGCCGACCGCCTTTGCGCGTTCGCTTGGGCTTGATGGTCAGGAGAGCATCGACGCGTTTCGTTCGAGGGTGCCGATCCACGATTATGAGTCGATCCGTCCGTTTGTCGACCGGCAGATCGCTGGCGAGGCGGCCGCGATCGCGCCCGAGCAGCCGCTCATGTACGCCCGCACCAGCGGCACGACCGGAGCTCCGAAGCTCGTCCCGGTCACTCCGACGGTCCTCGAAGGTCTGCGCCGCGCCCAACGCGCCATGGCCTACGTGCAGCACCGAGCCGGTGTGTTCAGCGGCAAGGTGCTCGCCATCGCCGGGACCTCCCGCGAGGTAATGCTTCCGGGCGGCGTTCCCGCCGGCGCGACCACCGGCCTGATCTACGAGACAATGCCGCGCCTGATGCGGGCGAAATACGTAGTCCCGACCGAGGTTGGCGCTATCGCCGACACCGCCCTCAAGTACGAGACCGTCGTCCGCCTCGGGCTTCAGTCCGAAGACGTGTCCGTGATTGCCACGGCCAATCCGTCCACCATCCTTCGCCTCGAGCAGGTCATCGGTGAAGTTGGTCCGGACGCTCTGGCCGACATCGCCGAGGGAACTTTCGCCGGCCTCGCGCGCCTTCCCTCCAACGAGGCCGCCGCCATCAGGCGCGTGCTCCGCCGCGCCCCCGACAGGGCCCGAGCGCTCGGCGCGCGGCTCGACGCCAGCGGGCGCCTGACGCTCGCCGATCTTTGGCCAGGGCTCCGCGCGGTGGTCACCTGGACGCAGGGGAGCTGCGCTCTTGCCGCAAGCGCCGTCGCCTCCCTGCTCCCGCCGGGCGCCCGCGTCATCGAAGCCGGCTATGTCGCGAGCGAGGCGCGGAGCACGGTGATCGTCGACGCGGACCGCGGCCTAGGCCTCCCGCTTCTCGACGACGTGTTCTTCGAGTTCGTTCCGGTCGAGGACTGGGATCGCGGCGTCCGCCACACGTTGCTCCTCGATCGGATCGAGCCCGGTCGCGACTATCACATCATCGTCACCACTGCGGCCGGTCTCCTCCGCTATCACATGAACGATGTCGTACGGGCGACGGATCTGATCGGCGCGACGCCGACGCTCGCCTTCCTCCGCAAGGGACGCGGTGTCACCAACATTACCGGCGAGAAGCTCGCCGAGGACCAGGTCAATGCCGCCGTGAGGCAGCTCGCGATCGGTCTCGGCGTCAATATCCCCTTTTATCTCCTGATCGCCGACGACGTTGGCGCGTCCTATATCGCCCATCTCCAAATCGACGGCAAAGTGGCCGACCAGACGGTTGTGGCCGCGGAGCTCGACCAAAATCTCGCGCGCCTGAACCTCGAATATGAATCCAAGCGGAAAAGCGGCCGGCTGAAGCCGCTTGCCGTCAACCTCCTCTCGCCCGACGCGGCGTCTGCCTATCATCGGCACCTCGTGGCGCAGGGCCAGCGTGAGGCGCAGCTCAAGGTGCTGACCTTGCAGCGTCGGCAGGACTGCGACTTCGATTTCCACGCCTATGCACGGACCACCGCGCATGCCGCGTAGGCGCGTCACGATCGCGACCGCACCGATTCCATTCCGCGTGGCGTTTAAGCATGCTTCGGCGACGCGGCGCGTCGCTGAGAACGTGATCGTCAGAATCGAGGACGACGACGGCCTCGTCGGCCTGGGGGAGGGCTGTCCCCGCGCCTACGTCACCGGCGAGACCGTCGCGACTGCGCTCCGGTTTCTGGAGAGGCGCGCGCCCACGCTGGCCGCCGAGATCGACTCCGTCGCGGCGATCGCGTCGTGGATCGAGGGCGACGAAGAGATTGACGCCAACCCGAGCGCCGCCTGTGCCATCGAGCTCGCCCTTCTCGATCTTATCGCTCGACGGGCGGAGCTGCCGGTCGAACGCATCGTCGGCCTCGAGTCGCTTGTCGCAAGCCCGCATGCAACCGCGGTCTACGGCGATTCCGTTACACCGGTCTTTCTCTTGCAGGCGCTGATCTTTGGCTGGCGCGGGGTCCGTGACGCCAAGCTCAAGCTTTCCGGCGATCCGCGCCGTGACCGCTGTCGGGCGAGGATGCTTTCGCGGCGTGGGCCACTTCGCCTCGACGCCAACAACCTCTGGCCCGACGCCGGCACCGCTATCGCCTCTCTCGCCCCGCTCGCGCCTCTTGCCTGGGCAGTCGAAGAGCCAGTCAAGGTTCGCGACTTTGCTGCAATGGCGGAAGTCAGTCGAGAGACGGGATTGGAGATCATCCTCGACGAAAGCTTCCTGTCGGTCCGCGATCTCGACGCCCTTCCCACCGATGGGAAGTTCGCGGTCAATGTCCGCGTCTCCAAGGATGGCGGCTTGCTCAGGACGATCTCGGCGACCCGCGCCGCCCGCGCCCGCGCGCTGAAGGTGATCGTCGGAGCGCAGGTCGGCGAGACCAGCATCCTCGCTCGCGCCGGCCTCGCTGCGGTCAGTGCGGCCGGCGACGCACTTGCGGGTTACGAGGGCGGTTACGGCACCCACCTCCTCGCCCGCGACATCACCTCGCCATCGTTGACCATCGGCCGGCACGGCGCCATCCCGGCCGAGGTCTGGGCGGCGACGAAGAAGCCCGGCCTCGGCCTCGACCTTGCGCCAGACGCGCCCTTATTCAATGCAACCCCCGCCCCGCCTCACTAGCGGCGCGATGAGTGTGAACACGCCCACGACGGTGCCCACCATGCTCCACAGCCTGGCAAGCTGCTCAGGCACCTGTGGTTTTCATCACCTTGATCCCTACCGGCCGCCGCCGAGAAGGACCATCAGGTCAGCACCGTCAAATCCGATCCCCGCCAACCAACCGGAAAGGAGCGCGATGGCGCCAAAGATAGCTGCGCCGATGAGTGCGCCTTCCACGAGGCCACGCAGCGCCTCCGTGTCCGTCGCTTCGTCCGATCCAGCCTCATCTAGACTTCCCTCGCGGACCACCATTTCGTCGTCCCTCAGTCTTTCATTCAGGACGGCGTCGATCACCGTGAACACAGTTCATAGTAGATACTCGTGAACAATGTTCAAGATGGTATCGCTCTTGAACTTGCTTTTTTCGCGCGGCCCGGCTTTCCGGGAACCAGCGCGGCAGGTCAGCCCAGGGCGAGTGAGAGAATGAGCGCGTCGAAGGTTGGCCTCATCGACGGGAACGGGTGGGGACCCTTCGTTTCCTTGGAATCGCGGGCCGGGTTTCTCGTCTCGTGGCGGTTCCGCCCTTGGTCCACTCCGCCCGCAGGCCGACCGCGATCGACCTCACGAACACGCGAACCTGGTCTCTGAGCACGCCGGGCGGGAGCGTCAATAGTTTGGCATCGAGACCGAGGCTAACCACACCGTGGACACCGGAGAAGAGCGTGCGCGCCGCCAGGCTGAGGGCGTCGCCTTCGAGGTCGGGAACTAGCTCTTGCAGCGGTCCCTCGACCAGCATGAACAGCCGACTTTGCTCGTAGACATACCACTCGGGGACCGGCTCGCGGAGCGAGGCAGCACGGTACTCGAAAAGCGCCTGCCAGCGCGCGTGATGGGCGATGGCAAATTCGAGATAGGTAGTTGCGAGATGGATGAGACGAGCGACGGCGGGGTTCGTCTCCGAGTCGTTGGATTCCGCCTCAGCGCTGGCAAGGAAGCTTTCGAACAGCCTCAGCGTCCGCGCATTGACCTCGTATATAAGGGCATCGAGGTCGGGAAAGACGTTGTAGATCGCGCCAACGGCGCACTTGGCCTTCTTCGCGAGATCCCTAGCCTTTATCCCGGCAAGACCGTTTCGGCTGACCGCCCGCTCCGCCGCATCGATCAGGGCTGTCTTCAGCTGCTCTCGTCTTGCCTCTGTGTCCCGGGCCAATCCCCACCTCCATTTGAACAGCGTTCACATTGTGCTTGAACTCTGTTCATGGCTATGGCATATGAGCGCTGTTCACGCAAGACAGGCCGGGGAGAACGTAGCTATGTTGTCCGCGCCATGGATCTTCCCGGTCGTTGCGGTTGCGATCCTGATCGGCGTTGTCCTCATTTTCCGCTTTATGCCGAGGCGCGGGCTACGCCTTGTCTTGTCCCTGTTCTTCCGCGCGGTGTACCGGCTTGAGGTGAGGGGGGTCGAAAACCTCAAGAAGGCGGGCCCCAATCCGATCTTCGCCGGCAATCATGTCAGTTATCTCGACGGCCCGCTGTTGATGTCGCTGATCGACGCCGATCCGGTTTTCGCGATCGACTACCAAATGGCGAGCTATTGGTGGGTCCGGACCGCAATGCGGCTTACCAAGGCAATGCCGATCAACCCCGCAAAACCGCTGGCGACGCGCGCGCTGATCAACGCGGTCAAAGCGGGCAACCCGCTCATCATCTTTCCCGAAGGAAGGCGGACGGTCACCGGGAGCCTGATGAAGATATACGAGGGTGCGGCCATGGTTGCCGACAAGAGCGAAGCCGCCGTAGTCCCGGTACGGATCGACGGCATTGAGCACGGCCCCTTCACCCATCTCCGTGGCCAGGTGCGTCGCCGGTTCCGGCCCAAGGTGATCGTCACTTTCCTCGAGCCGGTGAAGCTCGAAATTGCGTCCGAGCTCAAGGGCAAGCACCGCCGACGCGCCGCCGGCGCCGCGCTCTATCAGATCATGTCCACTCTCATCTTCCGAACCACGCCGATCGACCGCACAATATCTGAAGCGGTTATCGCTGCCGCGCAGCGTCACGGGTTTGATCGCGTCGCGATCGAAGATCCGGTGGCCGGCACCCTGACCTACAAACGGCTCCTCGCCGGCGCTGCGGTGCTTGGCCGGAAGCTCATGCCGTTCGCGCGCGAAGGCGAGGCCGTGGGTGTCATGCTTCCCAACGCCAATGGTGCGGCAGTTGCCATCCTTGGCCTCATGACCGCCGGCCGTGTCCCGGCGATGATCAACTTTACCGCCGGCCCTACCAATGTGCTTGCCGCATGCCAGGCGGCGAGGATCGGGACGATCATTACCTCGCGGACCTTCGTCGAGAAGGGTCGCCTCGAGGCGTTGGTCGCTGGGATCGAGAACGAAGTCCGCCTCGTCTATCTGGAAGACATCCGCCAGGGAGTGACCCTTTTCGATCGGTTGCGGGGCCTGTGGTCGGCGAAGCGGCCGCTGACCAAGCGACGTCCGGACGACTGGGCAGCGATCCTGTTCACGTCGGGGTCCGAAGGGGCGCCGAAGGGGGTGGTCCTTTCCCACCGCAACATACTCGCCAATGCGGCGCAGGGCGCGGCGATCCTCGATTTCGGGGCCCGCGATAAGCTGTTCAGCGTTCTCCCGGTCTTCCACTCTTTCGGGTTGACGATAGGGCTGATCCTGCCCCTCGTCTCCGGCGTTCGCATCTATCTCTATCCTTCGCCGCTCCACTACCGGATGATTCCGGAGCTCATCTACGCCAACAACGCGACGATCCTCTTCGGCACCGACACTTTCCTTGCCGGCTATGCGCGCGCCGCGCATCCTTATGATCTCCGCTCGATCCGCTACATCGGCGCGGGCGCCGAGCCGGTCAAGGAATCGACCCGTCGCACCTATATGGAAAAGTTCGGCCTCCGAATCCTCGAAGGCTACGGCGTCACCGAGACGTCGCCGGCGCTTGCGTTCAACACGCCCATGTACAGTAAGGCTGGCAGCGTCGGCCGCATCCTGCCCGGAATGGAAGCCCGGCTCGAGCCGGTCCCCGCCATTGAGGAGGGCGGCCGCCTCTTCGTCCGCGGCCCGAACGTGATGCTCGGCTATCTCCGTGCCGAGCGGCCCGGCGCAATCGAGTCGCCGAAGGATGGCTGGCACGACACCGGCGATGTGGTGGTGATCGACGGCGAGGGGTTCCTCACCATCAAGGGCCGCGCCAAACGCTTCGCCAAAATCGGCGGCGAGATGGTGTCGCTCGCCGCGGTCGAGGCGCTTGCCGCCGAGCTTTGGTCTGGCGCCAATTCGGCTGCCGTCGCCATGCCGGACTCGCGTAAGGGCGAACGGATCGTTCTCGTCACCGACAGCGCGGGCGCAACTCGAACCGACTTCCTGGCATTTGCCAAGCAGCGGGGCGCGAGCGACTTGATGGTGCCCTCGGAGATCGTCACCATCGACGCCGTGCCGCTCCTCGGCTCCGGCAAGGTCGACAACGTAGCCGTCGCGGCGCTCGTCAGAACCGGCGCCACGCCTCGCCTGGAACAGGCCGGATAAGCAGTAAGTCACCCAAGCATGATCGTTCATGGGCGTTGTGCGCCAGCCAAGGTTGGTCACTTCATCGACAACTAACTTGAACGGCGTTCATGAATCTGATATGAACATTGTTCATAGACGAGCTGCCGCGATAGGTGATCGGCCGGTGATTGCCGCTCGACAGGGGTTCGCGGGGAGAACACCGATGGCCATCATGATCGACGGCATGAGCGACACCAACTCTGCGCGCGATCCTCTCGGCAATCAGCGGCCCCGAACACCGAACCCATCGTTGCCGCACACATCATGCTCAGCAAGGCCACGGCCGCGGATTGTTGGCACCCAGTCGACATCGACGCCAACGACGGAGTGTTGCCTACACCCCCAGGGGAGCGGCGCTAGGGCGCGACCTTCCCGTAAGGATCGGAGTAGCCAATCGCCTGGCCGACCGCTGCGCGGTAGCAGAGTCGTCTTCCACCGAGCGGTATGCTCATAGTAAGATCAAGGGCCGTTATGAAAACGATAGCTGCCGCTAGCGCCGGGGCCGGGATCGCCAGTGTCCCGCGATCGGCAATCGTCGGCTGGATACTGTTCGACGCCGCTTCTCAGCCATTCTTTACTCTCGTCACAACGTTCGTGTTCGCCCCGTATTTTGCTGCTCACCTCGCCGCAACTCCGGTCGAGGGGCAGGCGCTTTGGGGTTATGCAGTCGGCATTGCCGGCGTCATCATCGCTATATTTTCACCGGTGCTCGGCTCGATCGCAGATGCCACCGGGCCGCGAAAGCCCTGGATTGCCGTATTTTCGTTGCTGCTCGTGCTCGGCTCCGCTGCGCTTTGGTTTGCCGGACCTCAAAATCCGCAGGCCATCCCGCTCGCACTCGTAGCATTCGGAATCGCCACCATTGGCGCCGAGTTTGCCGCTGTCTTCAACAACTCCATGATGCCCGACCTGGTCCCGGCGAGCCAGATCGGGAGGCTGTCCGGTGCCGGGTGGGCCGTTGGATATGTGGGCGGACTGGTCAGCTTGCTCGTGGTCCTGGGCTTGTTGGCATCGGTACCAGGCACAGGCGAGACATACTTTGGCCTGCCCCCATTGTTTGGACTTGATCCGAGCACTTTCGAAGGAACCCGTGCTGTCGGTCCGTTCACCGCCCTCTGGTGCGTCGCTTTGATCTGGCCGCTCTTTCTGTTTACCCCGGATGCACCACACCGGATGAAGCTGCGCTTGGCCGTTCGCAAAGGTTTGTCGGAGCTTCGGCAAACTTTGATGCGCCTTGGCGATCACTCGAATGCCACGCGTTTCCTGATCGCCAACATGACTTACACGGATGGGCTGATTGCGTTGACGGTCTTTGGCGGCATTTACGCCGCCGGCACGTTTTCCTGGTCAGCCACTGAGATGGGCGTGTTCGGTATCGTGCTCACCGTCACGGGAACGATCGGCGCGCTTGTCGGCGGCAAGCTCGACGACACGTTTGGTCCTAAGGCGGTTCTTTTTGGCGCAATCACTCTCCTGACTGTCGCGGCGATTGGCATTCTCTCCGTCGACGCGGACCATGTTGCCTGGATCATTCCCGTCAGCCCGCCCGTTGCCGGCGATGGCTTGTTTTCGTCGACTCCGGAGCGCGCCTATATCGCCTTGGGTGGTCTGATCGGTGCAGCGGCTGGGCCACTTTGGGCGGCAAGCCGTTCTCTCCTCTGTCGCGTCGCGCCGCGCGATCACATGACGCAATTCTTCGGCCTGTTTGCATTGGCCGGAAAGGCCACAAGTTTCGTCGGTCCGCTCCTGGTCGCGGGGGTCACAAGTCTCTCCGGCAATCAGCGAATCGGGATCTCGGTCTTGATCCTCTTTTTCATCGTTGGCGGTGCCGTGTTGGCCGGCGTCAAATCCGAGCGACCTGACGCATAAGAAAGGGAGGTCCACATGTCCTTCCAATTCAATAGCGCCGACCAATGGGCCCTGGATCGTTTGGTTGAGTCCATCTTGACCGCCTTTGCGAGCAGTGAAGTCACGTTTGGTCAGACCGGCTACCTGATCGCCCGAATCCTTACGATGGCTGCGGACGGCAATGAGTACGCCGTTAGAGAGTGGTTCGCGCCCGCTCGCGTCGCTGCATGGAAGAAGGACTGCAAGGATAAGGCGCCTCAGGGCCCAAGCCGGGTGCGATGACGCCGGACCCGCCTCGTTAAGAAAAGTCCACCTCTCCGACCTGCGCCAATGTCAATTTCCATACCGAGTCTCTTTGGTCGAGACGTGGTCACGTGAGCTTATCGGGTCGGATGTGGCGGAAGTGATTGGTGCCGTTTCCCCCAGTGGAGAACCGTTTCCGGCGGTCAGTCGTCTGCTTGCGTCGGCGCGGCCATGCTCAGTGTAAACCGATGGGAGGATTCCGGCTTGCGGTGAAGGCCCTCCACCGAGACCGTCGTTTGGTAATAGTAGGCCGGTCCGACGGTTCGGATCGATCCTGCCTTTGCCACCTGCGTCGAAATCGGTGCGGGCTCGAAATCTCCGGACCGGTTTGCAAGAGTTTCGGGATCTTGTCCCGCCTCAGGTCGACGCAGAGGCACAGCGAGAAAGGTCCGCGCGTCTTGAGTGCTTGGCCTGTTTCTCTCGGCCAAGTAGGCCGTGGCGACTTCCTTCACGCGCGACAGGCCTGCATGCAGCTCGGCCGCGCAGATGGGATTATAGGAGGCGCGGTAGGCAAAGGCGAAAGGCTGATCGGCAAGCTTTTTGCCGTCGAGGGAAACTGCGTCTTCAGGCCCCTCGGAACTTGAGTGAACGTAGAGTTCGGCACGGCCGTCGCCATAAAGCTGCTTGCAATAAGCGTCGTCGATCTTCAACCGGTCGCGGCCTGCCGAGAAGTTGATCGGAAAGTAATAGCCGTCGCAGCTTCTCACACAGAGTGTGCGGTATCCGCCCGATTGGTTTGCTTGGCGTTGCGGGCTGTCACGGCGACCGCAACTTCGGGCGATAGCGTTTTGGATCCACTCCCGGCGCTGATCCACGCTCCGGTTTGACCCCCTCAATTGCTTCTGTTTCAGCCGCTGAAGCTGACTGAGTATGCGGCCGCAGGAAGGCTTCTTCCGCACGAAGGCACCGCGGAAGCAGCCGTTTTTCTGTGCCTTTATCTCGAGCTGCCGGACTTGCCGGTCAGCGTTGCCTGAGTTCTTCCCGCTCTTGCGATCAAGAGATGCCAGTTCGGCGCGCAGACTTGAACAGGTGGCAGCCTCCGCCACGATGGGCACGAGCAATGCAACGATGGTCGCTACACTGACAGCATGAATATTGAACAAGCGCACGCCGGAGGGTCCTTGGATCAAGAGTACGTCCCTAACGTCCGCCCATCGAAAGAGTTGCCCATCGAAAGAGTTCTCGAAACACCACTGGACACAGCTCAACGCCGCGGCACTGGCACAGGATCGCCGTGATTGATCGGTAGAGCCGCGAACGATCGAGCGTCCCGGAACCGGCGGTCATGGGCCGCACCGCGTGCGGGCCCGATGGTGATGCTCAAGAAAGTCCGAGCGCGATAACCCAACAGCGTTCCGACTATTTCCGGACGCGCTGCGAACCCCCGACTTGCGATGTTCCGAGACCTAGGCGTCGGCCTTGGGATTGCGCGCGGTTCGGGTAGCCGGCGCCCTGCCGCTCCAAAGGTTGTGCTCGGAATATTTCTTTTGACGACTAACCCCTTGGCAGGGAACCCGCCGCCGCGCCGCAGCTTCTTTCAGCACATCAGTTCGGCTCGGCTCCACCCGGAGCTTCAGCCTTTGGAAAACAGGGAGTCTTGGAATGTCCAACAAACTTCTTCTGACGACGGCGGTATCGCTCGCCATGACCATCGGCGCCGCCCATGCCGCGGGCGAGAAGAGCAGTGGCCTCTTTCTCGAGCCGGCGGCCGAAGCGGACTTCGCGTCGGAGCTCATCGGAACCACGGTCTATGATCGGAGCGGCGACGATGCCCAGTCGATCGGCGAGATCAACGACCTGATCATCGCTGAGGATGGCAGCGTTTCCGCTGCAATCTTGGGGGTCGGCGGGTTTCTGGGTATGGGCGAGAAGAGTGTAGCGGTGTCCTTCGATGCCCTCGAAATGACCAAGGACGACGACGGCGATCGCTACGTGATCCTGGCAACGACAAAAGAGGAGCTCCAGGCAGCGCCCGCCTTCGACTACGACACGGCCATGGCGCCGGCTATGGACAACGCTCCGGACCCGGATGCGGCCCCGAAGCGCGACCAGGCAATGTCCGATCAGCCCACGGACGACGCGACCACCGACATCACGGCCGACGACGAACAGGCCGCGGTGAAGCGTAGCGTCCCGCCGGATCGGGAAGGTCTCAAGATGGCGGAAGCGGCGTCGGTGAGCGCCGACAACTTGATCGGCGTCACGGTCTATGGAGCCGACAACGAAAGCATCGGCGAGGTCTCCGACGTGATTCTCGCCAAGGACGGCGGCGATGGGGCAATTGAAGCGGTGATCCTGGACGTCGGCGGTTTCCTCGGGATCGGCGAGAAGCCCGTAGCGGTCTCGTTCGACAGCTTGGAAATCATGGTCGACGAGGGCAACAGCCTCTACGCCTACTCCAAGTTCACGCAAGAGCAGCTCGAGGCCGCCGCGGAATACGATCCCGACACCTACGAGATGAACCGCGAGACCATGCTGGTCCGGCCTCAGGGATAAAGCGCTATCGCGGCCTCCCATGCCCGCCCCGGTCCAAGACGACCGGGCGGGCGTTCGGCTGGGCGCTGGCCCGGGGTCGCCCTTTCAAACGCCGGTGCCATCGGGGGGCGGAGCGACTTCAGTATCCGGGATGACGATGGTCCAGACGACACCGTCCGGATCGAAGTGAAGTGACGCCTCGGTGGCGAGAGCGCGTGGCACGAGTTGCTCGACCACGGCTCGACCGAAGCCGCTGCGTCTGGGTATCGCCACGGGAGGTCCGCGAACTTCCCGCCAGATCAAACGCAGACCCTTTCCGCGCTCTTCCTCATACGCCCAACCAATGCGCACCGCTCCATCTTGCACCGACAAGGCGCCGTATTTGATGGCGTTGGTCCCCAACTCATGGAGCGCCAAGCCGATGTTCTGAACGGCGCGCGGAGTGAGGAATACCGGCGGTCCCGAGAGCGACAAGCGCTTGTCATCGGGGTCCAGAAAGGCCTTTAACTGAGCCCGGACAAGCTCCTCGAGAAGCACTCCTCGCCAATCCTGACGCACCAGAATTGCGTTGGACTCCCCAAGGCCCATGATTCGGGCTGAGAGCCTCGCCTCGAATGTCTCGACGTCCTCTGCGGCGAGCGCGGTCTGGCGGATCATGGACTGAATAATGGCGAGCAGGTTGTTGGTTCTGTGGACGAGCTCACGTGACACCAGGCGAAGGTGCTCCTCCTGACGCTTTCTGTGCGTGATGTCGATATCAACTCCGCTGTACCGCCACGGGCGACCTTCCGCGTCCCTCACCACTATTCCACGACCGAAAATCCAGCGCTCCTCGCCGGAGGGAAGAACCACGCGATACTCCACTTCGTAGGTGTCGCGGCCCTCCGCGAGGGCTTCTTGGAAGCCCAGCATCACGCGCTTGCGATCGTCGGGATGTCTAACGCTCCGCGGAACCTCGATGGATACTTCTCCCGATTCAGGCTCAAGCCCCATCAGGCGAAAGAACTGAGGTGTGCCGCGCACCATGCCGGTGGTGAGGTCCGCCACCCAGATGCCGATACCGGCGGACAGCTCGGCAAGAGTGAGTATCTCGTCGCGCTCGCGTAGGTCGCGCTCCATTTGCAGACGGCGGCTGACGTCGAGGAAATAGATCGACAAGCCGCCGGAGAACGGAAAAATCTGCAACTCGACAGGTGCACCGGTCGCGGTAGAGATTGTCTGGATTGTTTGGGTCAGCCCCGTATCAAACGCTCGCTGGTGGGCCTGGTGCGACGGCGATCCGACGAATTTTGTGAACACGCTCCGCATGTCCTGGCCGAGCATGTCCTTTCTCTGCCGGCCCCAAAAAAGCTCCGCACTGCGGTTGATCAGCAAGAAACGCCAGTCGCGGTCGATCGCGTAGAAACCGTCGTTCATCCTCTCCAGGATCAACGTCGGCTCGCCCATTTCTGGGATACCCTGACCGACGCCCTCCGGCGCGAAACCCATGTACGGCCACCTCTTCAACGACGGCGACTCTATCAGAGCACCTCCCGCAGGCAATCAACGCTCGCCCATCTGGTCGTAGGACCAACCTCTGGAGATCATCATGCTCTTCTGATGGTTTCGCTCGTCACTGGGTGGCGAACGTTGCCGGCTTTGGCCGGCCGGCGGCGGCGATCTTGGTGCGCCACCTTCAGTGGGCGAGTTTCGACCTTGTCAATCCCGTCCGCTGGCAGCAATCTCAGTGCAACAAGCCGGTCCAGGGGTCGGCTGAAAAAACCTGGGAGGAAAGCGATGATCGTTTCCCGTTCCACGTTTGCTGCAGCCGCCGTGACTGCGCTGATCGCCATGAGCACGGCGAATGCCGAAGATGCGCCCAAGGCCGAGATCGACGCCTTGCGGCAGGCGCTCGCCAAATACGAAGATCCTTATGTTGCGGTGCGTGACCTCTATCTGTCGACGGTAGCCTGCGTGCACTATGACGGTTCGACGAAAGAAGGGCACCTGAACTATCCGAAAGGTGCGATGGGCATTCATTTCGTCAACCTTACCGTGCAAGGTCCTCCTGATCCGGTGAAGCCCAACGTGCTGGTCTATGAGCCGCAAGCCGACGGAAAACTGAAACTCGTCGCCGCCGAATGGCTCGTTCCGGTGGCGGCCGCGAAGGAGCGGCCGAGTCTCTTCGGCCAGCCTTTCCAAGGGCCGATGGAAGGCCATGAGCCACTCATACCCAAAGAGTTCGTTCACTATGATCTGCATGCGTGGCTGGTTGACAACCCGGAGGGAACGTTCAGTCCCACCAACCCCGCTGTGAACTGCGATCAAGCCGATTATTCGCTGATGGAAATGCCAACCAAGCTGGTGACGGGCCAGTGACTTTTCACCCCCCGTGTGGCGGCAACCGATCGGTCATCGGAAGCCGCCGCCCGGCCCTGATTGGGTTGAGGGCAGCTAACAGACGTTTGTGACGGGCCCCGCCTTGCGAAGCCGCCGAGAGGCACGGCGGTTTAATTCTTCGCGAGATCCGCTATCGTATTGACGATGGTGACGAAGTCTCCCCGCGGGACGGCGAGCGAAATCGGGCCCATCGCGAGTCACCCGCTCTCGGCCGCGCAAGCAGCCATGCAGCGTGCCGCGTGGAAGGAGGCACGTGCGTGCTTCGAGACAGCGCTGGCGGTTGAGGCGACGGCCGATGCATATGAGGGCCTGAGCTGGGCCTGCTGGTGGCAGGACGATTTCGCACCTCTGGTGGCGGCACGGGAGGCCGCCTTCCGCCTGTTTCGTCAGCAAAGGGATAGTCTCGGCGCCGCGCGCATGGCGATGTGGCTCGCGGCAGACTATTGCGATTTCCGCGGCGAGGCTGCGATTTCCAACGGCTGGCTCCGCCGTGCGGAAAGCCTGCTTGAGGCGCTTCCCATGGCACCGGAGCATGGCTGGCTGCGCCTGATCGAGGCGGACATCGCCCTCACCCTTGCCGGCGATGTAGCCACAGCCAACCGCGCGGCCACCGCGGCGACAGCCATCGGTCGCGAGGTTGGCGATTTCGACTGCACGATGATGGCTCTGGCGGTTCGGGGCTTCGCGCTTGTCTGCGAAGGTGACGTTGCGGCGGGAATACGATGCCTCGACGAAGCGGCCGCGGCTGCGACCGGCGGCGAACTGACGAGGCAATCCGCGCCTCTCTGGATTCTCTGCTACCTCATCTATTCCTGCGAACGGGTGCGCGACTTCGATCGCGCCGCCCAATGGTGTGAGAGGATGCGGGAGGTTGCCGACCGCCTGCGCTTCCTGTTTCCGCGTGGCATCTGTCGCGTCCACTATGCCGGGGTGCTCATCCTGCGCGGACTCTGGGGCGAGGCGGAAAGCGAACTCGTCGAGTCCGAGGCGATGTTCAGCGCCAGCCGCCCGCCGTGGATAGCGGAAAGCCGGGTGCGGCTCGCGGAACTGCGCCGGCGCCAGGGCCATCTCGATCAGGCCGAAGAGATCTTCCGTCAGGTCGAATGGCATCCGCTCGCCCTGCTCGGCCTTGCCGAACTCGCCCTCGATAAGGGCAAACCGAGGGATGCCGACGAGTTCTGTGCTCGACTTCTGCGCCAGCTTCCCGAAAGTGCTCGGTTCCAACGTCTCGATGCATTGGAACTTGTCGTGCGCTCGGCCGCCCTGCTCGGTGAGCGCGCCCGCGCCGCAGAGGCTCTTGCCGAGATTGAAATACTCAGTGAGAGGGCCGCCACACTGCCCTTGCGCGCCGCCCGATGCTTTTCCATGGGGATGGAGGCTATCGCTGCCGGCGACTACGAAAGGTCGCGCGTCTCATTGGAGGACGCCGTCGACCTCTTCGAGAAAACCGGCACGCCCTATGAGGCGGCGCGGGCCCGACTGGAGCTTGCCGGGGTCCTCGTCTCGCAGGATCGGCTACAACGGGCGCGCATCGATGCGGAAAAAGCGCGCGACGAACTTGAGAAACTCGGCTCCCGCTTCCATGCCGGCCGGGCCCAGGCGCTCCTTAAGGACATTGAGCGTCGCCAGGGCGAGAAGGCCGCGGCAGGTGCCGGGGCTCGCGTGGCGCTTACCGCCCGGCAGGCGGAAATCCTTCGCCTCATCGCCGAAGGCAAGAGCGACCGCGACATCGCGGCCGCGCTTGGCTTGAGCGAGTTCACCGTGCATCGCCATGTTTCCAACATTCTGAACCGCATCGCCCTGCCCAGCCGCGCCGCCGCTGTGGCCTATGCCATCGCCCACAAGCTCATCTGAGCCATGGCCGGAATAGGCCACGATTTTTTTTGAACGACATGGCCGATACGGTCGAAGCCGAGGCCGCGTGAGGACCCTAACCTTCCTGTGCAACTGAACCCAAGGCAGGAGGACAGACACCATGGGTACCGAAGACATCATCCGCACGCAGGTTGCGGCTTTCAACCGTCACGACGCCGTTGCCTTCGCCGCCTGTTATGCAGCGAACGCGGTCGTGGCCGATCCGCAGAGCCCGGACCCGCTCAAGGGTACCGAGGCCATCACGAAGGATATCGACGACTGGTTCGGCGCGTTTCCAGATATCGAGACGCGCATGACCCGCACTGTTCTGAACGGCGCCGCCTATGCCGTCGAATGGTCCATGACCGGCACCCATGAAGGGCCGCTGGTCACGCCCGACGGGCACATACCGGCGACCGGGAAGCCTGTGCGTATCAACGTTGCCACCATCGGCCGTACGGATGCCGCTGGACGCATCGTCGAGGAACGGCGCTACTACGATCTTTCGAGCGTCATGAGCCAGCTCGGGCTGATCCAGTAGACGTTCACCGCGTAGGAACTGGCAGAGGCGACTGAACCGCCCGGATTCCAACCGGAGCAAAGGAGGACAAGATGACCGACAACCCGCGCAAGCTCGTGGTGCTGATCACCCACGGAATTGACCATGAGCTGTCTTCGGTCGGTTTCACAATCGCGAATGGGGGAATCACCGCCGGCCTCAAGGTTTCGATCTTCCTGAGCAGCGCCGGCGTAGATCTCGTCCGCAAGGGCGCCGCCGATACCACCCATGTCGCACCGCTTGCGCCACTTGCCGAGTTGATCAAGGATTTCCAGGCGCGGGGTGAAAAGCTCTGGGCGTGCACGCCATGCGTCAAGAGCCGCGGCTACAGCGAAGCTGATCTCCTTGATGGCGTGGTAATTAGTGGCGCCAGCGTCGTGCACGAACTGCTCAAGGAAGGCGCGGCGACGCTCAGCTTCTGACCGCGCGCGCCGATCAACCTTGTCTGGTCACGCAGAGCAGAAGGGGCGGCCGACGCCGCCCCTTCTGCGAGGAGACCGCCAAATCCTGCCTTGGAACGATGCGGACGGCTGCCCTGCCCGCGATGATCGAAATGTGACCGCCGCGCTGAACACGACGGCGAAGAGGTGCCGTTACCCCGCGGGGAAGATTGTCCGATCCCTAGTGGATTCCCCTTAGGGACAGTATCTGAATTGGCGTCATCGCCGTTTCCCGATACCCACGAATGCCAACCGAAAATCGGCGGCAGGAGCGGGAAATGTTCACAGAGCGTCGCCTTCGCCCGATCAAGCGCCGGGAGGGGTTCTTGCGGCCCGGCAGAAGCGGTCCACCCATCACTTCTTTGCCGCAGCGTTCGCGATATTCCATCACGGATTTCCTCGGCCTGACTCTCACGCGCCATGACCGTCCTTGAGCAGGGACGCGATCCGGTTGCCGTCGTTCGCCGCAGGGCATTCTTCGCGGTCACATCAGCGCCACAACGGCAGAACGCCCTGACTGCGATCGATCGGCGCGGTGGCGACTTCTGGCTCAGTCGAGGAGAACGCTAATGCGAAAATGCCTCATTATCTTTGCCGTCCTTCTTTCAACCTCTTCCGCGGTTGCTCTGGAAGGACAAGCAGATCCCCGTGTCACGCTCGATGTCGCGAGCACATTCCCCGGGACCATGCCGATCCTCGGTGAGGCTGCGGCTCAGCTTTCCGAACGGGTCCGGCGGGCGACCGGGGGCGAACTGGTCCTTGATTTTCATGAGCCGGGCGAATTGTCTCCAGCCGCCGAGACCGTGAACGCGGTCGCGTCGGGCGATGTCGATGCAGCCTGGGCCGGTGCCGGCTGGTTCGCCGGCAAGGATAGCGCCTTCAACTTCTTCTCAAGCGTGCCCTTTGGCCCGGACATGAGCGAGTACCTGGCCTGGCTTTATGAGGGCGGCGGCCTCGAACTGGCGCGCGAGATGTTTCACGCCCACGACGTCCACAACATTCCCTGCGGACTGATCCCGCCGGAAGCCTCCGGCTGGTTTCGCCGAGAGATCAAATCGCCTGCCGATCTGGTTGATTTGAAGATGCGGATTTTCGGCATGGGCGCCCTGGTCATGAAGAAGTTCGGTGTAATCACCGAGCAGGCCGCGCCCGGCGAACTGCGTGCCCGGCTGGCGGACGGATCGCTCGACGCCGCCGAGTTGTCCCAGGCAAATTTTGGGGGAGCCCACTGCGTTCGACTGCGTCGCGCAGTTGCGGTTGACGGCTTTCGCTGGCGAGGGGGACGTTAAGCACCGCAATCCACCTCTAGTCCTGACGAGATTACT
>DASSPO010000162.1:0-10693 GCA_035699585.1 Bauldia sp.
CTGACGCGCACGTCGGCAAGGAATTCGCGAAGCCCCGACACCGCGACCTCGCGGACGAGTATGATGATGGCGGCGATCAGCGACCACTCGCCGACGGTATTGTCCGAGGCGAGGAGAATGAGCGTCGTGGCGACGAGAAGCTTGTCGGCGATCGGGTCCAGCATCCGGCCGATCGCCGACTGCTGGTGCCAGAGGCGCGCGAGGTAGCCGTCGAGAAAGTCGGTCACGCTCGCCGCGACGAAGATGGCAAGCGCCAGCCAGCGACCGAAATAGGTTCCCGGCATGTAGCACGCGACGATGGCGGGAACCGCAAGGATGCGGCCATAGGTCAGTATATTGGGCAAGGACAAGGCGCGGCCAGTGCGGGCGGGCGTTCCTGGCATTGTCGGAGTCTGCACCATGGACTGTAACGGTTTCGCCGGTTCGCTCTTCCCCCGGGCGGCCGGCAGGGGAATCGTATTAGTCTCTTCCCGGCATTGCCAAACGCCCCTCAACGCGCGGGCCTTCCATCCATGCTACGAGCCTTTAGCCACATCGTCCACGCTGGCCGCAATTCCCTGGCCGGATTCCATCATCTCCTGCACACCGAACTCGCGGCCCGGATCGAGATCGCCGCGTCGGCACTTGCTTTCCTGTGGCTTCTGGTTCTTGGACGAGGCATCGGCGATTTCGTGATCTTGCTTGTGCTTTTTTGCATTTTGATGAGCGTCGAGGCTTTGAACACCGCAATCGAGCGGATCGTCGACCGGGAATCGCCCGAGGTTTCGGAATTCGCCAGAGTCACCAAGGATCTGGGGTCCACCGCCGTTTTCTTCGTCCTCGCAGCGGCCGGCGTCTATCTGGTCGCGGTCTCCGCCGACTCCGCCGGGCTGATCGTGCTTTGAGTCGACCGTGGACAGGGCCGAAGCGCAGCCCTATAGCTCCGACCAACCGCCATGGACCCCAAGGCCGCACCGCACATCGTGGTTGCCGTCCCGACCTGCCGACGGCCGCGCATGCTCGGGCAACTCCTCGATTCGTTCGCGACACTCGCGTCGCCGCCGGCTACCCGCGTCTCGTTTCTCGTGGTCGACAACGCTCCTGACGCACCGGCGCGGGAGGTGGTCGATGACGTCCGCCGCCGGACGGGGATCGATATCAGCTACGTGGTCGAGCACGAACCTGGAATCCCCTTCGCCCGCAACCGGGCACTCGATGAGGCGGTCGCGGCCGGTGCCGATTTCCTCGCCTTCGTCGATGACGATGAATACGTGGATCGCGAGTGGCTGATCCGGCTCTTCGCGCACCAGCAGCGCGAACGGTCGCATCTGGTGGGCGGCCCGGTACGGCTCGCCCCGCACGAGCCTAGAGGATTTCTCGACCGCCTGATCGAGAGGGGCGTGCGCAGGCGGTACGAGCGGAAGGAAGAAAAGAACGCGCGGCGCCGGCAGGCCGGCGAAGACGACACGGTCACGATCATCACCAACAACTGGCTCGCGGACCTCGACTGGATGCGCCGTGCCGGCCTTCGCTTCGATATCTCGCTCCGCTACTCCGGCGGCTCAGACACCGCGCTGTACCACAAGGCAAAGAGCCTCGGCGCTTCGACATCATGGTGTCCCGACGCCGTCGTCTATGAGCGGATTCCGCCGGAGCGCATGTCGCTCGCCTATCAGTTCCGACGGGCACGCGATCAGGCGGCAACGAGCTTCTGGCGAAAGGGCGTCGAGGAGCGCCGGAGCGTGCCGGTCAACATCGCCACGGCCGGGGGCAAGGTGATTGCCGGCGGCGTTCTCGTTCTCCTCTCCCCGTTGACGGCGGGTCGCACCCTGGTCGATGGGGTCCGCCTCGTGGGTTACGGCATCGGCTACGCCAACGCCATGGCGGGCCGGCGCTCGCGCCATTACGAGGTGCTCCAAGGCGAATAGCGCCTGGCGCCCCCGGGCATGCGGCGGGCCTCCCTCCGTCTCTCGGCGATCGCCATTGCGCTCGATCAACCAGGCAGAGACAAGGTTCGGAGAAAAGGGTACCGCCCGCGTGCCGACAAGGGCGGCGGTACAAGAGAGCCGGACGCCAAAGCAAATGGACGTTCAAGACTTCCACGCGAGGCTACGGCCTTTCCTTGTCGCTCTGCCCGCAATCGGGCTCGCGGCAGGACTCGCGGCGCGCGCGGCGGGCTACGACCAGCTTGCCAATGCCCTGTGGAGCGTCGCGACGCTGCCGGTTCTCGTCGTCTTGCTGGCGGAGATCCTGGGCGCGCTGCGGCGTGGCGATGTCGGGCTCGACGTCGTCGCCGCCTTGTCGATGGCCGCAGCGCTGATCTTCGGCGAACATCTCGCCGCCGCCGTGGTCGCCCTGATGTATGCGGGCGGGCAGTATCTCGAAGCATTCGCAGAGAAGCGGGCACGCCGCGAAATGACGGCGCTTCTCTCCCGTGTTCCGCGCAGCGCGGCCCGCTATAGCGATGGCGAACTCGCCGACGTCCCGCTCGAGGCGATCGCTCCGGGCGATCGCCTCCTGATCCGGCGGGGCGACGCCGTTCCGGCTGATGGCACGGTGGCCGGCGGTGTTGCTTTTCTCGACCAGTCGGCACTCACCGGCGAGCCCATGCCGGTCCGGCATGGGGTCGGCGCGGGGGTGATGAGCGGCTCGACCAATGTCGGCGACGCCTTCGACCTGCTGGTCACCCGGCGAGCCGCGGACAGCACCTATGCGGGGATCGTCCGCCTGGTCGAGCAGGCGGAGCGGGCGCAGGCACCGATGGCCCGCCTCGCCGACCGTTTCGCCGTCGTCTTTCTGGTGCTGACCGCAACGATCGCCGCCGGCGCCTGGATCTTTAGCGGTGATCCGATCCGGGCCGTGGCCGTTCTGGTGGTCGCGACCCCATGCCCCTTGATCCTAGCCGTGCCGGTGGCGCTGGTCGCGGGCCTATCCCGGGCGGCGCGCGAAGGCATCCTGATCAAGGGTGGCCGGGCGCTCGAGGCGATGGCGCGCATCGGCGCCCTGGTCATAGACAAGACGGGAACGCTTACCGAGGGCAGGGCGAAGCTCACCGAAATCATCGTCGCGGCGAACCTCTCAAAGGACGAGGTCCTTCGGCTCGCGGCCTCGCTCGACCAAGCCTCGAAGCACGCCATGGCGGAAGCGATCGTCTCGGAGGCACGGCGGCGTGGTCTCGGCCTGTCATTGCCGCGCGCGGTGGCCGAGAGTGCGGGCGAGGGGATCGAGGGTCGCGTGGACGGGCGCCAGGTACTGGTCGGCGGATCCGGCTTCGTTGCTGACCGGCTAGGGGTGCCGGCCGCTTCGCTTCGGCTTGCCGCAAGGTCTCCCGGAACGGTGACCGTGACCGTCGCCGTCGACGGCGCCCTTGCCGGCGAACTTGTCCTCGCCGATTCGGTGCGGGCCGGTACGGCGGCGCTTCTCGCCGGCCTCAGAGGCGACGGTATCGGGCACATCGTGCTTGCAAGCGGCGACCGGCGCGACGTGGCCGAGGGCGTCACCCGCGATCTCGGCTTTGATGCCGTCCACGCCGAGCTCACACCCGACCGGAAGATCGCGGTCGTGATGGGCGAGCGGAAACACGGGCCGGTGATGATGGTGGGCGACGGGGTCAACGATGCGCCTGCGCTGGCCGCCGCCGATGTTGGTGTGGCGATGGGCGTCCGCGGTGCGGCCGCGTCGGCAGAAGCGGCGGATGTGGTGCTTCTGGTCGACCGGCTCGACCGCATCCTCATCGGGCTGCGGATCGCACGCCGGTCGCGGCGGATTGCACTCGAGAGCGTTTATGCCGGAATCGGCCTTTCACTCCTCGGCATGGCCGCTGCGGCATTCGGATACCTCCCCCCGGTGCAAGGCGCGATCCTGCAGGAAATTATCGACGTGAGTGTGATCCTCAACGCGCTCCGGGCCCTTGGCGACGGAACGACGACCAAGCGCGACCGGAACGGCTGAGGAGCCGCCGCGCCGGATCGACGCCAGGCGTCGAGCAGGGCTTTGCCGCCGCCAGGCGAGTCTCCGCCGAGGGATGACAACGGGTGGAGGCATCGGCCTCGCGCGCGATTCACCGCGCCTCAACTCTCGACAAAAAGAAAGCAATCCGAGGCATGGCCGATCAAAGCGGCACGGGATAAGCTCAATACCAAGGGGACTCCCGGGTTGAGCTCGAGTTCCTGACGTGATTCGTCCGTGGATCGCCCGCGAGCCGGGTTCGGGGCGAGGCGGGATCCGGAGGGGCCATGCCGCTTTCACGTCGGGAATTCGTTGCCTGGACGGGAGCGAGCGGCATAGCGCTCGGTCTCTCGCGGCTGGCTCTTGCTGAAGAGCCTGAGTTCATCGCCCGGGAAACCCTTCCGGGACCGCTCGGTCTCAATCCGGGCATCGTCGGCAAGGGGCGAATCGACGGCGTGGCCAAGGTCACCGGCGCAAAGCTCTACGTCTCCGACTTTCGTGCCAAAGACCTTCCCGGCTGGCCGGCCGACACGTCGCATGCGCTGCTCGTTCGTTCGCCCGACGCCTCCCACATCTATGAGGGCCTCGATCTCGACCGGCTTACCGCAGACGCCAGACCCTCAGCCGTGGTCGCTGCCGAGGACTTGGTGCGCGCCGGGACGCGGGTTCCGGCATTCTATTCCGGCGATCTGCTTTGCCCGGCCGGTTCCACGCCGCTCTATCTTGGACAGCCGGTGGCGCTGCTCATCTTTGCGACGTTCGACGCCTATGATCGGGCACGGGTCCAGTTCCGCGACGGCAGCCTCATCAGGTTCGGCGCAGAGACCGGGCCGCTCACCCGGCCAAACTACGGCGCGTGGCGATTCACACGGATCGCCGGTGCGACGCCCGACTCGCCGGACGTCTATGCGCCTATCCAGGAAGGCTGGATCAGCCCCGGGTTCTCCGATGGCGGCGGCCGGCCGATCTGGAGGCCGCTGCCGGTGGCCGAAGGCGGGCAGTACGCCAAGGGCGCGACCTATGGCGAGGAGATCCGCAAGGAACTCGCCGCGAACAATCCGGAGCTTCTCGTCGTGGCCGGCGACTTCGAAACCCAGTCGATCGACCCGATGTTTCTCGAGCCGGAATGCGGCCTCGCCTGGTACGACGGGGGCAACCGGAGTCTTGAGCTGATCCTCGGTGTCCAGTCTCCGTACGAAGCGGCGGAGGCGGTGGAATACCTGCTCGGCGAGGCCGCCGCCGAAGTGAAACCGGACCGGATCAACGCCCAGTTCGCCTATGTCGGCGGAGGGTTCGGCGGCAAGGATCACACGCCGTTCCCGCTCTATGTCGCGCTTGCGGGTCTCTTTTTCCCAGACCGGCCGGTGCGGCTTGCCCACGACCGCTACCAGCAGTTCCAGGGCGGTATCAAGCGCCACGCCTTCAAGATGAAAACGCAGATCGGTGTCGATCGCGCGAGTGGCAAGATCGTGGCCTTCGCCGCCGATCACGTTCTCGATGGCGGCGGCCTCGCCAACTATTCGCCGAGTGTCGCCGTGGTAGGGGCGACCGCGGCCCTCGGCATCTACGACGCGCCGAAGGTCGATGTGACGACCGTCGCACTCCACTCCCGCGCGGTCACCGCCGGGTCGATGCGCGGTTACGGCACGCTTCAGACGATGACCGCGCTGGAGGTTCTGATCGACGAGGCCGCGATGGCGTTGCCGCTCGACCCGATCGAATTCCGGCGGCGGAACCTCCTTAAGACCGGCGGCAAGTCGATGACGGGCACGCCCTTCACCGTCTCGGTGCGGACGCCGGAGCTCCTCGACAAGCTCGAGCAGCACGCGATCTGGCGTGACCGCGTTGTCGAGAAGTCACGGGTGACGGCGGGCACGCTCGTGGGGACGGGTGTGGCGTGCGTCATCAAGGACTACGGGACCGGCGCGGACTGTTCGCTCGGGCGGATCGAGGTCGCTGCCGACGGTTCCATCTCTGTCTGGGCGGATGCGGTGGAGATGGGGAACGGCATCGGAACCGCGATTGCCAATCGCGTCGCGCTCCAGCTCGGCGGCGTCGGCCACACCGTCGCCGTCGCCCAGATCGGCATGTTCGACGAGCTAGGGCTCGTCACCTCGGGCGATCCCTACACGATGACCCAGGAGGCCCAGGACGAGGCGGCGAAGAACCCGCGCTGGGTTCCGGCCATCAGCTCGGCAACCAGCGCGTCGATCGGCGCCCATGTCGGAACCCAGGCGGTCGCGCAGGCCGCCGGCATTGTCTTCCGCTTCGGCCTGTGGCCGGCGGCGCTGGAGCTGTGGGGCATCCCGAAGGGCGATCCACGGGTCTACCTCTGGGAGGAGGCCTACTGGCAGGGGGACGAGCTCATCATGTCCGGGCTGCCGCCTCTTCCCCTATCCAAGGTCGCCGCGAAGGCGCATGAGCAGAAGGGCGTCACGGGAGCGATGGGCCACGCCTTCTCGCGCTGGGCGTGGTCGCAGGCTTCATTCCCGATCGGCGGCTTCGACTGGGAGATCGACCTCGACGCGCTCGCGGTCCGGTACGGCGGCGGACCGTTCCAAAGTCTCGACCGGACCTCGGTCGCATTCCCGCCGACCGACTACAACCGCATCGGAACCGCATTCGTCTCCGGCTGCGGGACGGCGGTTCGGGTCGAGATCGAGGCGGCGACCGGCGCGGTCCGGGTCGCCAAGGCCTATAGCGTGGTGGAGTGCGGGCAGGCGCTGTCGACCGAGCTGGTGTCGGGCCAGGCACAGGGCGGGTTCGCGATGGCCGTCGGCCAGACGCTGCACGAGGACCTGCCGCTTTATGAGGACGGCCCGGGCAACGGGCAATGGAACCTCGGGGACTACGTCATTCCCCGCGCATCGGACCTGCCGATCCATGACCTCGAGATCGAGGTGCTGCCGCCCATCTCGCCCAAGGAAGGCCCGAAGGGCATCGCGGAGGTAGTGATGATCCCGGCCGTCCCCGCGCTGCTCAACGCCATTCACGACGCCACCGGGCACCGCTTCAACCGCCTACCCGTGACGCCCGATATGATCAGGGGGGTCCTGTCATGACTAGCCTATCCCTGACCATCAACGGCAACCCCGTCGGCCCGATCGAGGTGCGCGACGAGCTGTCGATGAACGATTTCCTCCGGGAAATCCTCAACATGACGGGGACGAAGTTCGGCTGCGGTGCCGCGCAGTGCCTGAGCTGCGCGGTGATCGTCGACAATCCCGACGGCAGCAGCCACACCAATCCGACCTGCGTCGTGCCGGCGGTGAACTTCAACGGCAAGGCGATACGGACCGTCGAGGGGCACGCCAAGGACGGCGTGCTCACTCCGCTCCAGAGGGCCTTCATCGAGCATTTCGCCTTCCAGTGCGGTTACTGCACCGCGGGCTTCCTCAACGAGGGCCAGGTGCTCCTCGAGAGGCTGGCAAGTGCGCCGATCCCGCGCGAGGCGCTGGAGAAGACCATCCTCGAGGCGCTCGACGGCCATCTCTGCCGCTGCACCGGCTACGTCCGGTATCACGACGCGGTCCGCGACGTGATCCTCGCCGATCCCGGCCGGTACCTCACATGACACGCGCGGGGCAGGAGGGCTCGAGGAAGATGTCCGAGTTGCGGACTCCGACCATCCTTGCCGCGGCCGGGGCGCTCCTCATCGCCGCAAGCTTCGCCACCGCCTGGGCGGTGTCGGGCGCGACCTCGGACACGCTTGCCGCGCCGGAGAGCTTCGCAAGCATCACGGACGAGGCGGCGCGGTCGGCCGCGATCTTCACCGAACTCGGCAAGGTTCTCACCAGCCCACGCTGTCTCAACTGCCACCCCTCCGGCGACCGGCCCACCCAGGGCGACGAGATGCGGCCGCACCAGCCGCCGGTCTTCCGGGGCGCCGACGGAATGGGTCTCGATACCATGCGCTGTACCATCTGCCACCAGAAGGCCAACTACGATCCCGGCCGCATACCGGGCCACGATCCGTGGTTCCTCGCGCCGTTCGAGATGGGCTGGCAGGGCAAGACGCTGGCCGAGATCTGCGCGCAAGTGAAGGATCCCGAGCGCAACGGCGGCAGGTCATTCGCCGATCTCGTCCATCATATCGGCGACGACACGCTGGTCGGCTGGGCATGGTCGCCCGGCTACGGCAGGACGCCGGCGCCGGGGACGCAAAAGGAGGCAAAGGCGCTGGTCCAGGCCTGGGTCGACACCGGCGCAGGCTGTCCCGAGTAGGGAGCGTTCCGCGGCTCAAGCCTACGACGCTTGTTCGTGGAAGTGGTCGTAGATGAGCTGCGCCGTCTGGCGTGAGATGCCCTCGACCGCGACCAGGTCCTCCACGCTAGCCCGGCTCACTGCCTTCGCTGTGCCGAAATGCCGAAGGAGGGCGCGCTTCCGGGTCGGCCCGATGCCGCTGATCTCGTCGAGCGGGTTCCGTGCCATCTCGATCCTTCGGCGCGTCCGGTGCGAACCGATGGCGAAGCGGTGCGCCTCGTCGCGAAGCCGTTGGACGAAGTAGAGTACCGGGTCGCGCGGCTGGAGCATGAACGGCTCGCGGCCTGGCAAGTGAAACACCTCCCGGCCGGCGTCGCGGTCCGGCCCCTTGGCAACCCCGACGACGGGAAGGTCGCTTATGCCAAGCTCATTGAGCACCTCTACCGCCGCAACGAGTTGGCCCCTTCCGCCGTCGATCAGCACGAGGTCGGGCCAGGGCGCCGTCGCAGCGTCGTCTGCGTCGCCAGCCGCTCCTTCGCGCGGGCCGGCCTCCTTCAAGAGGCGGGCAAAGCGACGGCCGAGCATCTCCCGCATCATGGCGTAATCGTCGCCCGGGGTGAGATTCTCGGACCGCATGTTGAACTTGCGGTATTGGGCCTTCACGAAGCCCTGCGGGCCGGCGACGATCATCGCGCCGACCGGGTTGGTGCCCATGATGTGGCTGTTGTCGTAGACCTCGATCCGGCGTGGTGCCTCGGAGAGACCGAAGCGCTCGGCGACGCCGGTGAGCAGCGTCTTCTGCGAGGCCGACTCGGCGAGCTCGCGGCCGAGCGCCTCCCGCGCGTTGACGAGCGCGTGGTCGATAAGGCCTTTCTTCTCGCCGCGTTGCGGCACCTGCACGGAAATGCGGTGACCGCTCCGCTCCGACAGCGCCGCTTCGAGGAGCTCCCGCTCCTCGATATCGTGCGAGAGAAGAACCAGCCTCGGGACCGGCTTGTCGTCGTAGAACTGGGCCAGGAACGAGCCGAGCACGGCCGAGCAGTCGAGGTCGCGGTCGGCACGCGGGAAGTAGGCCCGGTTGCCCCAGTTCTGGCCGGTGCGGAAGAAGAAGACCTCGATGCAGGTCACGCCGCCCTCCTGATAGCAGGCGAAGACGTCGGCCTCCTCTATGCCGCGCGGGTTGATTCCCTGGTGGGCCTGAACATGGGAAAGCGCCGCGAGGCGGTCGCGGTAGACGGCGGCGGCCTCGAAGTCGAGCCGCTCCGCCGATGCCTCCATGGCCTCCTGCATTTCGGTGCGGACGGCCTGGCTCTTGCCGGACAGGAAGGCCTTCGCCTCGTCGACGAGGCGAGCGTAGTCGGTATGCGAGATCACCCCGGTACACGGCGCCGAGCAGCGCTTGATCTGATAGAGGAGGCAGGGCCGCGTGCGGCTCTCGTAGAACGAGTCCGAACAGGTGCGAAGCAGGAAGGCGCGCTGTAGCGCGTTGATCGTCCTGCCGACCGCACCGGCCGACGCGAAGGGACCGAAATAGGTGCCCTTTCTGCTCCGCGCGCCGCGGTGCTTGACGATCGCCGGGACGGGATGGTCCTCGGTGATCAGGATGTAGGGGAAGGACTTGTCGTCCCGGAGCAATACGTTGAAGCGCGGCCGGAGCCGTTTGATCAGGTTGGCTTCGAGGAGGAGCGCCTCGGTCTCGGTGCGGGTCGAGACAAATTCCATCTCGGCTGTGGCAGCGATGGCGCGGGCGATCCGGCCCGACTGGCCATCGATCCGCGCGTAGCTCTGGACGCGCTTCTTGAGGTTCCGCGCCTTGCCGACATAAAGCACCGTCCCCTTGGCGTCGATCATGCGGTAGACGCCGGGGCCGTTCGGGAGCCGCTTGATCAGGCCCGCGATAACCTCGCGCCCGAGTGCGGGCCCGGCCGCCGCCGCTTCCGGTTCGGTGTTCATTATCAGGTGTCGAAATCCGCCATATCCGGCGTTTCCCAGACCAGATGCTGGCCGCCGTCGAGGCCGATCATCTGGCCGGTGATCGACCGGTTTTCAACCAGGTACCGCACGGTCCGCCCGAACTCGGCGAGGTCGGGCCCGCGCGCCAGCGGTATTGCTTCGATCTGCGCCTGGAACTTCTCCGGATCCTGACGGATATTCTTCAAGGTCGGCCCTGGGGCGATGGCATTGACCCTGATCCGCGGCGCGAGCCCCTGAGCCATCGTGCGGGTCGCGGCCCATAGCGCCGACTTGGACATCTGGTAGGAGAAATAAGTCGGCGCTGTCCGCCAGGCGCGCTGATCGACGATGTTGACGATGTTACCTTCGGTGCCCTCGGCAAGCGTCTCGGCGAATGCCTGTGCAAGGAAGACCGGGGCCGTGAAGTTGATGGTCATCTGACGGTTGAAGAACGCCGGCTCGAGGCTCCCGACGTGGTCCTCCTCGAAGATTGAGGCATTGTTTACCAACAACGAAGGTTTACCAAGCTTGGTGGCCGAGTCGTAAATGACCCGCGGCACCTCGGCCAGATCGGCAAGATCCGCGGAGATGACGCTCGCCCGGCCGCCGC
>DASSPO010000163.1:0-2576 GCA_035699585.1 Bauldia sp.
CCCTGGTCGACCATCTGCCGTTTGATCAGCCCGGCCTCGGTGTGGTAGCCGCCGACATAGAGCACGTCGACGTTGGCCGCCTTGAGCTTGGAGACCAGCGCCGAGTAGTCCTTCTCGCCGGCATTGTACGACTCGTTGAGGACCTCGGTCTTGCCCGCCTCGTTCATGTACTTGCGGGTCTCGTCGGCGAGGCCTTTGCCGTAGGCGCTCTTGTCGTCGATGATGGCGATGTTCTTGTCGGCGAAGTTCTTGGCGAGGAATTCGCCGGCCACCTGGCCCTGCTGGTCGTCACGACCGCATACCCGGAAGACGCCCGGACCCGGCCGTTCGTCGGTGAACTTCGGATTGGTCGAAGCCGGCGAAATCTGGATGATGTTCGAGTCGTTGTAGACCGCCGAGGCGGGGATCGAGGAGCCCGAGCAGAAATGCCCCGCCACGAGGGCGACGCCCTTGCCGGCGAGCTGGTTGGCCACTGCGACCGCCTGTTTCGGATCGCAGGCATCGTCGCCGACCTCGAGGACGAGCTGCTGGCCGAGCACGCCGCCGGCCGCGTTGATGTCGGCAACCGCCTGCTCCGCGCCCGCCTTCATCTGGGCGCCGAAGGCGGCATACTGGCCGGTCATCGGCCCGACGGTCGCAATCGTGATGTCGGCGCTGGCAGTACCGGCAAAAGCAACAATCGCCGAGAATGCAGCACCGGCAAAAAGAAATTTCCTCATGTTGAACGACTCCCCTGGAGCTGTCGGTGACTTCGTCACCGAAGTGAAAAGCCGGGTGAAACCCCTGCTTGAGGCGAAACTATCCCGGCGCGAAAGGGCGCGCAACTCGGTTGCCGATGGCCGCACAACCGACTTACCCGCCCGAATCCCGGCGCAGGCGCCACGAAATCGGGCCCGCCCGTTCGTATATCCATGAATACTGTCGGGCCATCTGCCGCGCCCGCGTAATCTGAAATCCGAGCCCGCCAAGCACGAGCAGGACCACGACGTCGACGATGAAGAAGTGGAGAGAGAGCAACGTCCCTTCGAACAAGGCGAAGTGGATGAAGCGCACCGCGCCGGTGAGAAGGAAGAGATAGATCACGAGGTAGACGATCGGACGCCAGTTGATGGCAACGGCACGGCCCGTGAGATAGGCGGCGCCCCCGCCGAGAAACAAGGTGACGAGCAGGAAATCGGCGATGCCGCGTTCGAAGATGAGCCCTTGCATCCTTCTCCCGGCGCCGTCAGTGGCGGCCGCCCTCCAGATAGGCCGATCGCACCTCTTCGCGGGCGAGCAGCTCGCGCCCCGTGCCCGACATGGTGATCAGCCCGTTCACCATCACGTAGCCGCGGCTCGCGAGCTTGAGCGCGTGATAGGCGTTCTGCTCGACCAGGAACACGGTCAGTCCCTCGCGCCGGTTGAGGTCGCGAAGCACGTCGAAAATCTGGCGCACGATGAGCGGGGCGAGCCCCAGCGACGGCTCGTCGAGGAGAAGAAGCCGCGGCCGGCTCATCAGCGCCCGGCCGATCGCGAGCATCTGCTGTTCGCCGCCCGATAGTGTGCCGCCGCGTTGCGCGGCGCGCTGCTTCAGCACCGGGAAGATGGCGTAGATTTTCTCGAGATCCTCTTCGAAACGGTCGAAGCCGATCGAGGCCGCGCCCATCTGCAGGTTCTCGAGCACGGTCATGCGCGGGAAGATGCGCCGCCCTTCGGGAGCCTGTGCGATCGCCATGCGCATGATCTCATGGGTCGGCATCCGGGTGATGTCGATGCCGTTGAACACGATCCGACCTTCGCGCGCCCGCGGCGTCCCGCAGATGGTCATCATCAGCGTCGACTTGCCGGCGCCGTTGGCGCCGATGAGCGTCACGATCTCACCCTCGTTCACGTCGAGGTCGACGCCGCGGAGGGCGACGATCTTGCCGTAGTAGGTGGTGACACCGCGGACGGAGAGGAGCGGCGTGCTCATACGCCGACCTCCTGCTCGACCGCCTTGACCTCCTCCTCGTCCTCGACGCCGAGATAGGCGGCGATGACCTTGGGGTCGTTCCGGACGAACTGGGCGGTCCCGTCCGAGATCTTCTGGCCGTAGTCGAGCACCACGATATGGTCGGAAATCTCCATCACAACGCCCATGTCGTGCTCGATGAGGAGCACCGATATCTTGTGCTCGCGGCAGATGAAGCGGAGCAGCTCGTTGAGCTCCGCGGATTCGCGCGGGTTGAGGCCCGCCGCCGGCTCGTCGAGGCAGAGCAGGGTGGGATTCGTGCACATTGCGCGCGCGATCTCGAGCCGCCGCTGCGCCCCGTAGGGAAGGTCGCCCGCCGCATCGTCGGCGCGGTCGATCAACGCGACACGCTCGAGCCAGTAGGTCGCCCGGTCCATCGCCTCGCGCAGGCCCTCGCGATAGGTCGGCAGGCCGAGGAGGCCGGCGACCGAGAATCGCGATGCCGCCATCAGGCGCGTGTGCTGCGCGACGAGCAGGTTCTCGAGCACCGTCATGCCGCCGAACAGCCGGATGTTCTGGAAGGTGCGGGCGACCTTCGCGCGCTTGGTGATCTCGAAGTCGGGCATGCGCTCGAGCAGGAAGACCG
>DASSPO010000164.1:0-4129 GCA_035699585.1 Bauldia sp.
CGCCATATTCCTGGTTGGTGCCCGGCAAGAATCCCGGCACGTCGACGAAGGTCACGATCGGAATGCCGAACGCGTCGCAGAAGCGCACGAAGCGCGCCGCCTTGCGGCTGGCGTCGGCGTCGAGCACGCCGGCCAGCACCATCGGCTGGTTGGCGACGAAGCCGACCGTGCGCCCCGCGATCCGGCCGAAGCCGGTGACGATGTTCTTGGCGAAGTCGCGCTGAAGCTCGAAGAAGTCGCCGTCGTCGGCAACCTTGAGGATCAATTCCTTGATGTCGTAAGGCTTGTTTGCGCTGTCCGGGATCAGCCGGTCGAGCGAAGGCTCCTCCCGCTCCGCCGAATCCGACGACGCGATCGATGGTGCGCTGTCGCGGTTCGAGAGTGGCAGGAATGCGAGCAGCCGTCGCATCTCGACCAGCGCTTCGACGTCGTCGTCATAGGCGCCGTCGGCGATCGCCGAGCGTGTCGTGTGGACGCTGGCGCCCCCGAGATCCTCCGGCGTGACCGTCTCATTGGTCACGGTCTTCACCACGTCGGGGCCGGTCACGAACATGTAGCTCGTCCCCCGCACCATGAAGATGAAGTCGGTCATCGCCGGCGAATAGACGTCGCCGCCGGCGCACGGCCCCATGATCACGCTGATCTGCGGGATGACCCCGGAGGCAAGCACGTTCCGCTGGAAGACTTCCGCATAGCCGCCGAGCGCCGCGACCCCCTCCTGAATGCGGGCGCCGCCGGCGTCGTACAGGCCGATGATGGGAACGCCGGCCTTGAGCGCCATGTCCTGGATCTTGCAGATCTTCTCGGCATGGGCCTCCGACAGCGAGCCACCGAAGACGGTGAAGTCCTTGGCGAACACGTAGATCGGACGTCCGTTCACCGTGCCCCAGCCGGTGACCACGCCATCGCCAGCGATCTTCTTCTCCGCCATGCCGAAATCGGTCGCCCGGTGCTCGACATACATGCCGTATTCCTCGAACGAACCCTCGTCGAGGAGGACCTCAATGCGTTCGCGCGCCGTCAGCTTGCCCAGGGCATGCTGCGCTTCGATCCGAGCCTCACCGCCGCCGAGGCGCGCTCGCGCCCGCCGCATCTCGAGTTCTTCCAGGATTTCCTTCATGGCACCGCCGTCCGCTTCCGGCCCGATCCTAGCTGAATAGCACAAGTGCCTTCACGATCAGCCTGGCCGCCGGACCTCCGATCGGGCAACCCCCAAGACAAACGCGGCCGCCTCCATCTCCCGCCAGCGATCAGCTCTCTCGGAGAGCGCCATGTCGTCCCTCCCCCAGTGTGACATCTGCCAATCCTCGTCGGCGTGGGCCGCCTCCCAAGCTTCCGCCACGGTGAGGTCGCCGCGGGCCACGGCCAATGCGATGAGCGCCGAGCCGGTGAGTGTGGTCACGGAATGAAGGGCCGCGAGCGACAGCGCGTCAAAGGGCTCAACCGCCCGCGCCACGGCAGCCAGCACCGCCGGGTCCTGGCTGACGTGGACGATGCCCTCGCTGAGGACGAAACGGATTCCGAGCGCCCTTTCTGAGGCGGTGAGGATCGGGGTCCATAGTCGGTTCTCGATGTCGATCAGCGACTGCGGTCCCTCGGCACGGTAGAACAACATGTCGCTTGCAGCGTGTTTGACGATATCGTCGCGTACCGCCGCCATCTCGCCGGTAACCCGATCGATCGCTGAGTTGACCAGCCGGGTAAGTGGCATTGTCGCCGGGTGAATCTCTCCGGACTGGGCTTCCCACTCCGCGGCCAGCGCCTCGGCGACATCGCGCCGAGACACGACCAGCGGCTTTCGCGCTGGCGTCTTGGCCACGCGTCCGTCGAGAAGGACGGCGTATCCGCCTTCATGTGGACCGACCGACGCTTGCTGGTAGAAGCGGCGCGGCAATACCGGTCGCGCCAGCTGCTGCGCCTTGCTCATGGGGTTCTTGCCGTCGTTGCTCATGCCCGCCTTGGACGGTTGACCAGGTAGATGCCGGCGGCGACCAGAAACAATGCGAGGCCGAGATTTCCGGTCACCGGCTCCGACAGGAGCAGTGCGCCGAACAGCACAGAGAACACCGGCGTGAGGAAAGTGAATGCGGAAAGCTGGCTTGCCGGGTAGCGGAGCAGGATCCAGAACCACGCGATATAGGACACTGCCACGACCGGAAATACCTGGTAGGCGAAGGCGGCGACGACGAGCGGCGTTACGTCCCGGAAAAGCGGCCCGAACAACGGCGCCAGCGCGAACCCCATGAGCGCCGATACGGCGAGCTGGTAGACCAGCACCTTCTCGGCGGCAACCTGGCGGAGGCGGGTTGTCTTTATTGTCAGCGTCGTGGCTGCCCAGGCGGCTGCCGCGATGAGGCAGAGGAGATCACCGAACCAGGCGTCAGCCGAGGTCGCGCTTTGCCGGTCGGCGAAGACGATCACGACGCCGGCGAAGGCCGCACAAAATCCGAGCGAGCGGAGGGCGGTAAGCCGCTCTCCAGGGATCAGGAGATGGGCTCCCGCAGCGACGAAGAAAGGCATTGTGTAGACGAACAGGATGCCGCGCGAGACGGTTGTATACTCGAATCCGACGTAGATCAGGATGAATTCCGAACCAAACAGGCCCCCGGCAAGAAGTCCCGGCCAGAGTGTGCCATCGCGATCGAACAGACGGACACCGCGCCACCGGCACCATAGGAGGACCGACAGCCCCCCGAGGCCCGACCGTAGGCCGGCTTGAAACACAGGCTGAATGCCGGCATTGGCGACCTTCATTGCCACTTGCGACAAGCCCCACGACAGGCAGAGAACAACCACCACCGACGCCGCAAAGGCATCGACGTTGGCGCGTGGCAAGTTGGTCTCGGCCGAGGTCACAGCTCAAGCATCGGACTGGTCGCGGTCACCACCTCATACCAGTCCATGCGGTCGAGCTCGATGCTGGCCGCCCTGATCGCGTCGTCCATCCGTTCCCGCTTGCCTGTGCCGATGATAGGCAACCCCTTCACCGGATGCCTGACGACGAAGGCGATCGCGGCCTCGGCAGGTCCAGCAAGCCCATTCCGCCTGGCGATGCCGGCGAGAACTTCCCTGATCCTCACAGTCAGCTCGTCGCTCCCGGTCATCAACCTCCCGCCGCCGATCGGCGACCAGATCATCGGCCGGTGCCCCTCGAGGATCGCGGTATCGAATGTGCCGTCGGAGATCGGGTCAAGGTGAATCGGCGAGAACTCGACCTGGTTCGTCACGATCGGCGCCTTGAGCTTCGAGGCGAGCAGGCGATAGCGCGAAGGCGAGAAATTGGAGATGCCGACGTACCTGGTCCTGCCCTCGGCGATCAGCGCGTCGAGCGCCCCGGCGGTTTCCGCGGGGTCCATCAAATAGTCCGGGCGGTGGAGAAGGATAAGGTCGGCATAGTCGATGCCCAGCTTCTCCAGCGACCGGCCGATCGAGCGGCGGATCTCCTTCTCTGTAAAATCGTAGTGACGAATGCGGTTGACCGGTCGATGCGGCGACACTCGTTGGATGCCGCACTTGGTGACGATCTCGAACTTGTCGCGCCCCACTTTGGCGATTGCCTTGCCGAGGAATTCCTCGACCGTATAGGGATGCGGGTAGCCGTAGGTATTGGCCGTGTCGAGCGTGGTGACACCGCGGTCGAGCAGGAAGCGGAGGAAATCGGCCAGCTCGTCCGGTGAGCGAAACTGCTCTTCCGAGCGCATCGAACCCCACACGACGGCTGAGAATTCCGGTCCGTTCCTGTGCAATTTCGCGCGGGCGACATTCATGGCGGTGTCGGCCATCCTGATTCCTCGGATTGCTCAGCTTGGTGGGGGATATGTCGGTGGCGAAACAATAGTCCGGCCAGACTTCCCGCGTCCATACCGTACGGAAGCCGCTTGGGCGGACCCCGAGACACGCGGGTCAGGCTTTCTCGGGCCGCCAGCGAGGTGTGCATGGCTTGACTGACTTCGGCCGCGCCGCCGCTCCCGCCGCGGCCGCAAGGTGACGCCGGAAGGCCGTACATTTTCCAGCGAACCCCAGCCGGACTATTGTGTGTCTTCCGCCGCCTCCCCCCTCGCCGCGTCAAATCCAAGCAGGTTCCAGCTCTGCTGCATGTGGGGCGGCAGCGGCGCGGTTACGTCAAGGA
>DASSPO010000165.1:0-16140 GCA_035699585.1 Bauldia sp.
GCATGCATGTCGGCTTCCGAGCAGTCCATGAGGATCAGCCCGAGCATGCCGCCGGAGAAGCGGCCGACGAGATCGGCGGCGCGGATCTCGGCACGGATGCGTTTCGCCACCGCCGCGAAGACCTCGTCGCCGATGTCGAAACCGTAGACCTCGTTGATCGTGTCGAAATTGTCGATGGCCGCGACCACGAAAGCGATGTCCCGTCGGGTCTCGATCGCCGTCCGGATCGCCGCCGCGAGCGCGTCGACGAGATGGGCGCGGTTCAGGCACCCGGTCAACTCGTCGTGGCGGGAGAGAAATGAGAGCCGCTCCTCGCGTTCATGGCGCTCGTCGATGACGCGGATCACGCCATGCGCCCGGACCGGGTCGCCTTTCGGTCCGGCGTACCAGCGGCCGAGATCCTCGATCCACAATCGGCGCCGGTCCTCATAGCCGGCCGGGTGGAAAGGGTACTCGACGCGATAGACGCCGCCTTTCCCGCTCTGCCCGAAGACCGCGCGGGTCCGGCTTTCGGGATGCTGGGGATCGAGGAACTTGGCGAACGCCGCGCCGGTCGCGATCCGGTCGGGATGGCCCACACCCAACACCTCGGCGGCGTTCCTGCTCCACAGAATCGCGTCCTCGGGGATCGACCATTCGTAGACCACCTCCCCGACGGCGGCGAGGATCGGCTCCGGAGGCGGCGCCTCGGCCGCCCCCGCGGTGAAGATGGGCTTGCGCGCCAAGGTGCGTCCGGTCAGTGCGGGTGTGGCGGCTCGAACCCGGGCGTGTAGGCGATGTCTCGCGTCGCCGTCCGGATGGTGATGCTGAACCCGGCGATCACGTCGAAGAGCGCGATGATGGTCAGGATGAAGAACAGCGACGTCGCCGCGATGTCGAGGAGAATGAACTCGATGACGTAGATGAGGAGAACGATTGTCGACAGGATGTGGTTGGTGAGCGTCGCCGATCCGGTTCGGCCCGACTTCATGATCTCGAGGAACAGCATGGCGATCGCAAGCGTGATCATCAGGTCGGAGAGGGTGAGCGCCCAGCGCGCGCCGGACACCATCGTCAGGCCGAAGATCTCGCCGGTCCAGGTCGTGCCGGGAAAGACGAAGGCGACGAGGTTGTAGATGATGAGCGGGATGACGGTCAGCGGAATGGCGGTGAGCATGGTTCGCCCTCGTGGCGTGAGGAACAGGCGGCGGGGATGGTATCCCGTACCGCAGAAACGAAAAAGGCCGGCAAAAGCCGGCCTCGCCGCCGCGAGCCTCCGGTATCAGGCCTCGCTCTTCGGCTGAAGCACCTGCCGTCCGCGATACATTCCGGACTTGAGGTCGATGTGGTGCGGACGGCGAAGCTCGCCCGAGTCCTTGTCCTCGACATAGGCGGGTTTCTTGAGCGCGTCGGCCGAGCGGCGGAAGCCGCGCTTCATGCGCGACGTTTTTCTCTTCGGAACTGCCATTTCCGTATTCCTTCGGTGTCTGTTGTGGCGGCCTTATACAGGCCGCCGTTGCTCATGGGTAGAGGCATTTGACGTAGTCGCCTGCAACCCGGGCGCGCGCCGCGACGGTGCGGGCCAGCGAGCGCATGAGCCGGCTTGGATTGGCCGGGTCGCGGACCCGCGGATTGGGCAGGGTCACGGCCAGCAGGGCCGCCTGGTTGGCCGTCAAGTCCTTGGCGGATTTGCCGAAATGGTGGCGGGCCGCCGCCTCGATGCCGAAGATGTTGGGCCCCCATTCGGCGATGTTGAGGTAGATTTCCATCGTCCGGCGCTTGGTCCAGATCGCGTCCGCGTAAAGCGCGAGCGGGATCTCGATGCCCTTCCTGAAATAGCTCGGCGCCTGCCACAGGAAGAGGTTCCGGACCGTCTGCATGGCGATCGTCGAAGCCCCGCGCGACGGGCCGTCGGGATCCTCCAGCACCTCGTTGAGCGCCCCCCAGTCGACGCCGCGATGCGCGCAAAACCGGCCGTCCTCCGCCACCATCACCGAAACCACCAGGATTTTGGCGACCTCGTCGAGGCTCACCCAGTCGCGTTCGATCGGACCATCGATGATGCGGGTCGCAATCATGAGGGTCGAGATCGGCGGCACCGCCATGTAGACCGGCACCAGCACGCCGGGGATCAGCGCCAGTCCCGCCAGCACCAATAGCGCCGCCCGGAGGATGCGCCGGATTCGCACCGGCGCCGCCCTGCCGGCCGCATCCTTCTTCCGCGCAGCCTTGGCTTCGGCGGCCGGCTGCGACTTGGCTGAGGCGGCGCGGCTCATCGCCTCTGGGATAGCCGCCCGGGCTGGTCCGCGCAATCGCCGGCGCTTGACCGGGAGCGGCTTTGGCTTCATGCCACCCCGCCGTGGGAGCCATTTTCCAGACCAGGCTTTTGGAGGCGGCGCGGGCGACGGAGTCTGCCCTCGACCGCATTCTTTCTCACGTCCCCGCGCCGGGGGAGGCGGCCAGGCCGGCGCTTCTCGTCGAGGCGATGCGCTATGCGGCGCTCGGCGGCGGCAAGCGGATCCGCCCGTTTCTCCTCATCGAGTCGGCCCGGCTGTTCGGTGCCGCTGGCGACCGCGTCGTCTCGGCCGCGGCGGCGCTCGAATGCGTCCACGCCTACAGCCTCGTCCACGACGATCTTCCCGCCATGGACGACGACGATGTCCGGCGCGGCCGGCCCACGCTCCACAAGGCCTTCGACGAGGCCACCGCCATCCTTGCCGGCGACGCGCTGCTCACCATCGCCTTCGACGTCCTTGCCGGTATCGACGCGCCGGCCGAAACCCGTGCGGCGCTGGTCGTCCGGCTCGCCCGTGCCGCGGGCGCCGGCGGCATGGTCGGGGGCCAGATGCTCGACCTCGACCAGGGCAGGCGGTGGGACGAGCCGGGCCTCCGCGCGATGCAGGGGATGAAGACGGGCGCGCTTTTCTCCTACGCCGCCGAGGCCGGCGCCATCCTTGCCGGCGCCGGTCTCGAAGACCGCGACTTGATGCGGCGCTTCGGCGCGCATTTCGGCGCCGCCTTCCAGCTCGCCGACGATATCGACGATGCCGCGGGCGACGATGCCGCCGGACGCCCGTCGCTCGCGGCGCTGCTCGGACCCGACGCGGCGCGACGCATGCTGGAGGAGGAGGCCGAGGCGGCGGTTGCCCTGCTTGCGCCGTTCGCCGGCCGCGGAGCCGCCCTTGCCGAGGCCGCTCGCTCCTTGCTTGCGGTCCCCGCCCTCAGCCCAGACCCGCCTGCTTGAGCGCCTTTGCCTGGCGCTGGCCGAGGGTCGCCATGTCGAAATCGGCAATCGCCTCCGAGAAGATGCGGTGGAAGTTGAGCTCGGCGCGGAGGTGAAGCATCACCGAGCCGAGGCCGATCGCGGCGCGGTCCATGAGCACGAACTCCCTTGGCACGACGATCGGCTTCACCGAGCGAAGCGCCTGCTTCACCCTCCACACCTCGCGTCGCCCGTATTCCTGGGGCTTGACGCCGTCGGCGATGGTCCTGACCCGATCGTCGAGGAGCGGCGCGTAGATGAACCGGGCCCAGATGTTGAGGATGTCGATCGCCTCGTTGGTGAGGCCTCCGAACCCCCAGCGCTCGTAGGCCCGCACGATCAGGTCGCGGTCGTTCTCCCGAAAGCCGTGGAAGAGGTCGACCACGCCGCCGACGAAGGTCGGCGTGAAGATGCGGATGCAGCCGTAGTCGAGCAGGTTGATGCCGGCGGGCCGCGGCTTGCCGCCCTTTGCTCGCGCCTCCTCGAACACCGTGTAGTTCCCGAGATGCGGGTCGCCGTGGATGATTCCGTGGCGGGCGAAGGGATGCCACCACGCCCGGAACAGCGCGGTTGCGATCCGGTTCCGGTCGGCGAGACCGTGGTCGAGGAACGAGAGGAGCGGCTTGCCCTCGAGCCAGGTCATCGTCAGGAGCCGCCCCGTGGAGAGCGGATCGACCGGCTCGGGCACCTTGACCAGCGGTTCCTCGCGGAGCGCGATGCCGTAGAGGCGCATGTGCTGCGCCTCGCGCCGGTAGTCGAGTTCCTCGCGCAGCCGCTCCCCGAGTTCCTTGCCGATCTCGGTGGTGTCGATCTCCGGGTTGAAGCGGCGCTGGAGCGCGAGGATGACTCCGAGCTGCGAGAGGTCGGCTTCGACTGCGGACTGCATGTCCGGGTACTGGAGCTTGCAGGCGAGCTGGCGCCGGTCGTGACCCGCGGCGCGGTGCACCTGGCCGAGCGAGGCGGCAGCCGCCGGCGTCTTGTCGAACGAGGCGAAGCGCTTCTCCCAGTCCGGCCCGAGTTCCGCCTGCATGCGCCGCTTGACGAAGGCGGGCCCCATCGGCGGTGCCGACGATTGGAGCGTCCGAAGCTCGGCGGCGAACTCCGCCGGCAGGAGATCGGGCACGGTCGAGAGAATCTGGGCGAGCTTCATCAGCGGGCCCTTGAGCCCGCCGAGCGCTGCCGCGAGGTCGGCGGCGTTCTTCGGGTCGGCGAGATCGCGGCCGAGGAGCCGCGCCCCGGCGACCCGCGCCGCCACGCCGCCGACGTTTGCGCCGACCCGGGCATAGCGCCCGAGCCGGCGTGACAGGCGATTCTCTTCGGGGTCGCGCGGCGGCATCGGCCCTATCTAGGCGGCGAACGCGGCAGGGGAAAGGCTCAGGCGGGCGGCCAGTTGTCCCGGAGCCACCGGGCGAGGCCGTCTTCGGAAACCTCTCCTTCCGCGAGCGCCATCATCATCGCGGTAGCCGAGGGCGGAGGGGCATCGAACTCGATGCCATTCAAACCGAGAAACACGATGAGGGACGCGAATGCGGAACGCTTGTTCCCATCAACAAACGGATGGTTCCGCGAAATGCCAAAGGCGTAGGCAGCGGCGAGCGCGGCGAGGTCGGTTTCCCCATGGGCGTACTTGTTCAGCGGGCCCGCCAGAGCGGATTCTAGAAGGCCCGCATCCCGTAGGCCCCCGGACCCTCCAAACAAGCCAAGCTGCTCAGCGTGAATTTTCAGTACGATTTCTGCATCGAGCGACTCCGGCTCGCTCACTTGGCGAGAGCCCGGAAGGTGTCGGCGTATTTGACGAACGCCCTGCGCGCGATCTCCATCGCCCTTGCGTGCTTCGGATCATAGGGGCTCAGGTGGAGGCCGCGCTCGCTCGCCTCGATGACATGAAGCACATCGCCTGGCTTCAGCCTGAGCCGCGCCAGCAAATCCTTGGGAAGAATCACACCGGTCGAGTTGCCGATCTTCCGCACCTGTACGACCAGGCCTTCGGCCTCGACTTCTCGCGTTTGCTCGCTCATCCGCCTCGCTCGCTTTTTGTGACCAACGTTCTACAGAGTGTATAACGCATGTTGTACATTCTGTGAAACGAAACCGCCAGCGATAGCCGCGATCAATAGCGGTCCCGGCCCAAACGGCCAACCACCATGAACCCGCCGATCACCACGACAGCGACGATGATGACGACGAGCAGCACCATCATGACTGCCGCGCCGAGGATCGCGCCGAGCGTGTTCCAGAACCCGAGCTGGGCGATCAGGATGACGAGAAGGATGAAGAAGAGGAGGGGCATGTGCGCCTTAAGGTCGTCGGGAACAGCGGATCATACCTAGGTCCGACCAAAGCGCCTTGCAACGAACCGGCCGTTTTTTCGCCCCGAGGCTATCCGGACAATCGCCTCCGATGACTCACCTTCCCGTCACCCACGCACCTCCTACTCCGTCCAGACCCAATTGCGCTCACCGGCCTAATCGATGAGTTGGGCTCAGGTTGGATGTACCGTTCGAAGAAGTTGCATGCGCGCTTGCGGTAGTCCTTGGCGCGGCCGCTGAGGTCGGGGTCTTTCCCAATGCAAATGCCACTCGCCCGTTGGCAAAGACCCGAACCGCAAGAACGATCCCTACAACCTATCCGCGCTTTTCCTCCTTCTCCATTGCCTCGAGCTCCGTGATCAGCCGTTCGATCACCCCGAGGCCCTTCTGCCAGAAGCCGGGATCGGTGGCGTCGAGCCCGAAGGGCGCGAGCAGTTCCTTGTGCCCCTTGGTCCCGCCGGCCCGGAGCATGTCGAGATACTTCGCCTCGAAGCCTTGGGGGCTCTCCTCGTAGACCGCATAGAGCGAGTTCACCAGGCAGTCGCCGAAGGCATAGGCATAGACATAGAAGGGCGAGTGGATGAAGTGCGGGATGTAGCTCCAGAAGGTCTCGTAACCCGGGCCGAGCTTGATCGCCGGTCCAAGGCTCTCCCCTTGCACCTCGAGCCAGATCTCCCCGATCCGGTCGGCGGTCAGTTCGCCCTCGCGCCGCTCGGTGTGGAGCTTCCGCTCGAAGCTGTAGAAGGCGATCTGCCGCACCACCGTGTTGATCATGTCCTCGACCTTGGCGGCGAGCATCGCCTTCTTCTGCACCGGGTCAGTGGTTTCGGTCAGGAGGGCGCGGAAGGTCAGCATCTCGCCGAAGACGCTCGCGGTTTCGGCGAGCGTGAGCGGCGTCGGCGCCATCAATGCCCCCTGCGGGGCCGCCAGCACCTGGTGGACGCCGTGGCCGAGCTCGTGGGCGAGCGTCATCACGTCCCGCACCTTCCCCTGGTAATTCAAGAGGATGTAGGGGTGGGCGCTCGGCACCGTGGGATGCGAGAAGGCACCGGGGGCCTTGCCCGGCCTGACCGGCGCGTCGATCCAGCGCTCGTCGAAGAAGCGGCGGGCGATCGCCGCCATCTCGGTCGAGAAGAGGGCATAGGAGCCGAGCACCGTCGAGCGCGCCTCGTCGAATTTGATCAGGCGCTGCGGGACCTTGGGCAGGGGCGCGTTGCGGTCCCAGAAGGGGAGGACATCGCGGTCGAACCACTTCGCCTTGAGCCGGTAATAGCGGTGCGAGATGCGGGGATAGGCCGATTGGACCGCGTTGGCCAACGCCTCGACGACCTGTGGCTCGACGCGGTTGGCGAGATGGCGCGAGGCCGCCACGTCCTCGAAGCGCCGCCAGCGGTCCGAAATCTCCTTGTCCTTGGCCAGGGTGTTGGTGATGAGGGTGAAGAGCCGGAGATTGTCCTTGAAGGTCGCGGCAAGCGCCTCCGCCGCCTGTCGCCGTTTCGCCCCGTCGGGATCCTGGAGGAGGTTCAGGGTCGGCTCGATGGCGAGCTCCTCCTCGCCCACCTTGAAGCGGAGCGATGCGATCGTCTCGTCGAACAGGCGGTTCCAGGCGGTCCGCCCGGTGACCGACTTCTCGTGGAAGAGCTGCTCCACCCGGTCCTCGAGCTGGTGCGGCTTCTCCTTGCGGATGTCCTCGAGCCATGGGCGGTAGTAGCCGAGGCTCGGATCCTCCATCGCGACTTCCAGGAGGGCGTCGTCGATCCGGTTCAGTTCGAGGGTGAAGAAGAGGAGGTGGGAGGAGGCGTTGGTGATCTTCTCCTGGACGTCGCCGTAGAATTTCGAGATGGCGGGGTCGGTGGTGTTCCCGGCATGGAGCAGCCCGGCATAGGACATGATCCGGCCGAGCAGGTCCTCGAGCGCCTCGAACTCGCGCACCGCCTCGGCGAGCTTCGCCCCGGGTCCCTCGCCGGCCGCGATATCCGCGAGCTTCCCCTTCCATTTTTCCTCGAAGGCGAGCGAGGCCGCCTCGGCCCGCGACAGCGCCGCCTGCAGCTCCGGCGAGTCGCGGCCGGCATAAAGGTCGCCGAGGTTCCATTCCGGGAGTTCCCCATAGGGGCGCTCGGACTCGACGGCGAAGGGGTCGGCAAGGGACATGGGGTTCTCGTCTTCCTGTCGTTTGGGCGGCTACCAGCTATTGCGGGAAACGCCGCGAGGCAACCCGTCACCGCCGGGCCGGAACCGGATTGTGGTGGCAGCGGGCGGACCACGGGAGGCACGAGCCGGCCAAGCGAGGCTCCGGGTCACCGCTCGGCAGGACTCGCTTTTGGCTTGCATTCGGTGTCCCGCTAAGTTCGACTTGGCCAACCTCTCCGCCCGAGCTCGCCCGAGCGGGGTGGCGGGAGGAAAGGACAACGCCGCGACAAGCGGCTGTCGCTGGAGGATGTCTGATGAAACGCCTCGCTCTGTTATTTGCCACGACCGTCATGGTGGCCGGGCTTGCCGGCGCCGCTGACGCCAAGACATTCGTCTACTGCTCCGAGGGCAGCCCGGAAGGCTTCGATCCGGCGCCCTACACCTCGGGCACGACGATGGATGCCTCTTCGCAGGCCCTCTACAACCGGGTCGTCGAGTTCGAGCATGGAACCACGAAGGTGGTCCCCGGCCTGGCGGAGAGCTGGGAAATCTCGCCCGACGGCCTTGAGTACACGTTCAAGCTCAGGCCCGGCGTCAAGTTCCACACCACCGACTACTTCACGCCCACCCGCGACTTCAACGCCGATGACGTGGTCTTCACGTTTGAGAGACAGCTCAAGAAGGACCACCCCTATTTCGACTATGCCGGCGGGGTGTGGGAGTATTTCAACGGGATGTCGATGCCGGACATCCTGAAGTCGATCGAGAAGGTCGACGACCTCACCGTGAAGATCACCCTCAACCGGCCCGACGCGACGACCCTCGCCAACCTTGCGATGGACTTCGCGTCCGTCGTCTCCAAGGAATATGCCGACAAGCTCCTCGCCGAGGGCACCCGCGAGCTTCTCAACCAGCAGCCCATCGGCACCGGTCCCTTCCAGTTCGTCGATTATCAGAAGGACGCGGTCATCCGCTACAAGGCCAACCCCGACTACTGGCGCGGCAAGCCCAAGATCGACGATCTCATCTTCGCCATCACGACGGACAACGGCGTCCGCTGGCAGAAGCTGAAGGCCGGCGAGTGCCACCTGATGCCATACCCGAATCCGGCCGACATCGAGGCGATGAAACAGGAGCCGGGCATCACCGTCATGCAGCAGGAGGGGCTCAACGTCGGCTACCTCGCCTACAACACCCAGATGAAGCCGTTCGACGACGTGCGGGTCCGCAAGGCCCTCAACATGGCGATCGACAAGCAGGCGATCATCGACGCGGTGTTTCAGGGGACCGGCAGGATCGCCAAGAACCCGATCCCGCCGACCATGTGGTCCTACGACGAATCGACCGTCGACGATCCGCACGATCCCGAGGCTGCCAAGAAGCTCCTCGCCGAGGCCGGCGTCACCGGGCTCAAGATGAAGATCTGGGCGATGCCCGTGCAGCGGCCCTACAACCCCAACGCCCGCCGCATGGCCGAACTCATTCAGGCTGATTTCGCCGAGATCGGCGTCGAGGCCGAAATCGTGTCGATGGAGTGGGGCGAATACCTCAAGCAGTCGTCGGCGGTCGACCGTGACGGCGCGGTGCTGCTCGGCTGGACCGGCGACAACGGCGACCCGGACAACTTCCTCGCCGTGCTTCTCGGCTGCGATGCGGTCGGCGGCAACAACCGCGCCCAATGGTGCTACCAGCCCTTCGAGGACCTGATCCAGAAGGCCAAGGGCACATCCGATCAGGAGGCGCGCGCCGACCTCTACGTCCAGGCCCAGAAGATCTTCAAGGAGCAGGCTCCCTGGGCGACCATCGCCCATTCGATCGTGACCGTGCCGATGAGCAGCAAGGTGAGCGGCTTCGTCATGGATCCGCTTGGTCACTTCAACTTCGAGAAGGTCGACATCGCCGAGTAGCCGCTCGGCCTCGGGAGGCCCGCGCCATCAGCGGCGCGGGCCTCCCGGCCTAGGCGGTCGATGCCAATGCTCGGCTTTTTCCTCCGCAGAATTGGGATCCTGATCCCGACCTTCCTGGGCGTCAGCTTCCTTGCTTTCATGTTCATCCGGGTGCTCCCCGGAGATCCGATCCTCCTGATGGCCGGCGAGCGCAGCATCAAGGCCGACCGCTATCAGGAGCTTCTCCATCAGCACGGCTTCGACCGCCCGATCATCGAGCAGTACGGCGTCTACCTGGGCCAGCTCGCCAAGGGGAATCTCGGAGTCTCGATCGTCACCAAGAAGTCGGTCCTGTCCGAATTCCTCACGCTCTTTCCCGCGACCCTCGAGCTGTCCCTCGCCGCGATGATCATCGCCGTGGTCGTAGGCGTGCCGGCCGGCATGATCGCCGCCGTCCGGCGCGGGTCGATCGTCGATCACGGTGTGATGGCGACGGCGCTGGTCGGCTACTCGATGCCGATCTTCTGGTGGGCGCTCCTCCTCATCATCGTCTTCTCCGGCTGGCTCGGGCTCACGCCGGTCTCCGGACGGATCGATCTCGTCTACTACTTCAAGCCGGTGACCGGCTTCATGCTGATCGACAGCCTGCTCTCGGGCCAGGAGGGCGCCTTCCGGTCGGCGCTGTCGCACCTCGTCCTTCCCGCGATCGTGCTTGCCACCATCCCGCTCGCGGTGATCGCCCGGCAGACGCGCTCGGCGATGCTCGAGGTGCTCGCCGAGGACTATGTCCGGACCGCGCGCGCCAAGGGCCTTGCTCCCCGGCGCGTGATCGGGATCCACGCCCTCCGCAATGCCCTGATCCCGGTCGTCACCACCATCGGCCTCCAGGTGGGCGTCCTGCTTACCGGCGCGATCCTTACCGAGACAATCTTCTCTTGGCCGGGCATCGGCAAATGGATGGTCGATTCGATCTTTCGCCGCGACTACCCGTCGGTGCAGGGCGGGTTGCTGCTCATCGCGATGATCGTCGTCTTCGTGAATCTCGTCGTCGACCTGCTCTACGGCCTCATCAATCCACGCATCAGGCACGTGAGGTGACGAAGTGGCGGATATGGCCGCCGATCGCGACGAGCCCGGGACCGCAGCGATGGCGCGGCCGGGGCGCTTCGCCGAGTTCTGGTCCTACTTCCGGGAGAACCGCGGCGCGGTCGTCGGCCTCTTTTTCATGGGCGCGCTGGTTTTGGTTGCGGTCTTTGCCGGCGTCATCGCCCCGCATTCGCCCTACGAGCAATATCGCGATCATTTCCTCCAGCCCCCGGTCTTCATCGAGGGCGGAACCTGGACCTTTCCGCTCGGCACCGACCCGGTCGGCCGCGATGTGCTCTCGCGGCTGATCTTCGGCGCGCGCTATTCGCTCTTCATCGGCGCCGTGGTGGTTTCCGTGGCCATGGTGGTCGGCGTCGCCCTCGGCCTGGTCGCGGGCTTTGCCCGCGGCATCCTCGATGCGGCGATCATGCGCATCATGGACATCATCCTCGCCTTTCCGAGCCTCCTTCTCGCGCTTGTCCTGGTCGCCGTCATCGGTCCCGGATTGTTCAACGCCATGATCGCGATCGCGATCGTGCTTCAGCCGCACTATGTCCGGCTGACCCGTGCCGCGGTGCTGGGCGAGCGCACCAAGGACTACGTGACCGCGGCGCGGGTCGCGGGCGCGGGGTCGTTCCGGCTCATGTTCCGGACCATCCTGCCGAACTGCATGGCGCCCTTGATCGTCCAGGCGACGCTTTCCTTCTCCAATGCCATCCTCGACGCCGCCGCCCTCGGCTTCCTCGGCATGGGCGCGCAGCCCCCGACGCCGGAGTGGGGCACGATGCTCGCCGAGGCGCGCGAGTTCATTCTCCGTGCCTGGTGGGTGGTGACCTTCCCGGGCCTCGCGATCCTGCTCACCGTGCTCGCCATCAACCTCGTCGGCGACGGGCTCCGCGACGCGTTCGATCCGAAGATGAAGCGGAGCTGAGGGGAATGCCGCTGCTCGAGATCGAGGACCTGACCGTCGAGTTTGAGACCGGGGCGGGTGCCTTCCGGGCGGTGGACGGCGTGTCGCTCACGGTCGATGCCGAGGAGGTCCTCGCCGTGGTCGGCGAGTCCGGGTCGGGCAAGTCGGTGGCGATGCTCGCGGTGATGGGGCTCCTGCCGAACGTCGCCAACGTCGCCGCCGCCCGGCTCGCCTTCGACGGCGTCGACCTTCTCCGCCTGACCCCGCGCCAGCGCCGGCGGATCGTCGGCAAGGACATGGCGATGATCTTCCAGGAGCCGATGTCGAGCCTCAATCCTTGCTTCACCGTCGGCTTCCAGATCACCGAGGCGCTCAAGGCGCATCTCGACATGAGCCGCGAGGAGCGGCGGCGGCGCGCCATGTACCTGCTTTCGGCGGTCGGCATTTCCGATGTCGAGCGGCGCCTCCGCGCCTTTCCGCATCAGCTTTCCGGCGGCATGAACCAGCGGGTGATGATCGCGATGGCGCTCGCCTGCCGTCCGCGCCTTCTCATCGCCGACGAGCCGACCACCGCCCTCGACGTCACCATCCAGGCCCAGATCCTCGACCTTCTCCTTCGTCTGCAGAAGGAGACCGGCATGGCCCTCGTCCTGATCACCCACGACATGGGCGTGGTCGCCGAGACGGCGCAGCGGGTGGCGGTGTTCTATGCCGGCCAGAAGGTCGAGGAGAACGCCGTTCGCCCGCTCTTCGCCGATCCCCATCATCCCTACACCGCGGCGCTGCTCGCCTCGCTCCCCGAACGCGCCGCCGGGCGCCGGCTGCCTTCGATCGGGGGTGTGGTGCCCGGCTTTTACGATCGGCCGGCGGGATGCCTTTTTTCGCCGCGCTGTTCGTACGCCACCGGGCTGTGCCGCGCCGAAGCGCCACCGCGCCAGGGGCCGGACCTCGGATCGGCGCTCTGCCGCTACCCGCTCCTCGCCGGGCGCCCGGCGGGGCATCCCGGCGCGCTCAACGCCGAGGCCGTGCCGTGAGCCCGGCGGCCGCCGCCTCGTTGCTGGTCGCGCATGAGCTGACGCAGGTCTACCGGCTGCCGCGCCGCATCCTTTCCTCATCGCTCGAGATCCGCGCCGTCGACGGCGTGAGCTTCACCCTCGATTCCGGGAAGACGCTCGCGGTGGTCGGCGAGTCCGGCTGCGGCAAGTCCACGCTTGCCCGCATGGTGGCAATGATCGAGCCGCCGGCTTCGGGCGTACTGATGATCGACGGGCTCGACGTCGCCAGGGCAGGCCGTCGCGAGCGTTCGCGGCTTCGGAGCGACGTGCAGATGGTCTTTCAGGACCCCTATGGCTCGCTCAATCCGCGGCAGAAGATCGGCGCGAGCCTGGAGGAGCCGCTCGAGATCAACCGGCGCGGCGGCAGTGCCGCGGATCGTCGCCGGCAGGCGCGGGAGATGCTCGCGCGCGTCGGGCTCCGGCCCGAACACTACGACCGGTACCCGCACATGTTCTCCGGCGGCCAGCGTCAGCGCATTGCGATCGCGAGGGCTCTGATGCTCAGTCCGCGCATCCTGGTTCTCGACGAGCCGGTCTCGGCCCTCGATCTGTCGGTCCAGGCCCAGGTGCTCAATCTCCTCGCCGATCTTCAGGAGGAGCTCGGCCTCGCCTATCTCTTCATCAGCCACGGCCTGTCGGTCGTGCGGCACATGGCCGACGACATCATGGTGATGTATCTCGGCCGGGCCGTCGAATACGGTCCGCGCGAGGCGATCTTCGCCCGGCCCCTCCACCCCTATACGCGGGCGCTTCTGTCGGCGACCCCGGTCGCTGATCCGACCCGCGACCGGGACCGGATGCGCCTCGAGGGCGAGCTGCCGTCGGCGCTCGATCCGCCCGCGGGCTGCGCGTTCCATCCCCGCTGCCCGCTCGCCTTCGAGCGCTGCACCCGGGAACGGCCGGACCTCGAACTGAAGGGCGGCGTCAAGGTCGCGTGCTTCGCGGTGGACGAACCGGCGGCGATGGACAATTCGGGTTTGCTCGCTGTCCGCGAGCCCGGCTGAGGCGCAGGGACCAAAGCGCGGCTTGCCGATCCGCCCTGTGCGCCGACCGGCCGCCCGTTCCGGAGCGTTTCGCCTCCCTTACCCCCCGTTAACCCTCGCCGCCGATCATCGGCGGCGTCATGCCCGCGACCGTCCTCATCGTCGACGACGATCCCGTCCAGCGTCGGCTGCTCGCCCACGCGGTCGAACGGCTCGGCTACCGCCCGGTGACCGTGGCCGGCGGCGGCGAGGCGCTCGCGCATCTCGCCGGCCCGCAGGGCGACCTCGTCTCCCTCGTCATCCTCGATCTCGTCATGCCCGAGGTCGATGGCATGGCGGTGCTCGGCAGGCTCCGGGCGGAGGACAAGTCGCTTCCGGTCATCGTGCAGACCGCCCATGGCGGCATCGACACCGTGGTGGCGGCGATGCGCGCCGGCGCCGTCGATTTCGTCGTCAAGCCGGTTTCGATCGAGCGGCTCCAGGTGTCGATCGAGAACGCGCTCAAGCTCGGCGCGCTCGAGGGCGAGCTGCAGCGGCTGAAGCGGAGTGCCGCCGGCACGCTCACTTTCGCCGATATCGTCACCAGAAGCCCGGCGATGGAGCGGGTGATCGCCCTCGGCCGGCGCGCCGCCGCCTCGCAGATTCCGATCCTGATCGAGGGCGAGTCCGGCGTCGGCAAGGAGCTGATCGCCCGCGCCATTCAAGGCAGCGGCGAGCGCAAGGCGAAGCCTTTCGTCACCGTCAATTGCGGCGCGGTGCCGGCGACGCTTGTCGAATCGATCCTCTTCGGCCACGAGAAGGGCGCCTTTACCGGCGCTGTCGAGAAGCACGCCGGCAAGTTCCGCGAGGCCGACAAGGGCACGCTCTTCCTCGACGAGGTCGGCGAGCTGTCGCCGGATGTGCAGGTCAAGCTCCTCCGCGCTCTGCAGGACGGCGAGATCGATCCGGTCGGGGCGCGCCACCCGCTCAAGGTGGATTTTCGCCTGATCTCGGCCACCAACCGGAGCCTGATCGATCTGGTCAAGGACGGCCGCTTCCGGGAGGACCTCTATTACCGGCTCAATGTGTTCCCGATCCGCGTGCCGCCGCTGCGCGAGCGGCGCGAGGACATCGCCGAGCTCGCCCGGCATTTCGCCGCGCGCTTCGCCGCCGAGGAAGGCAAGGCCGGCATCCGCGGCCTCTCGCCGGAGGCCCTCGACCTGCTCGTGCGCTTCGACTGGCCGGGCAATGTCCGTCAGCTCGAGAATGCGGTCTTCCGCGCCGTCGTCCTTGCCGACGGCGCGTGGCTCACCCCGGCCGAGTTCCCGCAGATCGCCCATCAGGTCGAGGGCGGCGAACCGGCCGCGGCGGCCCCCGGCCTCCCCCTTGAGTCCGGCCCCGGGCCGACCGGCGCAGGCGCGGCGCTCGCACCCGCCCTTGTCGAGGACGGGCTTGCTTTCGACGCCTCCGGCGACGTTCGCCCTCTCGCCGAGGTCGAAGCCGAGATGATCCGCCTGGCGATCGCCCGCTATGGCGGGCGGATGACGGTGGTCGCCCGCAAGCTCGGCATTGGCCGCTCCACCCTTTACCGCAAGCTCAGGGAGCTCGGCCTCGACGAGGGTGTGACCGAGGACGTTGCGGCCGGGTAACGGTCACCGCATTTTGATCCTTCATGGAACCGGCGAAGGCCGTTTGCGGTTGAAAAGTCGCGGGGGCTGGTCTCTCCTCCGCCGGGGCTGACCGACCGGGACAAGGGGCGTCGATGATGATTCGTGGTGCGCGTGTCGTTCTTGGCGTTCTCCTGTCGTCGGCGCTGGCCGGCGGGGCGTTTGCCGCCCAGGCCCGCGATACGGTCCTGATCCGGCCCGGCCCGCTTTCCCCGGACGCGGCCGATATAATCGCTTTCATCGATCCTCTCGCCGCCGCCGTGGCGAGCGCTGTCGATTCCGGCGTCGAGGACGGAATCCTGCTCAAGCGCGACCGGGAGGGGATCGCTGCCTTCTATGCAGCCCGCGGCAACCAGCCGGTTTGGATCGTCGACGGCGCGTTCACGCCCCAGGGGCTCGATCTCATCGCCCGGATCAGGCGAGCCCATGAGGATGGCCTCGACCCGGCCGATTACCCGCTGCCCTGGACCGAAGTCGGCCTCTATCTCGATTCGCCCAACGAAAAGTTCGCCCGCGCCGACCTTCAGCTCAGCCAGGCCGTCGCCCTCTTCGCGCGGCATCTCTATGCCGGCCGGGTGACGCCGTCCGAGCTCAGCCCCAACCTTGGCTACAAGCTCAATCCGCCTGCGGCGGCCGACGTTCTCGCCCTTGTCTCGGGCTCCTCCGATCCGGTGGCCACCCTTGAGGCCTACGCCCCGCCGCAGGAGGAGTATGCCGCGCTCCGCGCCGAGCTCGCCCGGCTCCGCGCCGCTGACGGCGCTGAAGCCCTTCCGGTCGTCGCGGACGGCCAGCTCCTCAAGCCGGGTATGAGCGACCCGCGGGTTCCGGTCATTCGCGAGCGCCTCCAGCTTGCTTCCGCGACCGTCGACGCCGAGCTCTACGACGAGATTCTGG
>DASSPO010000166.1:0-2141 GCA_035699585.1 Bauldia sp.
ACAGAATCGGCACCGGTAAGCGCAGATGTTCGTGTAGTTGATGTTGCGATTGACCACGTAAGTGACGACGTCGCCCTTCGACGCCTGCCGTGCCCGGTCGGATGCTTCCTTCACATATTCGAGATCTCCATCCCGGCTGTCCAGGAGACGATGTATTTCGGCTTCCCCCAGGCTCTCACCTGTTTCGATGGCGTGAACCAAATCCCTTGTGCGTGCGGCGGGCTCCGCCTTGAATGAAAGTCGACCGCCGATCGCGACGCCGCTGCCTGCCATCCAGCGGTCGTCACGTGCGAAACCATTGCTGTCGCTCTGGCGGACGACCGCCCGGCGCATGTTGGGATCGAGCCATCGGTCTGCGTGACGCGCGAACTCCGGGTAGACCGGCAGGCGACCTACCAAGATCTTTCCCGCGCGCGCTGTCGCCTCGGCCAGCCGCTCCCGGCTGGGCCACCGGCGCTCCGGGTTCACATGATCTGCCGTGACCGGAGAGACTCCGCCCCAGTCGTTGATCCCGGCCCGAATCAGATCGTGCAGAGCATCCGGATCAGACAGGTTGGGCGGTGCCTGGATGTTCATGTCAGGACCGAGGAGTAGTCGTGCCGCGGCAATCGTCCATCGTAGCTCATCGAATGACGGCTCGGGCGCGCCCGCCATCCTGGTGCCCGGCTTGGCCCGGAAGTTCTGGATTATGACTTCCTGTATATGCCCGTATCGCTCGTGCACGGCCTTGATGGCGAGCAAGGTGTCGATGCGCTCGTGCCGGGTCTCCCCGATGCCGATCAGCAAGCCGGTCGTGAACGGTATCTGCGCTTCTCCGGCCAAGCGAAGCACTTCGAGACGACGCTGGGGCTCCTTGTCGGGTGAGCCGAAGTGCGGCCCGCCGCGAGCGCCGAGCCGGTCGGCAGTGGTTTCCACCATCAGTCCCATCGAGGCGGCGACCGGACGCAACTCGGCGAGTTCGTCGCGGCTCATGACGCCCGGGTTGAGATGGGGAAGCAAGCCCGTTTCCTCATGCACCCGACGGGCGACTTCAACCAGGTATGAGAGGGTCGAGCGATGCCCGAGTGCGGCGAGCGCAGTCCTCGCCGCCGCATATCGGGTTTCAGGCCGGTCACCGAGAGTGAACAGCGCCTCGGTGCAGCCAGCCCCTGCGCCGGCACGAACGATATCCAGCACTTCGTCCGGCTCCAAGAAGGCCTTCGAAAGCTGGCGCGGCGCCTTTGCGAAGGTGCAATAATGGCAAACGTCCCGGCAAAGATGCGTGAGCGGAATGAAGACCTTGGGCGAGAAGGTCACGACCGACCCATGTCCAGCATCACGCAGGCTCGCGGCTTCCGCCACGATTGCCTCGAGATCGGCTTTGACAAGCTGGTAAGCTGCTCTGGTTGCAGTGTTCGTCACGGGACCATTTCGCACGGCAGCTCTCCAAGATCATCGGGCCCGTCAATGTCGGTACCGATATGGGCGCAGCGGTGCACGTGAAGCCGGCGGCTCGAGTGCGCGGCATTCGCCAGATGGCGATTGAAGCTGTCTGGCCCGAACGCGAGCGGGAAGCGCGGCGGAAGCTCGATCAGCAGCGCGTTCGTTCCGGATCCGTCTTTAGAGGCGACAATGGTGTCGGCGCTCGTTCGGGCATGCGCCTTGATGAGCGCCTCGATATGCTCCGCCCCTACGCGTGGCAAGTCGGCCGGAAGGAGCAACACCCGCGGTTTGCCGGCCGCGGCGAGCGCCGCCGAGGCAAAACCGGCCGCCGCATTGAAGCCGTGGGGTCGTGGTTCTCGAAGAATGGAAACGTCGTCGCGACCGATGATTTCCGCGATTTTTGCTTCGGGCGATACGACTGTCACCTCTTCGACTCCCGAGGCTTTTCTTGCCGCGTCGATGACGTGCAGCAGCATCCGTCTGGCGAGGGTCGCGCGTTCAAGCGGTGAAAGAACGGGCGCCAGGCGCGACTTGGCATCTGCCAGGCGCTTGAAGAATATGGCCACGGCTACCATGCCACGTTGGCGGCGCGAAGCGCGGTTCTGGCCACCTCGATCTTGTCGGTTATCGAGGTCATGAACGTTTGTGAAAGAACGACGTTCACGCCGGTCGATTCGATCGCTCCGGCGTTCCCGGCGTCGCTCTCGTCCAGGATCAGG
>DASSPO010000167.1:0-4798 GCA_035699585.1 Bauldia sp.
CTTCCCCCAGGTATCGCGCGCCTCGCACCACAGTTCGTCGACGCGGGCAATGTCGGCGCGGGCGTCCTTGTCGTCGATCCGCTTCGGGTGGCGTTCGAGCAGCGCCATCGGCAGGTGCTCGCGGAGCGCCTTGAAGCCGGAGTGCATCTCGGCCGACATCGAGCGGGCGAAGGCGCGGGCGACCGGATCCTCCGGCCACAGACGCTTCTCCGGAAAGAGGTCGGCGAGGTATTCGCCGATCGCAAGCGAATCCCAGACCTTGACCTCGCGGCCGCTCCGGCGGTGGACGAGGAGCGGCACCTTGCCCGACGGCGAGACTTCGAGGAGCCGCGCCCGATGGTCGGGCAGCCGGTAGCGGATGAGAGTCTCCTCGAACTCGACCCCGGTCTTGCGAAGCGGCAGCCAGGCGCGCATCGACCAGGACGAGACCTCGCGGTAGCCGATATAGAGGTGGAAGTCGGGCATCAGATCAGTGTCCTTCGAAGCTGACGAGGGTGTGCACCGCCACGTCCTTCCGGGCGATACGCTTGGCGCCGCCGAGATCCGGCAGGTCGATGACAAAAGCCGCGGCGACGATCTCGCCGCCCGACCGGCGGATCAGCTCGATCGCCGCTTCCGCCGTGCCGCCGGTGGCGATCAGGTCGTCAATCAGGAGCACCCGGGCGCCGTCATGGATGGCGTCGGCGTGGATCTCGATGGTGTCGACGCCGTATTCGAGGCTGTAGTCCTGGCCGATGGTCTTCCAGGGGAGCTTGCCTTTCTTGCGGATCGGCACGAAGCCGCGGCCGAGTTCGTGGGCAACGGCGCCGCCGAGGATGAAGCCGCGGGCCTCGATCCCGACGACATAGTCGATACCGGAGGTGAGGAAGGGCAGCACCAGCCCGTCGATCGCGGCGCGGAAGCCGGCGGGATCGGCGATCAGCGTGGTGATGTCGCGGAAGAGAATGCCCTGTTTCGGATAGTCGGGTATCGTCCGGATCAGGGAGCTTATGTCGACACGGTCGGCGGCCATTGATGTTCCTCTCGGCCGGACGGCTCCCGTCTCGGCTGGAATCGGCGGTGTTGCTCTAGCAAAGCCGAGGCGCGGGCGCCATTGCGGCGATGCGGCGGCGCCGCCGGCCCGGAAACCGGATCAGGCGGTGGACTGCCGGGCATCCTCGACACGCTCGGCGAGGAGCATGGCGATGAACCGCGTCGCCGGGAAAGCGGCGCAGATGATCGCGATCATGGAGGTGATCGGAATGGCGAGAATGGCGCCTGGCAACCCCCACAGCGCGGACCAGAAGGACAGGGCGACGATAATCACGAACGGGCTCATGTTGAGCTGGCGTGAAAAGAGCTTGGGCTCGAGCACGTTGTCGGAAATCAGCTGCGCACAGAGCAGAAGGGCGGCCAGGACCAGCGTTGTGGTGAGCGATCCGAACTGCGCCAGCGACAGGAAGATCGGGAAGACGATGGCGAATGTGCCGATGAACGGGATGTAGTTGAAGAGCGCGATCAGAATCGCCCAGAACAAGGCGAAGTCGAGCGCCATGAACAGCATGATCATGTAGGACACGGCGCCGAGGATGACGTTCACCAGCGTCTTCACGGCCAGATAGTCGCCGATCCGGCGGTTGATGTCGGTGAAGAGCTGCGCCATGCGCGCCGCACGGTCGCCTTCCGGGAATGCCGCCGCAAGCTTGCCGGCAAAGCTCCCCTGCTCGGCGAGCAGGAACACGGCATAGACCACGACGAGGAAGATGCCGCTCCCGAGGCTCGTGACCGATCCAAGCAGGCCAAGGAGGATGTCCTTGAGGTCAAGCTCGGGGAAGACCTCCGCGCGGATCTGCTCCCAGGTCGGGATAGACTTGAGCCCGACAAGATCGGCGAGTTGCGTGCCGAACGAGGCGAGGTTGTCCTTGTAGGTGGGAGCGAGCACCATGAGCTGGTCGACGGTGGTCGAGATGACCAGGCCGAAACCGACGAGGCAAAGCGCGAAACCAATGAGCACGAGGAGCCGCCGGACGAATGACGGAAGTCGGCCGAGCAGCGGCAACCGGCCCATAGCGTCCGCCGCTGCGCTGAGGACATAGACCGAAATGATGGCCGTGAAGATCGGGAGGATCAGGCTTTTGCCGACGATGAGCAGCCAGACCGCGAGGAAGGCGAGAATCGCCGCCAGCACGAAGGTGGCGAAGCGGGCCTGTTCGGCCGTCACGGCCTTGGCCGAGTGCGGGATGGGCGACAAGATTGCAGAGCGGAAAAAGCCGCCTTCAACGCAGACCCCCTTGGTGCGGCAATCTAACGGCCTCGCTCCACTCTACTTCATTTCGGGGGTCCGCAGAATGCGTCCCGCCACCGCGTCGAGCTTGGCGAGGAGCGCCGGGTCGCGGGCGTCCGGCGCGGTCATCACCGCACCGTCAAGGGCCCGATCCGCGTAGGGACAGGGCTCGTGGTCGGCGGGGAAGTCGCGGGCGAGCCGGACGAGCAGGCGCTGCACCCGGCCCCGGTTATCCTCAAGGACGCGGACCACGGCGGCGACGTCGACGGCGTCGTGGCCGGGATGCCAGGAATCGTAGTCGGTGACCATGGCGAGGGTCGCATAGGCGATCTCGGCTTCGCGGGCGAGCTTGGCTTCAGGCATCGCTGTCATGCCGACCAGGTCGGCGCCCCAGTCCCGGTAAAGGCGGGACTCCGCCTCGGACGAAAACTGCGGACCCTCGATCACGACCAGTGTGCCGCCGCGCCGGCAGGCGATGCCTTCGGCGTGACCCGCGGCGGCGATCCGATCGGCAAGCCGCGGGCTTACCGGCCGCGCCATCGAGACATGGGCCACGAGGCCTTTGCCGAAAAAGCTCCGCGGCCGCTCGACCGTCCGGTCGACGTACTGGTCGACGAGGACGAACGTGCCGGGCGGCAGATCCTCCCGGAGTGAACCGACGGCGCTCACCGAAACAAGGTCCGTGACCCCGATGCGCTTGAGGGCGTCGATGTTGGCGCGGTAGTTGATGTCGCCCGGCGCGTAGCGGTGGCCGCGCCCGTGCCGCGGCAGGAAGGCAACGCGCGTTTCGCCGATGCGGCCCGTCCGGATCGCGTCCGACGGCTCGCCCCATGGGCTTGCGACGCGCTTCTCCTGGAGGTCCTCGACGCCCGGAAGGGCATAGACGCCCGAGCCGCCGATGATGCCGAGAAGGGCCTGGGTCATGGCGCGATGCTAGCAGCGCGGCGGCAGGCGGCGCTACTCACACCGTCCGACCGGTCAGTGCGCGACGGCGGCCCAGACCCGGCGCTTGGTCAGGTACATCAGCGAGGCGAAGACCAGGAGGAAGATGCCGACCTGGAAGCCGAGGCGCTTCCGCGCCACCAGATGGGGTTCGGCAGTCCACATCAGGAAGGCCGCCACGTCCTTGGCGTATTGGTCGACCGTCTGCGGCGAACCGTCGGAGTATTTCACGTCGCCGTCGGCGAGCGGCGGCGGCATGGCGATGACGGCGGCGCTGAGGAAATAGGGGTTGTAGTGAGCGCCTGCCGGTACCGTGACCCCCGGCGGTGGCTCTTCGCCATAGCCGGTAAGGAGGGCGTGGATATAGTTGGGCCCCGCCTCCTGGTACTGGGTGAAGAAGTCGAGCACGGTCCAAACCGGGCCGCGGGGAGCGGCGCGCGCCTTGGCGATCAGGGACAGGTCCGGCGGCGCCACGCCATAGACGGCCGCAGCCGCCTGGTCGTTGGGGAAGGGGCTGGGGAAACGGTCCGACGGGCGCGCGGGCCGGGTGAACATCTCGCCGGATTCGTTGGGGCCGTCGGTCACCTCGTACTGAGCCGCAAGCGCGGCGACCTGCTCCGGGCTGTAGCCGGGCCCGTCGGGCTCCGCCATGTTGCGGAAAGCGACGTACTTGATGCCGTGGCACTGCGAGCAGACCTCGCGATAGACCTGGAAGCCGCGCTGAAGCTGCGCGGGGTCGTATTTTCCGAAGATGCCGGCGAAGCTCCAATCCAGGAGGGCAGGCTTCTTGATGGGGAAGTGCATGACCGCCTCGCCGTCGGAGGCGTGGCCGCCTTCCTCCTGCGCTGCCGCGAAGGAGGCGGAAAGTCCGAAGCAGAGGGCGGCGACGCCCGCGATCAACCCCTGGCGGATGAGGCGCGTCACGCCGGCGGGATCCTTTCGGAAGTGGCTCACGATGCACCTCCCGTTGCCGGCGCCGGCGCGCCGTGTCCCGACCTCGCGAGCACCGCTTCGGTGATGCTCGCCGGGCGTGGCTTGGGCCGTTCGATCAGGCCGAGGATCGGCAGGATGACCAGGAAATGCAGGAAGTAGTACGCGGTGAGGATGCGCGCCGCGATCACGTAGCCGCCCTCGGGAGGTTGCGAGCCGAGGTAGCCGAGGCCGATGCAGACCAGCACGAAGATCCAGAAGAACTGGCGGTAGATGGGGCGGAACACCGCCGAGCGCACCCGCGAGGTGTCGAGCCAGGGCAGGAAGAACAGTATCGCGATCGAGGCGAAGAGCGCGACCACGCCGAGCAGCTTGTTCGGGATGGCGCGGAGAATCGCGTAGTAGGGCAGGAAGTACCATTCGGGGACGATATGCGCCGGCGTCTTGAGCGGGTCGGCGGGGATGTAGTTGTCCGGATGGCCGAGATAGTTCGGCAGGAAGAAGACCAGCCAGGCGAAGAGGATCAGGAACACGGTCGTGGCGAACATGTCCTTGATGGTCGCATACGGCGTGAAGGCGACCGTGTCCTCCTTCGACTTCGGATCGATGCCGAGCGGGTTGTTCTGCCCGGCGACGTGGAGCGCCCAGATATGAAGGACGACC
>DASSPO010000168.1:0-4462 GCA_035699585.1 Bauldia sp.
CGTCTCGCCAAGAGCCAATGACCATCCCAATCATGTACGCGCTCCTGCCACGAAGCTCCGAGGAGGCCGGGACTTGCGGCATCGGAACCATCCCGACACACCTCCTCGTTCCCGCGGGCGGTTCCGGGTGATGGTCCTTCCTCGTCTTGTCCCCCGGGAGACCCGAGGGGTGGCGGGCGCGATTGCAAGCACCGTATCGCCCTCCGGGTGAACGGAGGACCGAAAAAGGGCGCCTTTGACGCGCCCGCCGCGGCGACCCTTCTCCGCGCGCCGCGCTTCGACGAGATGGACGCGCGTCGGGTCCAGCCGTGGCCAGCCGACCGTCAGACGGGCCGCCGCCCTCCCGAAGAAGGACCGCCGGCCCGACCCACCCCGCGTGCCGCCGGAGGCGGCTGCCGGTCGTTGTGCGCCGCGTCCCTCCCCTTGGATCGGCCGGTACCGGGGCACGACCCTCGGCCGGGCGAAACCGACGCCAGTATCGCGCGAGAAGCTAAGACGCGGATAAGCGCGGCGGTTATGCCCGGTCGGACCAACGCTCAGCACCGGGGATGGCCGACTCAGCGGCGGTCCTTGCGGATGACGAGCTTCAGCCCGGACCAGACGGCGTCAACCGCGGCGACCTTCACGTCGACCAGATCGAGCCGCAACGCCTCGGCGCGCACCGCGTCCTCCGTCACGTCGGTTGCGACCTTGGCCGACTTCTTGGGCCACGACACCCAGATCATGCCGTCGCGTTTCAGTGCATCCTGCAACGACTTGAGGCCAACGGCGATTTCGGCGCGGCTCACGGTGAAGGCATGGATCAGGTCGAAGCGCGCCCTGCCCTTCGGAGTCCATGACGGAAGGCGGACGACCTCGGCGAAGGCGACGCTCGTGGCCAGCGCCTCAAGCTCCGGCGGGAGCGCGACAAGCGCCGCGACCATGCCCGGCTTGTAGCCAAGCTTGTCGGGGAGGGATTTGGCGGAGTAGCCGGCGGCAGGCGGGAGGGGCTTGGGCATGGATCGGCCGGCGGCCCGACGTCAGACCTGGACCAGATCGAGCCGCCTTTCGATACGCTTCATGCGGTCGTCCATCTGGTCGACCCGTACTTCAAGGCGCACGAAGTCCTTCCTCAGCCCGGCAACCCGCTCTTCGACTGAAGCCACTCTGAAGACGAGATTCGACAGGCTGTTGTCGATACGATCCAGCCGCTCGTCGATAGGGCGAAGGTAACGAAGGACGATGCTCTCGGGCTCTTCCACCATAGTCGGTGTCTCGCGCAACCCACTCCCTGATCCCGTCAACACCAAAATAGACAATCGGTGCCGACATGAACAGGCGGCTCCGTCTCAGTCTGGCAGCTAGTCCGGATCGAGCGCCTGCGCGATGCTGAAAGGAGACACCGTGGGTATCACCGACGGCGGAAGCCTGGTGTCCTTGAGGGCCTTGCGCCGAGCGCGCTCGTACTCGGCCGCCAGAACTTGAGCCGGCCATCCCGCAAGGCTCGGGCTGTCGGCGATGATGCGAGCCGTGCGGTCTCGATACTCTTCGATCGAGTCGCGCCAGCTCTCCGTCCGCTTCTCCGGCTGGTAGCGCCACTTGATGAGGCGCTCGAGGATGATCTTGAGGTCGCTTACGAGCGCGCGCTCATCCGACCGCCCGTTAATACACCCTTGCCTTCGGCTCGATGTACTGCACGTCGTTGGTCAACGTATAGGTATGGACCGGACGGTAGTCGAGGCGCACCGTGCGCTTCTCGGGGTCGATCCACGCCAGCGTGTGCTTCATCCAGTTCCGGTCGTCGCGCTCGGGGTAGTCCTCACGGGCGTGCGCGCCCCGCGACTCGGTGCGGTTCCCCGCCGAGTCCATGGTGGCGACCGCCTGAACGATGAGATTGTCGAACTCGAGCGTCTCGATCAGGTCCGAGTTCCAGATCAGGGACCGGTCGGTGGTGCGGATGTCGTCCATGCCGGCCCAGACCTTGTGGATGCGATCGTGGCCCTCGGCCAGCACCTCGCCGGTGCGAAACACCGAGCAATCCTCCTGCATCACCTTCTGCATGCGAAGGCGCAGCTCAGCCGTCGACGTGCCACCGCTGGCAAAACGGAAGCGGTCGAGACGGGCGACGGCGTTGTCGCCGGCGTCCTTCGGCAGCTCGCGGTGCTTCTCGTTCGGCTCGATCGTGGCGCGGGCCCGCTGCGCCGCGGCGCGGCCGAAGACGACGAGGTCGATGAGGGAGTTCGAGCCGAGGCGGTTCGCCCCATGGACCGAGACGCAGGCCGCTTCACCCACCGCCATCAGGCCCGGCACCACCTGGTCCGGATTGCCGTTCGCCTTGGTAAGCGCCTCGCCGTGATAGTTCGTCGGGATGCCGCCCATGTTGTAGTGGACCGTCGGCAGCACCGGGATCGGATCGCGCGTCACATCGACGCCGGCGAAGATGCGGGCCGATTCCGAGATGCCAGGGAGGCGCTCGGCGATCACCTTGGGGTCGAGATGCGAAAGGTGGAGGTAGATGTGGTCCTTCTCGGGCCCATGGCCGCGGCCCTCGCGAACCTCGAGGGTCATGGCGCGGGAAACCACGTCGCGCGAGGCGAGATCCTTGGCATGCGGCGCGTAGCGCTCCATGAAGCGCTCGCCGTCGGAATTGGTCAGGTACCCGCCCTCGCCCCGCACGCCCTCGGTGATCAGCATGCCGGCCCCGTAGATGCCGGTGGGGTGGAACTGGACGAACTCCATGTCCTGCAGCGGCAGACCGGCACGGAGCACCATGCCGTTGCCGTCCCCGGTCTGGGTATGGGCACCCGTACAGGTGTAGTAGGCGCGGCCGTAGCCGCCCGTGGCGAGGATCGTCTTGTGGGCGCGGAAGCGGTGGAGGGTCCCGTCCTCCATGGAGAGCGCGACGACGCCGCGGCAGGCGCCCTCCTCCATGATCAGGTCGAGGGCGAAATACTCGATGAAGAATTCGGCCGAGTGGCGAAGGGACTGGCCATAAAGGGTGTGCAGCATGGCGTGGCCGGTACGGTCCGCGGCCGCGCAGGTGCGCTGGGCGGGCGGCCCTTCGCCGTACTTCGTGGTCATGCCGCCGAAGGGACGCTGGTAGATCCGGCCATCCTCGGTGCGCGAGAAAGGCAGCCCGTAGTGTTCGAGCTCGTAGACCGCCGCCGGCGCCTCGCGGCAAAGATACTCGATCGCGTCCTGGTCGCCGAGCCAGTCCGATCCCTTGACGGTGTCGTACATATGCCAGCGCCAATCGTCTTCGCTCATGTTGCCGAGCGCCGCGGCGATGCCGCCCTGCGCGGCGACCGTGTGCGACCGGGTCGGGAAGACCTTGGTGATGCAGGCGGTGCGCAACCCGGCTTCGCTGGCACCGAGCACGGCGCGGAGCCCGGCCCCGCCCGCGCCCACCACCACCACGTCGTAGGTGTGATCGGTGAAGGGATAGGCTCGGCCGTTAATCTTCGGAGTTCCGGGCCGTGGGCTTCCGTCAGCCATGTCAGGCGCCTCCGAAGGCGAGTTTCAGGATCGCGAAGACCGAGATTGCCGCGATCGCGACCGTGAAGAACGTATTGAGGATGAGGAGCAGAGGCCGAAGCATCGGACCGTGGATGTAGTCCTCGATCACGACCTGCATGCCGATACGCATGTGCACGGCGATCGAGACGATCATCAGCAAGAGCCAGAGGGCGACGAACGGCGAAGCAAGGATGGAGGCGGCCTCGGGATAGGGCCGGCCGACCAGGGCCACGATCAGAATGACGAAGCCCGTCGCAAGAAAGAGGTTGGCCAGGCCGGTCAGGCGCTGGCGCCAGAAATGGCCGGTTCCCTCGTGGGCGGAGCCGAGGCCGAGAACGCGGCGGAGCGGCGTGACCATCGGGGACGGCATCACCACACCAGGAGCCCGATGATCCAAAGGACGATCGTCAGGCCGACCGAACCGACGATATTGGCCAGCGCGAGGTTGTCGCGCGCCGGCCGGCCGAGGCCGCGACCGGTGTCCCAGATGAAGTGACGGATGCCGCCGAGCGCGTGGTGGATCAGCGCCCAGCTGTAGCCGAACAGCACGATCAGCCCGACCCACGAGCCGGCAAGGCGGTTGACGAAACTGAAGTACTCCGCGCCGCTTGCGGCTGCGATCAGCCACCAGGCGAGAAGGATGGTACCGAAATAGAGGGCGACCCCGGTGATGCGATGGGCGATCGACATCGCCATCGTCAGGTGCCAGTGGTAGATCTGGATATGCGGCGAAAGCGGGCGGTTCGCCTTGAGATCGGCGCTGGACATTCCCCTCGTTCCGCGCTGATAGCCGGAACCCGGCTGACGGCCGTATTTAGCGCCGATGCCGCGGCGCGTCAAAACTCACGAAGTGAGTGCAAGCACGGCGGCTCACCGCCAGGCAATGACTGTGCCCCAAATCCCGCTGAGCGCCACCAAGGCGAGAAACGCGGCGTAGGGCCATGCCAGCGCGTGACCCCAGTCGATA
>DASSPO010000169.1:0-19831 GCA_035699585.1 Bauldia sp.
ACATTACCCTCTGGTCGCCCCCGACCGTGGGTGTTGCGAAACATAGGTCGCCGGAGTTCGGCCAAAGTGAGGCGAATCGGCGCGGGACAAGGCCTGCGGAACACCGCTGCCGCGGTGTGTGACCCGTGCGCCGTGGGCCGACTCGGCGAACTCGCGGCCGCCAGGAATGGCGAGACGGGTGCGGGCAGCCGTCGACCAGGGTGTCCTTCCTCGTGCGAACAGCGGATCCGCCGAGGTCGGTCGACCGGACGGTTTACGACGGTAACGGAACCGGGACGGCGCCCTGGACCTATGTCGAGACGCTAGACCCCGGCGTTGGTGAGCACGATGACGGCGCGGCGATTCTGCGACCAGCAGGAGATGTCGTCGCAGACGGCAACCGGACGCTCCTTGCCGTAGGAAATGGTGCGCATGCGGTTCGGTGCGATGCCGCGCGAGGCGAAGTAGGCCTGCACGGCATTGGCGCGCCGGGCGCCGAGAGCGATGTTGTATTCGCGCGTGCCGCGCTCGTCCGCATGGCCTTCGATGATGAACGTGTACTGCGGGTAGCGCTGCAGCCACTGGACCTGACGATTGAGCGTCGCGACCGCTTCCTGGGTGAACTCGGAGGAGTCGGTGAGGAAGAAGACGCGATCGCCGACATTGACGGTGAAATCCTGAGTGCTGCCGGGTGCGGCCGCCCCGCCGGTGATCGAGAGATCGGCGCCGCCATTGGCCCCGTTCTTGGCGCAGGCCGCAAGGCCCAGGGCAACGCCGGCGACCATGGCCAGGCGCGCGATCGTCATCATTCTCGGCATCAGATTAACTCCCCGTCCACCACGCGCCGAGTGCTAGCAGGCTCGTGGTTAAGCGCCCCTTGAGCAGCGTGGTTAATGAAAAGACAAGCCGGCTTCGTTGTGCCCGCACTGAGCTTCGAGCCGCCAAGCGCGGCGAGAGTGAGGCGCTTTCAGTTGACCGGCGGCGACCAGGCGGGATCCGAGGCGAAGCCGGGCGTCGCCACCTGGTACTGATTGTACCCGGTGAGATCGATCGTGTAGAGCCGCGGTCCGCCTTCGCCAGGCTGATCGCGGAAGAACATGATGATGCGGCCGTTGGGCGACCAGGTCGGGCCCTCGTTGTGGAAGCCCGTGGTGAGGATGCGCTCGCCGCTGCCGTCAGGCTTGATGACGCCGATCGAGAAGCTGCCGCCCTGCTGTTTGGTGAAGGCGATGAGGTCGCCCCGCGGCGACCAGACCGGCGTGCCGTAGCTCCCCTCGCCGAAGGTGATGCGCTGCGGATTGGAGCCGTCTGCGTTCATCACGTAGAGCTGCTTCGATCCGCCGCGGTCGGACTCGAAAACGATCTGCGCGCCGTCCGGCGAGTAGCTTGCGCCGACGTCGATCGCGGCGGTGTCGGTGAGCCGTCGGAGCTGCCTGGTGACGAGGTCGTAATCGTAGATGTTGGTGGCCCCGCCGCGTTCGAGGCTGAGCACCACCCGCCGGCCGTCGGGCGAGAAGCGCGGGGCGAGCGACATGCCGGGGAAACGGTCGACCAGACGGCGCTGGCCGGTCGTCACGTCGAGGAGATAGACGCTCGGATCGGTCCCCTCGTAGGACATGTAGGCGACATATTGCGAGGTCGGGCTGAAGCGCGGGGTGAGGACCAGGCTGTCGCCCTCGGTGAGGTAGCGGACATTGGCCCCGTCCTGATCCATGACCGCGAGGCGCTTGACGCGACGGTCCTTCGGGCCGCTTTCGTCGACGAAGACGACCTGGGTGTTGAAGTAACCCTTCTCGCCGGTCAGCCGCTCGTAGATCGCGTCGGCGATGATATGGGCCACCTTCCGCCAGCTTTCCGGGCCGGCGAAATACTGCTGGCCAGCGAGCTGCTGGCCGGCGACCACGTCCCACAGCCGGAACTCGGCGCGGAGCCGCCCGTCGGGCTCGCGGCCGACAGCGCCGACCACCAGCGCCTGGGCATCGAGCCCCCGCCACTCGGCGAAGCTCGGCACGGCGGTGGAGGCGGGCGTTGGCAGACGGCTCGCATCGAGCGGGATGAACAGCCCGGAACGGACGAGATCATTGGCGATCACCGCCGTCATATCGGCGGCGATCTGAGCATCGCCTCCGAGCGCGGCAAAGGCGGGGATGGCGATCGGGATCGGCTTGATCTGGCCCTGCGTGATGTCGAGCTCGAGGACGGCATTGGCCGGGCGGGGCGCGGACGCGGCCATCGCGAAGGCGGCCGCGGCGATGACCATGCCGCAAAGGCGGACGATGCGGCGGGCTGGCGGTTTCGCGTATTTCATTCTCTCTTCCTCGTCCCGGCCCTGGCGCGATCAGCCCGGCGGCGTGAAGCGGAGCTGCACCACGGCCCATTGGTCGTACTTCTCGGCGGGCAGCGCATAAGGGCCGCACTGGAGCACGGCGCGGATGGCATTGTCGGCCGAAACCTGCCCGTACTGGCTGGCCGGGAACTCGACCACCTCCGGCTTGCCGGCAACGGTGCCGTCGATGTTGAGGCCGAAGCGGATGGTGACGGAAACTTCCCGGGGGTGGGTCCAGCCGGTCGGGATCACCCAGCAGCGCTCGATCTGCGACCTGAGCGCGTCAATCTCGCTTTGCGTCATCTTGGCGTCGGGCGAACCGGTGGCGACCCCGAGGGTGGCGGGCGCCTCGGAGGCCAACTGCGCGGTGCCCGTGTTGGTGCGATCGATGAGGGCGGCGATCTGCTCCGTGAACGCGTCGCTTGCCTCGGGCGATTCCGGGGCGGGCAGCGTCTCCGGTGCCGGGCGGTCAGGCCTGAGCCGCGGGCTCGGCGGCGCCGATGCGACCTGCGGAGGGGTTGGCTCGGGCGGCGGTTCCTCCGCCGCGTCCTCGGGCAGGGGCTCGGGCTCGGACAGGGCCGGCGGCGTCTCGGCCTCCGCGTCCGCGGCATCGGCCGCCGACGCCGCTTCGGAAGGTGGCGGCGGCGGAGGCGGCGGGGTCGGCTCATCAACCCCGGGCGTATCGGGGACGGGCGGCGGTTCCTCGGCGACCGTGTCGGCCGGGTCGTTCGGCGAAGGCGTCTCCGCCTCCTCCCCGGACTCCTTGCCGAGGTCGAGGTCGGTCACCTCGGCCACCTCGACGAACTCGACCGGGAGCGTCTCGATATGGCTCGCATCGAGCGGCGCGACGGCGAGGGTGATCAGACCCCAACCGATCAGGACGAGATGAACCGCCGCCGAGACGATGAGCCCGGTCCGCATCGGCCGGTCAGCCCTCCGATTCCTGGAGCGCGACGAGGCCGATGCGCTTGAAGCCGGCGTTGTTGATGGTGCCCATCACGGTCATGATCGTGCCGTAGCTCGCGGTCCTGTCGCCGCGCACATAGATGCGCTCGTCGAAGCCCTCGGTCGCGATCGCGGTGAGCCGCGGCACGAGCTCGTCCATCGTCACTTCCTCGTCGCCGATGAACACCTTCCCGTCCGGGTCGACGCTGACCAGGATCGGCTCCTTGTCGACCGCGAGCGGCTGGACCGCGGCCTGCGGCAGGTCGATCGGCACGCCGGCGGTGAGAAGCGGCGCGGTGACCATGAAGACGATGAGGAGCACGAGCATCACGTCGACGAAGGGCGTGACGTTGATCTCGCTCATCGGCTTCGGCGCGTGCCGGTGGCGGCGGCGCCGCGCTTTTCCCGCATTGGCGACTGAAAACGCCATCTCACTCGCCCCGTTCGTCCGCCTGACGCGAGAGAATCGCCGAGAATTCGTCGGCGAAACCCTCGAGCCGCTCGCCGATCCTGCCGGCTTCGCTCGACAGCTTGTTGTAGGCGACCACCGCGGGGATCGCCGCAAGCAGGCCGAGGGCGGTGGCGAGCAACGCCTCGGCAATGCCGGGCGCCACCACCGCCAGCGATGTGTTGTTCGAGGCGGCGATGGCCTGGAAGCTGGTCATGATACCCCACACCGTGCCGAATAGCCCGACGAAGGGGCCGGCCGAGCCGACGGTGGCCAGGAAGAGGAGACGTTTCTCGAGCCGGCCGACCTCGCGGGCGATGGTCACGTCGAGCACCTTGTCGATGCGCGCATGCAGCCCGAACTGGGAGCGGGCGCCCGCCTCGAAGCTCCGCTTCCACTCGCGCATCGCGGCCACGAAGACCGACGCCATGCCCTGCGGCGTGCGGCCGGAGAGCGAGCGGTAGAGCTCCTCCAGCGACTGGCCGGACCAGAAGGTCTTCTCGAAACGATCCATCTGCTTTCGCATGTTCGAATAGAGGATCGACTTGTCGACGATGATCGCCCAGCTCCAGATCGACGCAAGAAGCAGGCCGATGATCACCGCCTTCACCACGATGTCGGCTTGAAGGAACAGCGCAATCAGCGACAGATCCGCCGCCGGCGCAACAAGCGGGACTTCGGTCACCCCGTCAGTCGGCATCTATTTTCAAACCTCTCCGACCTGGTGCTTCTTTGGCGCGACACGGGTGGCTGCCGGCGGGGTGACCAGCGTGCGCGTCTACGGGCCGCTTTCCGGAGTTTCCCGACGCTCGTACCGGCGTCTCGTTTTGGGCGCCGTCGGTGAAGCGCGAATTTGGCAAAACGAGGGCCGGCCATGCGGCGAAAGCCGGCGAAACCCTAGGCGTTTCTAGCCTTGTCAGCGTTAACGAAGGGTTAGCCCCGAGGAGGCGCAACGAGCGCCCATGCTCGTATAGATCGTATTTTGTGCTGAAATGTCGTATAAGTTGCACACGGGCATTCCGCCCGTTTTGGGGGTCGTCCAATGGCAAGGAGTGAAAGAAGACAAACGCCGCGTGAAGCAGGGGCGGCAGTCCGCGAGGAAAAGTCGGTCCTGGCCGTCAACGCGCGGCGTTCGATCCGAGAGAGAACGATCATTGATCGCCTAGAGGAATTTTTCGGGCGGGAGATCACCACCCACAACGCGCCGATCGAAAACTACATCCGCGGCGGCCCCGGTGCCGTCCGCGCGCTCGCCGCGTCGTTGAACCGCTTCGACCACTTTCACGATGACGGCCTTGGACTGACACCCTCGGACCTCCAAGGAATCGAGACGATCGGTGAGGTCGTGATCGCGATCGTCGTCTGGTACCGCCGCAATGGCTGGAACGTGGTCTTTCGGTAGGGGGCGGCTATGACAAGAAAGGCACTTGCCGTCCGCCGCAAGGCATTGGCAGCCGCGCTCTGCGTTGCCGCCTTGCCCGGCGCTGGAACGGCACAGGAGAGCACGAGCGAGTCGGCAATCGGCATCAACTACCCGAGCGATGCGGAGTACGATAAGGCGGTCGCCGCGCGCTGCGGCGATAGCGGGTTCTACCTGCGTGGCGACGTCGCCAACGTCGGCGTCTACTTCCAGAATGGTGCGTCCCTCGTCGAGAACGGCGCGGCGCTGTCAATCACCGGGGACAGCGGCACGACCACGGCAACCGTCAACGGCGTCGCCGGATACGTGTTCAACCGCAATTGCCTTCCCCGGCCTGCAGGGTTCGATCCCGATTATCCTTTCGTGTCTGGTTACGTCATCTCCCCATGGGTGCTCGCCAACGGCACGCTTTTCAACAGCGAGGAAGACGACGGCAACACCAAGATCCAGGCGGGGCTGTCCGGTCAGGTCGAACTTTTCCAAGCGATCTTCGATACGCAGTACCTGACGGCAACGCCCTACTACCAGACCGACTTCAAGGGCGAGGCCCAGATCTACGGCGGCACACTGTCCTGGCGACCGTATCTTCTCGACATCCACCTTGGCGGGACGACCACGCCGGCTGGGGCCATGCTGGACGTATACTGGTCGGTCGACGCCATCGCCGACTACTTCTACGTGGAGAATGCGGGATCCACTGATCTTACCGAGGGTACCGAGTACGCGTGGCTCGGGGCGAGCTTCGGCGTCGCCGGGTGGATCCTTCCCGACGCCCTTGACGACCGGCTCACCTTCACGACCCGGTTCGACGCCTTCTGGGACGCCTACTCGAAGCAGTCGGTCGACTACTTCGAGGCTAACGTCGCATGGGCGCTCACCGAAGACCAGAATGCTGCGATCGAACTCGCCTACAAGAACGGAACGGACAAGGACACGCTGGTCGACATCGACCAATGGAACCTCGGCTTCACGTTCAAATACTAGCGCCGGCTCACTTCGGCCGTGACCGCCGCCGCGTGAAGCGTGTCCCGGACTGAGTCCGGGATACGCCTCGCCCGGCCTTCGCGGTTGACGAGAACGATCGTCACCTCGGCGTCGGTAAGCCGCTCGCCGTCGCGGGTGATGGTCTGGTTGAGGATGAGGCGCGCGCCGGTCACGTCCTTGACGGTGGTGGTGACCTCGACGAGGTCGTCGATCCGCGCCGGCTTGAAGAAGCCGATGTTGATCCGATGAACGGCAAAGACGAGCGGCTCGCCGTGGTCGCCTGCATCGAGCGCGGTATGGGCGACGCCGAGCAGTCGCACGAAGTCGGACCGGCCGCGCTCCATGAAGCGGATGTAGCTGCCGTGGTAGACGACGCCGGAAAAATCGGTGTCCTCGAAGTAGATGCGCACCGGCAGGACATGGCCGCCGGGAATCAGGCGGCCGGCGAGGTCGGGCCAGCGTTGCGGACTGGTCATTCCTCTTCCCCGGCGAACAGCGTGAACTGCGCCGCTGCCGGGCCCGACGGCGCCGGGAGACCGAGATGGCGGAAGGCCTGGGGCGTTAGCAGGCGGCCGCGCGGCGTGCGCTGGACGAAACCCTGCTGGATGAGGAACGGCTCGACGATCTCCTCGATCGCGTCGCGCGGCTCGGAGAGGGCCGCGGCGATCGTCTCGATTCCGACCGGGCCGCCGCCGAAGCTCGATGCGATCAGCCCCAGGTAGCGCCGGTCGAGCTGGTCGAAGCCGAGGGTATCGACCTCGAGCCGGCGGAGCGCCTTGTCGGCCTCCGCCGCATCGATCGCCTCGACATTGTCGACGACCGCGAAGTCGCGAACCCGGCGGAGCAGGCGCGTGGCAATGCGCGGCGTGCCGCGCGAGCGGCGGGCGATCTCGGTGGCGCCGTCGGGCGTCAGATCGACTCCCAGAATCCGCGCGCCGCGGCGAACGATGTGCTCGAGTTCCGCGACGGAGTAGAAGTTGAGGCGCACCGGGATGCCGAAGCGGTCGCGGAGCGGCGTGGTGAGGAGGCCGAGCCGAGTGGTGGCGCCGACCAGGGTGAAGGGCGCGAGCCCGATCTTGACCGAGCGCGCCGCCGGCCCCTCGCCGATGATCAGATCGAGCTGAAAGTCCTCGAGCGCGGGATAGAGGATTTCCTCGACCGCCGGCGCGAGCCGATGAATCTCGTCGATGAACAGGACATCGCGCTCCTCGAGATTGGTGAGAAGGGCCGCCAGGTCCCCGGCCCGGGCGATCACCGGCCCGGAGGTCGCGCGGAAATTGACGCCGAGCTCGCGCGCGACGATCTGCGCCAGCGTCGTCTTGCCGAGACCGGGCGGTCCGACGAACAGGACGTGGTCGAGCGCCTCCTTCCGCGCCCGTGCGGCATCGATGAACACCCGGAGATTGGCGCAAGCCTGCGCCTGGCCGACGAAATCGGCAAGCAACTGCGGCCGGAGCGTCGCGTCGGGCGCATCGTCCTCGCGGGTCTCGGGGCCGACGATGCGGCTCACAGGATCAGCTCCAGTTCGATCTCGTCGCGGATCGGAATGCCGTACTTCCCGGTGACGGGGATGGACGGCTTTAGGCGTCGGCTTGCGGCAACGGCTCCCGGGCGCACGGCGGCGATGCAGAATCCCCGTCGCTGGTAGAAGCGGAGCGCGTCGAGATTGTCGTTGGTGGTAACCAACCAGGTTCGCTTCGCCCCGGCGCGGCGAGCGATCTCGACCGCGGCATCGAGGAGCCGCGAGCCGAGACCGACACCTGATGCCAGGCTGTCGACGGTGACGATCTCCCAGTCGCCGGGATCGGGACGCCATGAGATGAGGCCGACGACATCGTCACCATGCATTGCGCGAATGGCCGAGAGATCGGCGCCGCGCCAAAGGCGGCCACAGGTGACCACGCCCGGCGGCCCCCAGTGCTCGGCGATGAAGCCGTCGAGCCAAGCCACGTCGGTAACGGCTTCCAGGCGGATATCGTTCGGGTCGATCATGCCGGCTGCGGCCCTCTCGAGCCAAGAGCGTACCAGAGGACGGGAGCAAGGAGCAGCGATGCAGTGCCCCCGATCACGCCGACGGCGACGAGGTTCGCGGCCGAGGACGGTGTGCCGACCAGAGCGAGCCCAAGCCAGAGGGAATTGGCCATCGTCATGGCCGCGCCGAGAAGGAAGGCGAATGCCCCGGCCGCTGGCCTCGGCCAACGCTCGGGCACCAGGCCGACGAGCGCGCCTAAGGCGGCGCCCTGGGGAAGCGAGTTGAGGGCAAGCCAGATCAACGAAGAGGGAAACGTCATCAACGCCACGCTGATTGCAAGCCACCCGCCTCGAATCAAAAAGAAGATGAAAAAGACGAAAGGCGCGGCGGCGGCGTAGGCGAGGACGTAGGCGGATAGCCTCCGCACCGGCGAACGCCGGGCCGGCGAAGCGTGAGCCGGCGCGCTGATCCCTTCCCTTGCGGTCACCTGGCGAGTTCCTTGAGACCGAGGCGAATGAGCTGTTCGGTGGTCGCACCCTCGCCGCCGGCGCGCACCGCCGCCGCAACGGCGGCGCTCGCCTGGACCTGGGCATAGCCCAGATTGACCAGTGCCGAGACGGCCTCCGCCACCGGCTGTGGCGCCCGGCGCTCGGCGAGGTCGGCCTGAAGGTGGACGACAGCAGGGTCCGCACTGGCATAGGCCGGCGCCTTGTCGCGAAGCTCGGCGACGATGCGCTCAGCGACCTTCTTGCCGACGCCGGGGGCGCGGGCGAGCAGTGCCTTGTCCTGTAGCGCGATGGCGGTGGCAAGCTCGCCTGGCTTCATCACGCCAAGGACGGCAAGCGCTACCTTGCTGCCCACGCCCTGAACGGTCTGCAGGAGACGGAACCACTCACGCTCGAGGTCCGAGGCGAACCCGTAGAGCCGGATCACGTCCTCGCGGACATAAGTCTCGATCGACAGCGACACGGCCTCTCCCGGCGGCGGCAGCGCCTGGAGCGTGCGGACGGAGCAATAGACCTGGTAGCCCACGCCGCCCACATCGACGATCGCCCAGTCCTCGCCGTAGGAGTCGATGACGCCCCGGAGCTTGCCGATCATGGGTGCTTCCCAAAGGAGAGGATCTTCAAGATGGGGAAAGCCTGTCGATATCGCGCCGCGTGACGCTTCAGCCGATAGTAGCCCAGCATGCGGCGCGCCGATGCGGAATCCGGAATAGCCGATCTTTTCAATCCCCTGAATATCGCGGGCAAGAAAGGCGCGCGCGCCAGTCAATGCAGCGCCCCAGGGCAGACCCTCCCGGTGGTAAGCGCCAAATAGAACATTCCGAAAACGACGGCAAGGCGACGCTCCTGACGGGACGCTGTCAGCGGCCCTTCGCCATAAAGGCACGATCCGATTACCCATCGCCTTGGAGCAACGACCATGCACGGACTTGCCGTTGAACTCGCGCCCTTCGAAATCGCGCAAACCGCCGGCGAAGACCAACTCCTCGCCGCGAGCCGGCGGCTCGAGGCGGATTTCCTAGCGAACGCCGACGGCTATCTCGGACGCCTTCTCCTCAAGCAGGACGAGCACCGCTACCTTGACCTCGTCCTTTGGCGCTCGCAGGCAGACGCCGACAAGGCCGTCGAAGCCGCCATGGCCAGCGAAGCCTGCCACGCCTACTTTGCCTGCATGGCGAACACCGATCACCAGGAGCCCGGCGCCGGCGTCGAGCACTACCGGGTCGTCCGGGCCTTCGGGCAGTTCGCCGCCCTGGTCGCGGAGACGCATGCGGCCTGAGCCGCGATCACCGCAAGCCGACCACACGCGCCGTTGCGGCCTGCCGGTGATGGGCGTGGCAGATGGCGACGGCGAGGGCGTCGGCCGCGTCGTCGCTGTCGAAGGAGGCGCGCGGCAGGAGCACGCGGACCATCGCCCGGATCTGCTGCTTCTCTGCATGACCGGCACCGACGATCGTCTTCTTGACGGCGTTCGGCGCGTATTCGGCAACGGCGAGGCCTGCCTCGGCGGGAACAAGCAGCGCGATGCCGCGGGCCTGTCCGAGCTTCAGCGTCGCCGACGCATCGCGGTTGACGAAGGTCTGCTCGACCGCCGCCTCGTCCGGGGCGTGGTCGCGCACCACCGCGGCCAGACCGCGATGCAGCGCGAGGAGGCGCTGGGCGAGCTCGCCCTCGAGCGGCGCATGGATCGTCCCGGCGGCGATGAAAGCCAGCGCATTGCCGCGGGCCGCGACGATGCCCCAGCCGGTGCGGCGAAGCCCGGGATCGACGCCGAGGATGCGAATCTCTTGGGTCACGCAGGAGGGGGTAGCGCCGTTCGCGCCGCCGCGCCAGCGTCACGCCGCCGGCGCCATGAGCCGGGCGGAACCGTTGCGCCGGAGCGAGCTCCGTATCCGTCGCGCGGGGCTATGAGGCGCGCTCGCCCTCGTCCATGACTTCAGCCGTGCCGATGGCGGCCAGGCCTGGCGGAGCGAGCAGGCGGTCGAAGCCGCCGAAATCGGCGGCGCCCGGCCGGAGTTCGTCCTCGTCGATGCCGATCGTGCAGAGCATCGCGGCCGGATGCTGGAAGAGGGTCCAGCGGTTGGACTTCTTGAAGGCCTCGTGACCGTGGTGGCCGGTCGACTGCGACAGCCATGCGAGCTCCGCGAGCCCCTTGTCGAGGAGGGTCGCGCAAACGATGCCGTTGCCGTAGACGCCGATCCGGTAGTCCGGACGGCGCGGCGACCGGGCAAAAGCTTCGCCGACCGCCTCGAAATAGGGAACGATCCGTTCCTTCAGGTCCGTGCCGTCGGCATTGTAGTCGACGGCGAAATAGATCGCCGAGCCCTCCGGCTGGCCGATGACCGAGGCGGCGTAGCTTCGTGAATGAACGCCGTCCTTCAGGCCGGTCCGCCGGCCGAAACAGGCGGCGCTGTCGCCCGCGCTCTGGAAGACGACGCCGATATGGAGGCCGGCCGCCACGATCGCCTCGGCCTCGGCGCGGGTCAGCCGCTTCTCGGGCTGCCGCGTCATCCGCGCGTAGTAGCGGATGATCGCCGTGACCCCGCGGTTCCGGAGACATGCCAGGTGAGGCGTTGTCCGCCGGTTGGTGTCGACGATCATCCCCTCCCTCCGCGCCGAGCGGGCGGCGGCAGCAAAACCGGCGGAACAGGCGCCCTACGACTGCGGCCGCTCCGGCTTGTCCCGGGGGAAGCGCTTCCTGAAGTCGTCGGCAATCTCCTCGAAGGTGACGAAGTTCACGCCCTTGTGGCTCTTGAAGTGCTCGTGGAGCCGCTCGAGCATCAAGAGCACCTGCGCCTTGCCCGAGACGTCCGGGTGGATGGTGAGCGTGTAGACCGCGTAGTCGTACTCCCGGTACATCCAGTCGAACTGGTCGCGCCAGATCTCCTCGAGGTGCCGGGGGTTGACGAAGCCGTGGCTGTTGGGCGCGGCCTTCATGAACATCATCGGCGGAAGGTCGTCGAGATACCACGAGGCCGGGATGTCGATGAGGTCGGTTTCGCGGCCCCTGACCAGCGGTTTCATCCAGGTCGAGGGGTGCTTCGAGTAGTCGATCTTGGTCCACGAATCGCCCACCCGGACATAGAAGGGGTGGAAGTCGTTGTTCATCATCGAGTGGTCGTACTTGATGCCCTTCCGGAGCAAGAGCTCAGCGGTGTTCGGCCCGAGTTCCCACCACGGCGCGACGTAGCCGCGCGGCGGCTTGCCGGCGAGTTTGGTGATCACCTCGATGCACTTGTCGAAGATCGCCTCCTCCTGCTCCGGGGTGGTCGCCACCGGATTCTCGTGGCTGTAGCCGTGCATGCCGATCTCGTGGCCGGCGTCGGCGACCCGTTTCATCTGGTCGGGGAAGGTCTCGATGGAATGGCCGGGGATGAACCAGGTGGTCTTGATCCCCCACTTTTCGAACAGGCGGAGCAGGCGGAGCGAGCCGACCTCGCCGGCGAACAGGCCGCGGGTGATGTCGCAGGGCGAATCCTGCCCGCCATAGGAGCCCAGCCAGCCCGCCACCGCATCGACGTCGATGCCGTAGGAGACGAAAATTTCCTTTGCCATTGTTGCCCTCCTCGAAACGGATGCACTTTGTCGGCGCGCATCCTAGACTCAAGCGGGACGGGGGAGGAAGCCGGAGCCGTTCGGCTGCCCGGAACATTTTTTTCCGAATTGCGCGACGACGACGAGCGGCGCTTGGACGCGAGGACGATTCGATCCTCATTGCGAACAAAACAGGAATCGTGATTCTCTCGCCTTCCGTGCCCTGAGACCCGATTCGCCCCTATGGACTTCGCCTGGCTCGATGCGCTCAACCCGGAGCAACGCCGGGCGGCGACCCATGGCGGGACGGGAGCGGGACGTCCGCTTCTGGTCATCGCCGGTGCCGGCACCGGCAAGACCGCGACGCTGGCCCACCGCGTCGCCCACACGATCGTCTCCGGCGCCGACCCGAACCGCATCCTCCTCTTGACCTTCTCCCGCCGCGCCGCCGCCGAGATGGGCCGGCGGGTCGAGCGGATCGTCGCCGCTGCCCACGGCGGCGGTACGCCGCCCTCGCTCCCCTGGTCGGGCACATTCCACGCCGTCGGCGCCCGCCTTCTCCGCGAATATGCCGCGGCGATCGGCCTCTCCCCGGACTTCACCATCCTCGACCGCGAGGACTCGGCGGACCTCATGAACATCGTCCGCCACGACCTCGGCCTGACGAAAACCGAGACGCGCTTCCCGCAGAAGGGCACCTGCCTCGCCATCTATTCCCGCGCGGTCAATGCGGAACTGCCGCTCGCCGAGGTCCTGAAAGATGCCTTCCCCTGGTGCCTCAAGGTCGAGGCCGCCCTCCGCGATCTTTTCGCGGCCTACGTGGAGGTGAAGCAGAAGCAGGCCGTCCTCGACTACGACGACCTTCTCCTCTACTGGGCCGGAATGATGGAGGACGGAGCGATCGCCGCCGACCTCTCCTCCCGCTTCGACCATGTGCTGGTCGACGAGTACCAGGACACCAACCGCCTCCAGGCCTCGATCCTCCTCCGCCTCAAGCCCGACGGTCGCGGCCTTACCGTGGTCGGCGACGACGCGCAGTCGATCTATTCCTTCCGCGCCGCGCGGGTCAGGAACATCCTCGACTTCCCATCGTCCTTCACCCCGCGAGCCGAGGTGGTGACACTCGAGCGGAACTATCGCTCGACCGAGCCGATCCTCGCCGCCGCCAACGCGGTGATCGGGCTTGCCGCCGAGCGCTTCACCAAGAACCTCCGCTCCGGCCGCCAATCTTCCGACCTGCCGGAGCTGGTCACGGTGCGCGACGAGACCGAGCAGTCGCGCTGCGTTGTCGAGCGCATCCTCGAGAACCGCGAAGCGGGGATGCTCCTCAAGCGCCAGGCGGTGCTCTTCCGCGCCTCCCACCACAGCGCCGGGCTGGAACTCGAACTCACCCGCCGCAACATCCCCTTCGTCAAATACGGCGGCCTCAAGTTCCTCGATGCCGCCCACGTCAAGGACGTGCTCTCCTGCCTCCGCTTCGCCGAGAACCCGCGCGACCGCATCGCCGGCTTCCGGCTCCTTCAGCTCATCCCCGGCATCGGCCCCACCATCGCCGGGCGCCTGCTCGACGCGGTGGCGGGTGCCGCCGACGGGCGGAGCGTGGTGACGGGTTTCGCGCCGCCGGCGCGCGCGGTCGCCGACTGGGCTCCCTTCGCCGCTCTCTACGCCGCCATGGACAAGGCCTCCCCGTGGCCGGCGGAGGTCGAGCGCGTGCGGCTCTGGTATCAGCCGCATCTCGAACGGCTCCATGACGATGCAGCCGTGCGCGCCGCCGACCTGGTTCAGCTCGAGCGGATCGCCGAGACCTATCCATCGCGCGAGCGCTTTCTGACCGACCTCACCCTCGACCCGCCGGACGCGGTGAGCGACGAAGCCGGTCCGCCGCATCTCGACGAAGACTACCTGATCCTTTCCACCATCCACTCCGCCAAGGGCCAGGAGTGGAGCGCGGTATTCGTGCTGAACGGCGTCGACGGCTGCATCCCGAGCGACATGGGGACCGGGTCCAGCGACGACATCGAGGAGGAGCGGCGCCTGCTCTACGTCGCCATGACGCGGGCGCGGGACCGGCTCGCCATCCTGGTTCCGCAGCGGTTCTATGTGCACCAGCAGCGGACGGCCGGCGACCGCCACCTCTACGCCGCGCGCACCCGCTTCATCCCCGACCGGCTGCTGCCGCTCTTCGCCCAGCGCACCTGGCCGGCCGCCGGTGCGGCCCAGTCGCGCCGTGTCGAGGACACGCCCCGCATCGACATCGGCGCCCGCATGCGCGGCATGTGGCGGTAGGTACCGGGAAGCGGCGCGGACGGCCCCAACCTCCCCCTTGATGGAAGGTCGTAATGCCGAAGGCACTTCGGGAGCCGGTCGCAGGCGATGACGGAGCCGCGGCGCGATCGTCACGCTGATCGTCGCAGGGGATCAAATACCCCCTCCCGAACGCTCGCCCGCGTTCGACCTCGCCCTCAAGGGAAGGTTGGCGTCGTGGTCGATGCAGAACGCCGGTGAAGCGAGCAGATTGCGCCTTCGATCAGCCGGGCGCCGAACACGACCCGCTCACCTCGCCAGCAGCCGGTCCCTGATCTCCGACACCGCGTTGGCGTGCGAGGAGAAGCCCTCGTATTCGGAGAGCAACTTCGAGCGCCGGGCGAGGCCCGGATAGGCCGTCGAGGTGACGTAGCCGACCGACGAACGCTTCATGTAGTCGGTCACCGACAGCGGCCCGTAGGTCCGCGCCCAGCCGCCGGTGGGTAGCACTCCGTTCGGCCCGAGCACGAAGTTGGCGATGACGATCGGCGTGTGCGGCCCCATCAGCACTTCCGACGCATTGACGATGTGGCCGAGATGGCGAAACGGCTCGGTCGAGAGGAGCTCGAGATGCTCGGGCGCATAGTCGTTGATGAAGCGGTAGGCCTCTTCGAGCGACGGCGCCAGTACCACGCCGCCCCGCGGCCCGGTGACCACGGTACGGGAGAACTCGACGCGCTGGGGGAGCCGCATTGCCGCCCAGTGGTCGGGAAGCGAGGCGATCGCGTCTTCCGCGACCTTGCGGCTCGGGGTGACGAGGTAGGCGGACGAATCCGGACCATGCTCGGCCTCGATCAGAAGATCGAGCCCGGCGATGCGCCCGTCGACGGTCCCGTCGGCGAAGACGATCGCCTCCGACGGCCCGGCGGGCAGACCGACATCGACGACGTCAGCGAGGAGGCGCTTGGCGGCGACGATCCAGGGGCTTCCCGGCCCGACGATCTTGGCGACCTTCCGGACGGTTTCCGTGCCATAGGCGGCGGCGGCGATGGCCTGGCTGCCGCCCACCTTGTAGACGCGAGAAACGCCGACGGTGCGAGCCGCGACGAGCACGCCGGGGTCAATCGTTCCGTCCGGCGCCGGAGGGGTGAAGATCGCGATCTCCGGCACCCCGGCCACCACCGCCGGCACCGCGGTCATCATCGTCACCGACGGGAACGAGCCCTTGCCGCGCGGTACATAGAGACCGACCGACGGGATCGGGTGCCAGCGGTCGCCGGCAAAGGCGCCCGGGCTCACTTCCTTGAACCACATCGGTTCGGGAAGCTGCTCTTCGTGGAAGGTACGGATCGCCTTGGTCGCGAACTCGATCGCCTCGCGGACCTCCGGATCAAGCGCCTCGAAGGCCGCGTCGAACTCGGCCTCGGTGACAAGGATGCCGTCGGGCGGGATGTCGGCATGATCGAACTCCCGCTCGAAGCGCGACAGCGCGCGATCGCCCTCGGCCTTCACCGCGGCGAGGATCGGCCGCACCTTGTCGAGAAACGGGCCGATGTCGGAATCGGCCCGCCGCATCAGTGCGGCGCGCTGATCGGCCGTGAGCTTCGCGAGGTCATGGAAGTTGCAGGGGTCCGCCATGAGGGTTCCGTTCACTTCGACTTGAGGAAGATGTCGAGCCCGACCAGCCGGTCGAGCGCCGCGATCGCGAACGCCGCCGCCACGACGAAGACGACGGAAATGGCGGCAAGGTCGGGCGTGATGATCGAGCGGATCGAGTTATAGATCTGCACCGGCAGCGTCATGATCCGCGCGTCGACGAGGAGGAGGCTCACCAGGAACTCGTTGAGCGCAAGAATGAACATGAGGAGCGACCCGGTGATCACTCCCGGCATGACCGCCGGAAGGGTGACCGCGAAGAAGGTCTGCACCGGCGGCGCGCCGCAGTTCGCCGCCGCGTTCTCGAGGTCGGGGTCGAGCGCGTTGACGCTGCCCGTCACCGCCCAGATCATGAAGGGCAGGTTGATCGCGCAGACCGCGATGCCGATCGGCCAGAGCTGTCCGAGCACGCCGGCCGAGCCGAAGACCAGCATCAGGCCGATGCCGGAGCCGATCAGCGGGATGGTGAAGGGGAGGAGGAGGTAGAGCTGGATCGTCTTCTCATAGCGGAGCCGGTACTTGGCGAGCGCCACCCCGGCAAGCGTGCCGAGCGGAATCGCCACCAGCGTGCACACCGTCGCCACGTAGAGCGAGCGAAGGAAGGCGGCGCGAAGGTCGGAAGCCTCGGCGATCGCCGCGTACCATTTGAGCGACAGGCCGTCGGGCGGGAAGGCGATGATCTTGCCGGCGGTGAAGGACGCGCCGACGATGACCAGCGTCGGCAGTGACAGCGTGATCAGCGAGAAGCCGACGAGCAGCCACAGGACCCACGGCTTGCGCGCGGTCATCGCGCTGTCCTCCGCGTGAGGCCGAGCGTGCCGGTGCCGACGGCGGCGAAGATGATGCCGACCACCGCCGAACCGAGAACGACGAGAAGCATGGTCAACGTCGCGCCGAGTCCGGCATCCGACGTGCGGAAGAACTGGTCGTAGATCGCGTTGGCGATGAAGTCGTTGCTGCCTCCGCCGAGGATCGCCGGCATCGCGAAGTCGGTGAGGGTGAGGGTGAAGACCACGATGCCGGCGCCGATCAGGCCGGGCCGCGCCATCGGCAGGACGACGTGGCGGAGCGTGCGGAGGCGGTCGGCGCCGAGCGATTCGGCGGCGCGCTCGACCTCCTCGGGAATCGCGGTCAGCGCCGGAGCGAGCATCAGCACGGCGAAAGGCAGCATGTACTGGACAAGACCGAAGAGCACGGCGGGGTAGTTGTAGATGAGCCTGAACGGCCCGACTCCGACGAGGCCAAGGAGCTGATTCACCAGTCCCTCGTTGCCGAGGATGATCAGCCAGCCATAGGCGCGTACGACCTGCCCGATGAAGAAGGGCAGGAACAGCGCGATGAGGAGCAGCTTGCGGAGTGCCGACGACGAGGTCCGCACCATGAGGTAGGCGTAGGGGAAGGCAAGGATCAGCGTCGCGGCCGTTACGATGACCGCACCGAGAAGGCTTCGCAGCGAGATGTTGCGGAAGAGTGGCTGGGTGAGGGCCTTCCCGTAGTTCTCGAGCGTCCAAGTCTCGGAGAGACGGAACGTGCTTCGATCGAGGACGCGGAGGCTGGTATCGGCGATCTCGACCAGGCCGATGACGAGCAGGCCGGTCAGCAGTACGGCCGGGAGCACCAGAAGGTAGGGAAGCGCCGGCGCGAATCGCGCCGGCCACAGGAACGCGACCGCCGCTTCCAGCGCATCGAAGACGCGCCAGAGGATGGGATAGGCGGTGCGGTAGGTTCGCATATGCGGAGACGTGGGGTTCCACCCGACCGCTCATTCCCGCGCAAGCGGGAATGCGATCACGTCGGTGCCGGACCGAAAGCCGCGTCCCCGCTTGCGCGGGGGACGAGGGGGGATGGGTGTCCGCCTCGGCCTAGCTCTGCATGATCTCCTTGACCTTGGCGAACCACTCCGACTGGTGCTCGACCTGAACCGCCGGCGCCACGAAGATCAGCTTGGCGAACTGCTCCTCGGTGGTCGGGTAGGACATGTCGTCGATGAGATCGGCCGGCGGCTTGAGACCGGGCACGACGCCGGGGAGGCCGAGCGGGGTCAGCCAGGCCTGCTGGCCCTCGGGGCTGATGGCGTAGTTGATGTACTGCTTGCTCCAGTAGAGGTCGCCCTCCGGCAGACCTTTGGGAATCCACAGGCAGTCGGTGTCCATCTTGGCGCCCTCCTGCGGCACGGTCCAATCGACCTTGATGCCGTTGTTGCGCGCCTCGCGGGCGTTCGACGAGATGGTGCAGGCGACGTCGATCTCGCCGTTCTGGAACCAGGCGGTGAAGTCCGGATCCTCGCCGAGAAGCGGCGAGTTGGCCTTGAGCTTGGCGAACCAGTCCCAGGCCGGCTGCATGTTGTCGGGGATGTCGGCGATCGTGCCGCCGCCGGCGATCACCGCCGGGAAGTGCATGCCGATACCGTCATTGTAGATCGCCACCCGCCCCTTGAACTTCGGGTCGAGGAGGACGTTCCACGAGGTCGGCGGACCGTCCGGGAACGCCTCCTCGCGATAGGCGAGCACATAGACGTAGGCGTAAGTGTTGACGAGCGGCACGCCGGTCAGCCCCTCCGGCTTGGCGAAGGGGAGCACCCCGGCAAGGTTGGGCAGGTCCGAGAGATCCTCGGTCACGCCGCGGAGCGCCGACTTGGTGGCGTTGACGGTGGTGTCCCAGTTGATGCTGATCGGCGGCACCCGGCCCTGCTCGACCGCCGCCCACACCTTGGGCTGAATCTCGTTGTCCTCGGTGAGGTCGTGGCGGATGGGGATGCCGGTTGCCGCCGTGAAGGGATCGGAGACGCCGGCCTTGAGCGAATCGACCCACACGCCGCCCCAGGCCCGCACGATGATCTCCGCCGGCTTCGGCGGCTCCTGGGCGAGCGCGCGGGTGAGGCCGAGGCTCGACAGCCCGGCCGCGGCGCCCAAGCCGGCGGCGCCGCCCATGAACCTCCGGCGTGAGATGCGCAGTCCCGACGGATTCCTGATCGTCATTGTCCTTCCCTCCTGAAACTCCGGCGTCTCGCCGGATCAACGGGCAAACACGAGAAGATCGCGCGGATTCCAGCCCAGGAATACGCGCGCGCCGGCGGCGAAGCCGGCATGCTCGGCAGGATCGTGATCGAAGACCCGGAGCGTGACGCCGCCGAGCGGCGGAAGCCGGACCTCGTAGACGACGCGCTCGCCCTCGAAGATCACGTCGGATACGTCGCCGGGAACCACCGTCTCGAGGCCGGCGAGCGCCTCGGCGCTCGCGGCGATGCGGATCTGCTCGGCACGGAGCGCGGCATCCGCCGCGGCGCCGGGCGCCGGGAGGGCGGCCGCGACCCGGCCGGCCATGACCGTCTCCCCGACCGCGAGCGTCACGCTGCCCTCGCCGCAGCGACGGACCTTGCCGGCGAGGAAATTGGTGACGCCGATGAAACCGGCGACGAAGGGGTTGGCCGGGGCGCGATAGGTGACCGTCGGCCGGCCCATCTGCTGGATGCGCCCCTTGTCCATGACGATGATCTCGTCCGACATGATCAGCGCCTCGCGCTGGTCGTGCGTGACGTTGATGGTGGTGACGCCGAGCTCGCGCTGGATGCGCCGGAACTCGAGCTGCATCTCCTCCCGCAGTTTCCGATCGAGAGCGGCGAGGGGCTCGTCGAGAAGCAGGAGCTCGGGCTCGAAGACGAGGGCGCGGGCGATCGCCACCCGCTGCTGCTGGCCGCCGGACAGCTGGCCGGGGCGCTTGTGGGCCTGGTCCGCCACGTGGACGCGCGCCAGCAGCGCCATGGCGGCGGCCTCGGCCTCGGCGGCCGTGGCGGCGCCGGCCTGCAGCGGGGCAAGGG
>DASSPO010000170.1:0-7060 GCA_035699585.1 Bauldia sp.
AAGTCGGGCGGTTGTTCAGGGCTCGCGAACGCGATGAAACGCTTCCTTCTGCAATTCTTCACCTGGTGGAACGGCGAGACGCTCGGGACGCGATTCTTCACGTGGCGGAAGGGCATCGCCGTCGGCGAGGACGACCAGGGCAACCGCTACTACCGCAACAGGGACGGCACGAGGCGCTGGGTCATCTACAACGGTGTCGCCGACGCCTCGCGCATCCCGCCGGGCTGGCACGGGTGGATCCATTATCGGACCGACGAACCGCCGGCCCCGTACAAGCCGCGGGAGTGGGAGAAGCCCTACCTGCCCAACCCGACCGGCACGCCGATGGCCTACCGGCCGCCGGGTTCGATCCTCCACGGGACGCCGCGCACCCCTGCCCGCCCCGACTACGAGCCGTGGAGCCCGGGCGGTAGGCGATAGTCGCCGCGGACCAGGGGACGACGCTCAAGCAACCCTGAGCGTCCCGATCATGCGAGTTCACGCATCGTTGCCGCCGCCTCGATCCCGAGATGGCGTCGATTGGCGATGATCTTGGCTCCTCACGAAGAGGGCCAGGGCAGCAGATTTGGCACTAGGCCGCGACGCGAGCCCCGTTCCCGTTCTTCGCCGCCTTCCGGCTCGGCGTCGCCTTCGCGGGCTTGGTTCCCTTGACGTCGCCGTGGTGGATCTCGGTGCCGAGCACCTTGAGGCATTCCCGCATGAAGGCGGCGAGTCCCGTCCAGCCCTTGGCCGAGACCAGCTTGCCGTCTACATGCGCGCCGGTCGGCGGCACGTCGACATAGACACCTCCGACCGCCGTCACCTCCGGCTCGCAATACTGGAGCCCGGCCACCCGCTTGCCGCGGATCGACTCGGGGACGGCCATCAGCACCTGCACGCCGTGGCAGATGGTGAAGATCGGCTTGTCGTGCTCATGGAAGTGGCGGAGGATCGACTGCACCCGCTTGTCGATGCGGATGTATTCCGGACCGCGCCCGCCGGCGATATAGACCGCGTCGTAGTCGGCCGGGTCGACCTTCGAGAAGGTCTTGGTCACGTGATGGATGTGGCCGAGCTTCTCGGTATAGGTCTGGTGGCCCTCGAAATCGTGCAGCGAGGTATGAAGCAACTCGCCTGCCTTCTTGTCGGGGCAGACGATATCGACCTCGTGGCCGACCGCCTCCATCGCCTGGTCGAAGACGAAAATCTCGTACTCCTCGGTGAAATCGCCGACGAGCATCAGAATCTTTTTGCCAGCCATATCTCTTGCCCTCCCTTGGCGCAGGCAGCCGGATAGCCTCGGCCTGCGCCCTGAGTAGGACGAGACGCCGGGATTGTCGATTCCCGGCGTCAAATTTTCAGTCATGGCGACCGTTCGTTCAAACCCGGAACGGTCTGTCGCCGCCGAGCGATGCCGCTACTGGACGAGCACCCCGTGGACCTCGGGCCAGTTCTTGACGGCATTCGGCAAGTTGCCGGGAAGGTCGGCAAAGGCCGTGGCGGCGGTGAAGTAGAGCTTGCCGTCGACGATTGCGAACACCTCGGGCTCGATGTTGACCGTCACTTCGTGAAACGCAACCCCCTCGGCGCAGAGGCCGCCGAACTGCGGCGCGTAGGCCTCCGGATTCGCTGCGAAGCGATCGCGGTTCTCCGCACTCGCGAAATACCAGGTGGCGCCGCCCCAGTCGCGGGTGAACGTGTCGGAGCCCTTGGTCGCCTTGCCGAGGGTGAAGTAGGCGACCGCGTCGTAGCCCTCGATCGCGACATTCCCGAAGTAGCCGGTATTCACCTCTGCGGCCGAGGCTTGTCCGAGGGCGATTGCGCCGAGCATCACGGTCGCAAATCCCGCGGCCTGCAACAGATTGATAGGCTTCATGGCTGTTCTCCGTTGGTTTGTGAGGTGAAGATCAGAGGCCCATCTCGGCCTTGAGCCTGTTGCACTCCTTGAACCAGATCGGGTCGGCCTCCTGACAGACGGCGCCGTTCTCGAGGAGGATCGCGATGACGTCGGACCGCCCCTTGAATCCTGCCCGGCTAAGGACGTTGTAGCCGTGGCGTTCGGTGAGCGAGACGTCCGCGCCTTGCGCGAGCAGGTACTTGAAGACCTCGATGCGGTCCTCCTCCGCCGAGACGAGGAGCGGCGTCACCTTGAACTTGTTGTCGGCGTCGTCGACCGCGATACCGGCGGCGACCAGCGCCTCGACCGATGCAAGGTCGCCGCTGAAGGCGGCCGCGTGGAGCGCCGTCATGCCGCGGTCGTTGCGCGCCTGGACGTCGGCGCCGCGCTTGATCAGCTCGACGACGATCTCAGTATTGCCGGCGAGCGACGCCGCGATCAGCGGCGTCTCCCCCGTCGCGTCGCGCTCGTTGAGCGCGGCCGGGTCGGCGAGGAGAGCCGTGAGCTCAGCCATGTCACCCGCCCGGGCGGCGTCGACCGCCGGTCCGGCCGAGGCAGCAGTGAGGCTGAGGCAGAGGAGAGATGCCGCGCCGGCGGCAAGACGAAGGCGCATGTTCGACCTCCCTGTTTTCGCGGACCGGGGCGTCGAGAGGTGGGGCAGATTTGAACGGCCCCCCTCGCCCCGATCTGCCGTCACGATGGAGAAGGACCACGGAAAGTGATATTCTGCATCGTCCGCAATTTCTGCTTGATCGTCCAAAACAAGGGTCTCGCGCCGGATGCGTCATGACCCAATGTCGATGGAAGAGGTGTACGCCCGTGCGCGGCGACGCAAGCACGGGCCGCTCGGAGAGGTAATGCGGACGCTCCGCATGACCGGGGCTGTCTTCTTCGACACCAACGCTTACGCCCCTTGGGTATCAGAGACGCCCAATTCCGCCGAGTTCGGGCGTATTCTTTTTCCACGGGCGGAACACGTCATTCCGTTCCACGTCATCATCGAAGGAGCCTGCTGGGCGGAGGTGCCGGGTGCTGGGGAGCCGGTTCTCCTCCGCGAAGGAGGCGTGATGATCGCCCCGCGCGGCGACTTTCACGTCCTCGCGTCGGCGCCGGGGCTCCGTGAATCCGCGCCGGCCGGACTCGGCGACTATTACGAAGCCGTACAACGCGATCGACCGCTTTTCGCGGCCTTGAACGGCGGCGAGGATCATCCGCTGTCCTGCCGCTTCATTTGCGGCTTCATCGGCTGCGATGTCGCGCCCTTCAATCCACTGCTGAACGCGCTCCCGGGGCTCATCGTCGGGGAAGTTGCGGCGTCGAATTTCGGGGTCCTTGCGTCCCTTCTGGACCAGGCCGTCGGCGAAGACGACGCCAAGGCGCCGGACGGCGATAGCGCCCTCGCCAAGATGGCCGAATTCCTCTTCATCGAGGTTCTCCGCCAATACGTGGCGGACCTGCCGGAGGAGACAGGCGGTTGGTTCGCGGGTCTCCGCGACCGCCAGGTCGGCGCCGCCCTCCGGCTCCTCCACGATCGGCCCGCCGAGTCCTGGACCATCGAGAAGCTGGCCCGTGAGGTTGGCCTGTCGCGTTCGGGCTTCGCCCAGCGCTTCACCTTCTTCGTCGGGGTCGCCCCGATGACCTACCTGGCCCGGTGGCGGATGCAGATGGCCGCCCGCCTCCTCGATGACGAAGCGACCAGCGTCGGACAAGCGGCGATTGCGGTCGGCTATGAATCCGAGGCAGCGTTCCACCGCACCTTCAAACGCCACGTCGGGGTCTCTCCCGGACATTGGCGGAGGGATCGCAACGCCCGTCTGGCCCTCCGTTCCTGACACCGAGGAGGCGGCGAGGTTTCTCCGAGACTGTTCTTATTCGTTCCGCCACAGCATGATCGCAGCCTGCATTTCTGGATTCGCAGAACTCGCGCATGGCCACCAAGCCGTCCGACCTCGTCTACGGTGTCGAAGACGTGCCGCCCTTTCCGCGGCTCGCCGCCCTTGGCCTGCAATACGCGATCCTGATCTCGGTCTATCTCATCCTGGTCGTCCTCGTGGCCCGCGCGGCCAAGGCGTCGCCGGACGTCACCACGGGTCTCGTCAGCCTGGCCCTCATCGCCGCCGCCCTAGGCACGTCCGTTCAGGCCTGGAACGGCCGTTTCTTCGGTTCGGGTTTCCTCGCCCCGCCGGTCTACTCCGCGATTTATTTCGGACCGGCGATCCTCGCCGCGAAGTCGGGCGGCCTTCCCGCCGTCGCCGGCATGACCGTCTTCGCCGCGTTGGTGGAGATCGGCTTCTCGCAGCTTCTCGACCGCCTCCGCGTCGTTTTCCAGCCGGTGATCGCTGGCTTCGCCGTGCTTGTCGTCGGGCTCCAGCTCGGGATCGTCGGCACGGCCGAGACCCTTGACGTTTCCGATGAGACGCTGCCCGGCTTCCCCTCGCACGTCCTCGTCGGCGCCGTGACGCTTGCCGCCTGCGTCGCCTTTTCCATCTGGGGCCGCGGCGTGTTTCGCCTGGTCTCGACCCTCCTCGGCATCATCATCGGCGTCGCCCTGGGCTTTGCCACCGGACTGATCGGCACGCCGATCTTCGCTGCGATCGGCGCCGCCGCATGGCTTGACTTGCCCGACCCGTCCTTCATCGCCTACGGCTTCGAGCCGGCTCTGATCCCGGCCTTCGTCGCCTCCGCCACGGCGGCGACGCTGCGCACCGTCGGCGTCGTCACCACCGCCCAGCGCATCAACGACGCCGACTGGAAACGCCCGGACATGGAGAACATCGCCCGCGGCATTGCCGGCGACGGCATCGGCTGCCTTGCCGGCGGTCTGGTCGGCGCGCCGGGCATGAGCAGTGCCGCCTCCCTCGTCGGCCTGTCGAGCGCCACCGCCGCCACCAGCCGCGCCATCGCCTATGCCACCGCCGTGATCCTTCTCGTCTTCGCCTTCGTGCCCAAGATCGGCGCCGCCATCATCGCTATGCCGCTCGAGATCGCCGGGGCGATCCTCGTTTTCACTGCCACCTTCCTCGTCGTCAGCGGCATCCAGGTGATGATCGTCCGCGGCCTCGACCTCCGGAGCGGCTTCGCCGTCAGCATAGCCCTGTTCGTCGGCCTCCTGACGCAGGTGAAGCCGGAGTATTTCGATCGTCTGCCCGACTGGCTCCAGACCGTCACCAGCGACATGCTGACGGTCTGCCTTGCCATCGCCATTGGCCTGACCCTCGTCTTCAGGATCGGCATTCGTCGGCGCGGCGCCGCGACCTGGGATGCCACTGATGCCGCCCGTGGCGAGTTCACCGCCTTTCTCGGCCGGGAAGGCACGGCCTGGAAGCTCGGCGAAGACGTGATCGAGCGCGCCCGCGACGCGGTCGGCGATCTGATCGACCACCTCAAGGAGGGCGCCTACCTGTTGGCGCCGGTCGCCATCAAGGCGAGCTACGACAACCTTGAGCTCACTGTTGTGCTCGTCTATCGCGGCAGGCCGCCGCCGGTTTTTCATCACACGCGCGCTTCCCATGCCATCCTGCATGAGGAAGCAGCGGCGGCAGGCGGACTCGCCGGCTTCTTCCTTGGCGCCGGTGCCGATCGCACCACCGTGACGACGAGAGACGATGAGGTCACGATCAAGCTGGATTTTGCCGCGTGAGAAGCCACGAAAAGGGGGAATTGTCATGAAAGGCATATCGCGACGCTCTGCGATCGGCGGCGGGGCCGTGATCGCTGGCCTGTGGACCGCATCGACACCGGGAGCATGGGAGACGACGCCTGCCCCGGCCTTTGGCCCGACGCCACCGCCGCTTGACGGCGCCGACCTCCCCTCCTTCCGTTACGCCTTCGCCGGCGTGGCCCCGAAGCAGTTCGACGGCGGCTGGGCTAAGGAGGCAACGGTCGTCCAGTTCCCCGTGTCGGAAACACTCGCCGGCGTGCTCATGCAGCTCGACCCCGGCGCGCTCCGCGAGCTCCACTGGCACGCCAACGCCGCTGAGTGGGCTTACGTCATCGACGGTCGTTGCCGGGTCACCACCATCGACCCCGACAATCGATCCGAAACGGTCGACTTCGGGCCTGGCGACGTCTGGTATTTCCCGCGCGGCCACGGCCACTCGATCCAGGGCATCGGCGACAAGCCCTGCCTGTTCCTGCTGGTCTTCGACAACGGCTACTTCTCCGAATTCGGCACCTTCTCGATCACCGACTGGGTCGGTCATACGCCGGCCGAGGTACTGGCGAAGAATTTCGGCGTTCCCGCCGACGTGTTCGCCGACTTCCCCAAGAAGGAGGTCTACATCTCAAAAGGACCGGTGCCGCCGCCTCTCCCTGCCGATCCCCCGCCGGGATCGATGCTGTCGAGCGCCCTCACCCACCGCTACCGCTTCCACGCGCAGCAGCCCGATGTCTTCCCCGGCGGAACGATGACGACGGTGTCGATGAACGAGTTCCCGATCTCGACGACGATGACCGGGGCGATCCTCCGCATCAGCCCCGGCGCGATCCGCGAGCTGCACTGGCACCCCAACGCGTCGGAGTGGCAGTACTACCTCAAGGGCAAGGCGCGGATGACCGTCTTCGGTTCCGGCGGGCGCGCCCGCACCGACGACTTCGCTTCGGGCGATGTCGGCTACGTCCCCCAGGGCTACGGCCACTACATCGAGAACACCGGCGACGACGTGATGGAGGTGCTGCTCGTCCTCAACAGCGGCGTCTATCAATCGATCTCGATCACCGCGTGGATGGCGGCAAACACGCCGGAACTGTTGGCGACCAATTTCAAGGTCGAGGCGTCCGTCTTCGCTGATTTCCCCAAGGGCCCGGCGATCATGCCCGACTGATGCGACCTTGAGCCGTATCGTCTCGGCAGATGGAGCTCGGCTCGTTAGCCGGAGTTTGGGAGCTTGGGCGAGGCCTGGCGGATCGCGTTTCTGGATGAAGCGTTTCGCCTAGGCCGTCCGATCACGCCGGGACGCCGGCGGGAAGGCTCTCACGGAATGGCTCACGCCTCGAAGGCCGGGGCGCAGCGAATCTCGACCAGTTGCGCAACCGACAGGGTATCGGTCAGCTGCACCTGGGCTCGAACCGCCTCGCGGTCGCACTTCTCCCGGGTCATGCCTTCGCCGAGCAGCAGGCTCTGCACCTCGCCTGATGGCATCAGCAGCGAAACAAGCAACGTGAAGGTTAACATGGCGAAGTCTC
>DASSPO010000171.1:0-2401 GCA_035699585.1 Bauldia sp.
GGGCCCAAGCTCGACACGCTGGAACCGCAGGTGCCGGGGCTGACCGCGACCGTCGCCTCGAACCCGGCGATCGGCGCCAAGATCCAGGCCGAGGCCGCAGCGAAGGCCTGCGAGGGCAAGGATCCCTGCAACGTCGTCATCATCATCGGCCAGAAGATCTATCCCTTCGACAATCTCCGCTACGAGACGTTCCTCAAGACTCTCGGCGAGCACCCCAACATCAAGGTCGTCGCCACGGTCGAAGGCAATTACGACCCCGACCAGTCGATGGCCGGCATGCAGGACGTGCTTCAGGCCAATCCGGACATCGACGTGATCCTGTCCAATGCCGACCAGCATCTGGTCGGCGCCGAGATCGCGCTCGAAGACGCCGGCATCGACGTGCCGTCGCTCTACATCTCCGGCGGCGGCGCGGCGGCGATCGCCATCGATGCCATTCGCGAGGGGCGGTGGGACGTGACGCTGGCCTACTTCCCGGTGTCGATGGGCGAATACGCGCTCCAGGCGGTGATCGACTCGCTCGAGGGCAAGGAGGTCAACCCGGTCGTCGACTCCGACAAGATCGGTCCGGTGCCGGCGCTCATCAACAAGGAAGTCCTCGACGCCAATCCCGACTTCAAGGGCGAGTGGCAGGGCTGAGGCCGGCGAATCCGCAGCCGAGGGCGACGTTGCCCCGGCTGGTTCGCGCGTGTCATTCGACGATTGCGCGCCAGAACCACATACTGTCGTCCCCGCCTGGGCGGGGATGACCAGTAAGGCGTGTGCAGAACCGCGATGGCGATCGATTCACCCGCACCACTTGGAAGCGACGCGGTAGTCCGCCTGATCGGCATCGAGAAGTCCTTCGGCCCGATCAAGGTGCTGCGATCGATCGACCTCGAGTTCCGGGCGGGCGAGGTGCGCGGCCTCGTCGGCGAGAACGGCGCGGGCAAGTCGACCGTCGGCAAGATCATCGGCGGCTACTATTCATTCGACGCCGGACGGCTCGAAGTGTTCGGCGAGGCGGTCACGAACTGGACTCCGCGCCGCGCTCTCCAGCACGGCATCGCCATGATCCACCAGGAGCTGCAGCTGGTCCCGGCGCTCTCGGTCGCGGACAACGTCTTTCTCGGGATCGAGGACAATGCCGGCGGCGTCCTCAAAGGCAACGAAGCCGAGCGTTTCCGCGAACTCGACCGGCGCTGCAATTTCGGTCTCGATCCCGGGGCGATCGTCAGGGAGCTGCGGATCGCGGATCGCCAGAAGGTCGAGATCATGCGGGCGATCGCGCGGAACGCCCGCGTGATCATCATGGACGAGCCGACCTCCTCGCTCACCGCCGACGAGGCGGAGCGGCTGCACGAGGTGATCGCCTGGCTCGCCGCCGACGGACGGACCGTGATCTACGTCACCCACTTCCTCGACCACGCGCTTTCGACCTGCCACCGCATCACCGTGATGCGTGACGGACAGGTGGTGCGAACCTCGCAGGCGAAGGAGGAAAACAAGGCCAGCCTCGTCGAGGCCATGCTCGGCGAATCCGCCGACGTGGCCTTCCCCGCAAAGCCCGCCGCGCCGGACCGGTCGGTCCCGCCGCTTCTCGAGGTCAGGAACATCGCCACCGACACCGGACTCCGCGACGTGTCGCTCTCCGTCAGGCCGGGAGAGATCGTGGGGCTGATCGGCCTCGTCGGCAGCGGGCGGAGCGAAACGGTGCGGGCGATCTTCGGCGCCGACCCGATCACCGCCGGGGAAATTCTCATTGCCGGGCAGCGCTACCTGGCGCCCAGTCCCGCCGCCTCGGTCGAACTCGGCCTGGTGATGATCCCGGAGGACCGCCGCAAGCAGGGCCTGGTCCTCACCCAGGTCGTGCGGCCCAACGTCTCGCTGCCCCACCTTGCCTCGATCGCGCGCTGGGGCGTGGTCCGCCAGAACGAAGAACGCTCACGGGTGAAGGCGCTGATCGAACATCTCGGCGTCACTCCGAACGCCGTCGACGGCCGCGTCGCGCTCTATTCTGGCGGCAACCAGCAGAAGGTGCTGCTGTCGAAGTGGATGTTCGGGAAGCCGCGGATCGTGCTCCTCGACGAGCCGTCACGGGGCGTCGATATCGGCGCCCGCCGGCGCATCCACGACTTCGTCGTCGAACTCGCGGCCGGCGGCGCGGCGGTGTTGCTCGTTTCTTCCGAGATCGAGGAGGTGCTCGGCCTTTCCCAGCGCGCCTACCTGATGCGGGCCGGCCGGATGATCGGCGAGATCGACGCGCGGAGCGCCAGGATCGAGGACGTCATGTTCCGCCTCTTCGAGATCAGCCGCGATGCGCAGCAGGCTGCGGCCGGAGGCGGAGCCGCATGAGCTCGCATGCGCTATGGACCTTCGTCCGCAAGTACGCGGTCATCATCATCATCGTCTTCCTGATGAT
>DASSPO010000172.1:0-4839 GCA_035699585.1 Bauldia sp.
GGCGGACTCTACTCGCTTGGTGTCATCTTCCACGCCCTCCAGCGCGTGCCCTACCAGAACGCCATCTGGCACGCCTTCGTGCTCGCCGCGGCCATGGTCCATTTTGCCGCCGTCTCGGGTATGGTGGCCGCTGCCGGGTGAAAGCCGGCGCTGAACCATCATACTGGCGCTTGTCGGGCGTGGTGGTGAACTCGGTTTCGGTCATGCCAAGGGCGCGCCGGCGGCGACCAAGGCGAGGAGAACGGCCGGCAGGCTGCCCGCTCTCACGGTGAGGGCCCTTGAACAGGCCGCGTATAATCTGCAAAGCAAGAACCCTGCTCGGAGCGGCGGCCGTCATGGCCGGACCTCACCGGAGGGGCCCGGATGCCGTGGCGCTACCCGCGGACCGGGCGGTCCCTGAAACGCGGCTAAGGTTTATGCTCAACCCGTGCCGGGACCGTAGCGTTTGAAGGCAACACGCCAATGGACCGCATCTACCTGGACTACAACGCCACCGCGCCGCTCCGACCCGCGGCGCGCGAGGCGATGGTCGCTGCGCTGAACGAGGTGGGGAACGCCTCGTCGGTTCACGCCGACGGGCGAGCGGCGCGGAAACGCATGGAGGAGGCCCGGGCCGAGGTGGCAGCGCTGGTGGGCGGGGACGCGAGGCTTGTCACGTTCACGAGCGGCGGCACCGAAGCCAACAACACGGTCCTCACCCATGACTGGAGTTTCCGGGGCAAGCCGCATCGCGCGAACTTCCTTCTCATCTCCGCCGCCGAGCATGTATCGGTGCTTTCGGGCGGCCGGTTCGCGCCGGAGAAGGTGCGCACGATCCCCGTCGATCGCGACGGGCTGGTCCAGCTCGACGCGCTCCGGCACATGCTCGAGGGGCTTGCCGCCGAGGAGGCGCGGCCGCTGGTCTCGGTCATGCTCGCCAACAACGAGACCGGCGTGATCCAGCCGGTCGCCGAGATCGCGCGCCTCGCCCACGAGGCCGGGGCCATCGTCCATACCGATGCCATCCAGGCCGCGGGGCGGATCCCGGTCGACATCGCGGCCCTCGGCGTCGATGTGCTGACCCTGTCGGCGCACAAAATCGGCGGGCCGCAAGGGGCCGGGGCGATCGTCCGGGCGCACGAGGATCTCGCCTTCGCACCGCTCCTTGTCGGCGGCGGCCAGGAGAAGCGGTCCCGGGCGGGCACCGAGAATGTGGCGGCGATTGCCGGTTTCGGGGCGGCAGCGCGGGCGGCGATCGCGGATTTATCGAGGGCGGCCCTATGGAAACGCTGGCGCGATGGGCTTGCCGACACCATATCAAGCTCGGGCCCGGCCGCGACGGTTTTCGGCGCCGGAGCGGAGCGGTTGCCGCAAACGCTCTGTATCGGCGTCGCCGGGATCCCGGCCGAGACGTTGGTGATCGCCCTTGACCTTGAAGGCGTGTCGGTGTCTTCCGGCTCCGCCTGCTCGTCGGGCAAGGTGGCACCGAGTCACGTGCTTGCGGCGATGGGAGTACCGCCGGAAAGCGCGAAAACGGCCATCAGGCTGAGCCTCGGGTGGCAATCCGAGGAGTCCAGCTTAGATTTGTTCGCAACAAGGTGGCGCCGTGTGCTAGAGCAGATGGCGCCGGGACACATAAGGGCGGCCTGAGCCCGCCCGGCTCAACCCGCGGTCCTTGAAACCGCTGTGGATGGAGTGAGAAATGCCTGCCGTTCAGGAGACGGTCGATACCGTTCGCCGGATCGACGTCGATCAGTACAAATACGGTTTCGTCACGGATATCGAGTCGGAGAAGGCCCCGAAGGGTCTTTCCGAGGACACCATCCGCTTCATCTCGCAGAAGAAGGGCGAACCCGAGTGGATGCTCGAGTGGCGGCTCGGCGCCTACCGGCGCTGGCTCACCATGACCGAGCCGACCTGGGCCAAGGTCCACTACCCGAAGATCGACTTCCAGGACATCTACTACTACTCCGCGCCGAAGAAGTCGCCGGGCCCGAAGAGCCTCGACGAGGTCGATCCGGCGCTGCTCGCCACGTACGAGAAGCTCGGCATCCCGCTCCGCGAGCGCGAGGTGCTGGCCGGGGTCGAGGGGGCACGGGTCGCGGTCGACGCGGTGTTCGATTCGGTCTCCGTGGTGACCACCTTCAAGGCGGAACTGAAGAAGGCCGGCGTGATCTTCTGTGCGATCTCCGAGGCCATCCGCGACTACCCGGAGATCGTCAGGAAATATCTCGGCTCCGTCGTCCCGGTCACCGACAACTTCTACGCCACGCTCAACTCGGCGGTCTTCTCCGACGGATCGTTCGTCTATGTGCCGGAGGGCGTCCGCTGCCCGATGGAGCTGTCGACCTACTTCCGCATCAACGAGCGGAATACCGGCCAGTTCGAGCGCACCCTGATCATCGCCGAGAAGGGGGCCTACGTCTCCTACCTCGAGGGCTGCACCGCGCCGATGCGCGACGAGGACCAGCTTCACGCCGCGGTGGTCGAGTTGATCGCGCAGGAGGATGCGGAGATCAAGTATTCGACGGTCCAGAACTGGTATCCCGGCAACGCCGAGGGCAAGGGCGGGGTCTACAACTTCGTCACCAAGCGCGGCGACTGCCGCGGCGCGCGGTCGAAGATCTCGTGGACCCAGGTCGAGACCGGCTCGGCGATCACCTGGAAGTACCCGAGCGTCATCCTGCGCGGCGACGACTCGGTCGGCGAGTTCTATTCGATCGCGGTGTCGAACGGCTATCAGCAAGTCGACAGCGGCACCAAGATGACCCACCTGGGCAAGAATACGAAGAGCCGGATCATCTCCAAGGGCATCGCCGCCGGCCATTCGAACAATACGTATCGCGGCCTCGTGACCAGCCACCGGAAGGCGACCGGTGCGCGGAACTACACGAACTGCGACTCGCTGCTCATCGGCGACAAGTGCGGCGCCCACACGATCCCGTACATCGAGGCGAAGAACCCGTCCGTCGTCTTCGAGCACGAGGCGACCACCTCGAAGATCTCGGACGACCAGCTCTTCTACGCGAAGTCCCGCGGGCTTTCGGACGAGGAGGCGGTGGCGCTCATCGTCAACGGTTTCGTAAAGGACGTGATCCAGCACCTGCCCATGGAGTTTGCGGTCGAGGCGCAGAAGCTGATCGGCGTCAGCTTGGAAGGGAGCGTGGGCTGACCGCCCGCGGTCGGAAGAGAGAATGATCTACCGCATCTGGCATGGCTGGACGACACCGGAAAATGCCGACGCGTATCAGCGTATCGTCCAGGAAGAGGTGTTCGAGATGATCGAGGGCAAGAAGGTCGCCGGCTACCGGGGCATCGACCTCCTTCGCCGCGAGATCGGCGACGAAGTGGAGTTTGTCACCATCATGCGTTTCGACTCCATCGACGCCGTCAAGGCCTTCGCCGGCGAGGACTATGAGCGCGCCTTCGTGCCGCCGCAGGCCGCAGCCGTGCTCAAGCGTTTCGATGCGAGGTCACAGCACTACGATCACGTCCGCCACATCGACTATGAAGACTGGGGACAGGGGCGATGAGCGATCACCGGTTCGCGCGCCGCTTCCCCCTCGGCCATCCGCGTAATGCCATGGCGCCGGTGAGCCGCGAGGGATGGATGGTGGTGTTCAGCTTCGTGGCAGCGATGGCGGCCGGCGGCATTGCCTTCATCGCGCTGGCGGTCTCGGGATCCTTCCTGCCGGGTCTCGGCATCTTCATTCTTCTCGCCGCCCTTGCCGGCGCGGGCTCGATCATCCTTGCACGACGGAAGGGGGACACGTCGCGCACGCTGGCGGATTACCGCAACGTCATCCCGGGAAGCGGAACATGAACGACGCCGTGAAGTCCAAGCCCGTCATCAACCTCGCCGACGTGCCGCTCCGCGACATGGGTCATGGGGAGTCGTTCCAGGCGAAGGTCGGCAGCTTCGGCCGGATGATCGGCTCGACCGGGATCGGCGTGATGCTGCACGTCGTGGAGCCCGGCAAGAAGGCCTTTCCGTTCCACAATCACCACAGCATCCACGAGCTGTTCGTGATCCTCGAAGGCGAGGGCGAGTACCGTTTCGGCAACGAACGCCATCCGATCCGCGCCGGCGATGTTTGCGCCGCACCGATCGGCGGGCCGGAGACCGCGCACCAGATCATCAACACCGGCAAGACGACGCTCAGGTATCTCGGCATATCGACCGCGTCGAACACCGAGGTGGTCGAGTACCCCGACAGCGGCAAATTCGCGGTGACCTCCCGTTACGACTGGGCGACGGGCAAGGGCGGCGTGCGGTTCGTCGGGCGGCCGGAAGGCTCGCTCGACTATTGGGATGGGGAATGATGGCGGTTTCCGCCCAGGTTGGCGTCATCCCGGCGGTCGCCGGGTGACGGAAGATTGGGCTTGAAGGAACAGGACGGTTTCAAGATGGCAATGCTGGAAATCAGGAACCTTCACGTCACGGTCGACGAGCGCGAGATCCTCCGCGGCATCGATCTTTCGATCGGGGCGGGCGAGGTCCACGCCATCATGGGACCGAACGGCTCTGGCAAGTCGACGCTGGCCTACGTCCTCGCCGGCCGCGACGGTTACGACGTGACCGAAGGATCGATCACGTTCCTGGGCGAGGATCTGCTCGCAATGGCGCCGGACGAGCGCGCCGCGGCGGGAGTCTTCCTCGCCTTCCAGTACCCGGTGGAGATTCCGGGCGTGGCGACCATGACGTTCCTCAAGACCGCGCTGAACGCGCAACGCAAGGCCCGCGGCCTGGGCGAATTGTCAACACCTGACTTCATGCGGAAGGTGCGGGAAGTCTCGGAAAAGCTTCAGGTGACTCAGGAAATGCTCCGGCGCGCCCTCAACACCGGCTTCTCCGGCGGC
>DASSPO010000173.1:0-5076 GCA_035699585.1 Bauldia sp.
TCGTCGACGACAAGCCCGTCGCCGCGTTCCTCGACACGGGCGAGCCATGCCTCGGGAGACCGCTCGTTCGCGGTGGCATGGCGGCCGTCGTGGACGACGAGGCGACCGTGCGCGCCGGGGCCGATGCCGGCATACTCGCCATAGCGCCAGTAGACGAGGTTGTGTCGGCATTCGGCCCCGCGTCGGGCGTGATTGGAGATCTCGTAGGCAGGCAGTCCCGCGGCGGCGGTGATGTCGAGCGTCGCCGCATAGAGCGCGGCGGAAGTTTCTTCATCCGGGGTCTTGAGCTTGCCCGCACGGTGAAGGGTGGCGAAGGGCGTGCCCTCCTCGATCGTGAGCTGATAAAGCGAGAGATGGTCCGCGGCGAGAGACAGGGCCTCTTTGAGTTCCGCCGCCCAGCCTTCCGGAGTCTGGCCCGGTCGCGCGTAGATCAGGTCGAAGGAAAGTCGGGGAAATGTGGCGCGCGCCGTCTCGATCGCGGACCGCGCCGTGGCGACATCGTGCAGCCGACCGAGCAGGCGGAGGTCGTTGTCGTTGAGTGCCTGGACGCCCAGCGAGACCCGATTGACCCCCGCCGCGCGGTATCCGCGGAACCGATCCGCCTCGACGCTCGATGGGTTGGCTTCAAGCGTGACCTCGGCATCGGTGGCGACCGTCCAGTGGGCGGCGACAGCGTCGAGAATCGCACCGACGGTCGCAGGCACCATCAGCGACGGCGTGCCTCCGCCGAGGAAGATGCTCGACACGGTGCGGCCCGGCGTACGGTCGGCGGTCGTTGCGATCTCGCGGGCGAAGGCTCTTGCGTAACGCGCCTGGTCGGGCGGCTGATGACGGACATGGGAGTTGAAGTCGCAATACGGACACTTAGCCGCGCAGAACGGCCAGTGGACATAAACCCCGAAACCGGGCTCGCTGCTCATTTCGGAAGCCTCGCCTCGGCAAATTTCTCGAAGGCACGCGCACGGTGCGACATCGTCTGCTTCCGGTCCGGCATCATCTCGCCGAACGTGATGTCATGGCCCTCGGGGACGAAGATCGGGTCGTACCCGAAGCCGTTTCCCCCGCGAGGCGGGAAGCTTAGTGTCCCGTGGACTTCGCCCCGGAAAAGATCGCAGCTTCCGTCCGGGAAGGCGAGCGCCAGCACGGCGACGAAGTGGGCCTTCCGCTGCTCGGGTGACGTCGCAGCGAGGGCGGCGAGCCCCTCCTCCACCCTGCGCATGGCCTTGGCGAAGTCCTTGTCCGGACCCGCCCACCGCGCCGAGTAGACGCCGGGGGCACCGCCCAGTGCATCCACGGCGAGGCCGGAATCGTCGGCAAGCGCGGGCAGACCGGAGGAGGTTGCGGCTGCAACCGCCTTCAATGCTGCGTTCTCTTCGAAGGTGACGCCTGTTTCCTCCGGTTCGGGCAGGCCGAGGTCGCCGGCCGAGACCACGGAAATGGCGCAGGGCGACAGCAGCGCTTCGATCTCGCGGAGCTTGCCGTTGTTGTGCGTGGCAATTACCAGTTTTTCGCCGCGCCGAAGCGCCCGCGCCATTGCGGTCATCCTCAGAGAATCGCGAGCTTCTGCAGTTCGACGAGCCGGGCGATGCCGCCCTTGGCAAGGGCAAGAAGCGTGTTGAGCTCTTCCTCGGTGAACGGCGCTCCCTCCGCCGTCCCCTGGATCTCGACGATGCCGCCTGAACCCGTCATGACGAAATTGGCATCCGTCTCCGCTTCACTGTCCTCGACGTAGTCGAGGTCGAGCACCGGCGTGCCGCGGAAAATTCCGGCAGAGACCGCGGCAACATGGTCGCGAAGCACGCTCCTCGCCACCATTTCCCGCGCGGCCATCCACTCGATGCAGTCGCGAAGCGCGATCCATCCACCGGTGATCGCCGCGGTCCGCGTCCCGCCGTCGGCCTGGAGCACGTCGCAGTCAACGATGATCTGGCGTTCGCCAAGAGCTGGAAGATCGACTACCGCCCGCAGCGAGCGGCCGATCAGTCTTTGTATCTCCAATGTCCGGCCGGATTGCTTTCCCGCCGAGGCCTCCCGGCGGGTGCGTTCCGTCGTGGCGCGAGGGAGCATGCCATACTCGGCGGTGACCCATCCCCGGCCGCCACCGCGAAGCCACGGCGGCACGCTCTGATCGAGGCTTGCGGTGCAGAAGACCTGGGTATTGCCGAAACGAACCAGGCATGATCCTTCGGCGTGGCACGAGACGCCCCGTTCGAGGCTTACCGGCCGAAGATCGGTCGGAGCTCGCTTAGAAGGCCGTGCGGCGACAGGTCGTGATAACACTTCCATGCCGCTTCTTAACGGCGGCTCCTGCGGAACGCAAAGCTTCGCTTGAATCCGGGCCGAAAAACCAACACTTATGGCGAACATCGAGCCCTGAACGCATGACCAACCAGGCCTCATCTCTTCCGTTCGGTGCCGCCTCGGCCGAATCACCGGCCTCGGCACTTCAGAACCTCGACCGGCGGTCTCGCGAGATCTTCCGCCAAATCGTCGAGTCCTATCTCGGAACCGGCGAGCCGGTCGGCTCGCGACATGTCAGTCGCAAGCTGCCGGTCTCGCTTTCGCCGGCGTCGGTGCGAAATGTCATGGCCGACCTCGAAAGCCTCGGACTGATCTACGCGCCCCACACCTCCGCCGGACGGCTCCCGACCGAGTTTGGTCTCCGATTTTTCGTCGACGCTTTGCTGGAAGTGGGCGACCTGTCGGTTGAGGAGCGTCGGCAGATCGAGGCGCAGGTCAAGGCGGCCGATCCGGGACGAACGCTCGAATCTGTACTCGCTGACGCCAGCCAGGCCCTGTCGGGACTCTCGCGCGGCGCCGGCGTCGTGCTCGCGAGCAAGGCGGACATGCGCCTCAAGCACGTCGAGTTCATCCGGATCGAGCCGGCGCGCGGCCTGGTGGTGCTGGTGGGCGAGGATGGATCGGTCGAGAACAGGCTGATCGACCTCGACCCGGGCACCACGCCGTCGGCGCTCGTCGAAGCGGGAAACTACCTCAATTCCCACATCCGCGGCCGCACGCTCGCCGAGGCTCGAGCCGAGCTCGAGCGGCGACAGCGGGAATCCCGCGCCGAACTCGACCGAATCACGAGCCGTCTGGTCGATGCCGGCCTCGCGTCCTGGGCGGAGGCGAGTTCGGACCACCCGGAGACGCTGATCGTGCGCGGCCGCGCCAACCTGCTCGACGACGTGACTGCACTCGAGGACCTCGAACGCGTGCGGCTCCTCTTTGACGACCTCGAGACGCAGCGCGAGCTGATCCGGCTTCTCGGCCTTGCCGAGGCCGGCGAGGGCGTCCGAATCTTTATCGGCTCGGAGAACAAGCTGTTCTCGCTTTCGGGCTCCTCGCTCGTTGTCTCACCCTATCGCGACAGCGAGCAGCGTGTGGTCGGCGTCCTCGGTGTGATCGGCCCGACCCGGCTCAACTATGCCCGCATCATTCCGATGGTCGACTACACGGCCAAGGTGGTGGGACGACTCTTGGGATAAGCGGAGCCTACTGCGCCACGGCCGCACCTGCGTCGGCCGCCCGGAGATACGCGAGCCAGATCGCGTTGGCGCCGAGGATCGCGATTCGCTCCCGGTGCGCCGCCATCTCTTCGTCGGTCACACGAAAAAGGCGCGGTTCCGGCCGCTCGCCGACGCGGACGGCGATCCCTCCCGGGAGCATCGTCGAGACGGTTTCCATCTCTTCGGTGAGGATCAGGCTCGCCTGCCGGCCGCCGATCAGTTCGACATAGACCTCGGCCAGGAGCTCCGCATCGAGGAGGGCGCCGTGAAGCGTGCGCCGGCTCGCGTCGATGTAATAGCGGGCGCAAAGCGCGTCGAGCGAGTTTGGTCCCGCCGGATGCTTTCGCCGTGCCAGCATCAGCGTATCGACCATGCGGTGTGCCGGGATCGGCTTCTGACCCAATCGCGCGAACTCGGCATTGAGGAAGGCGAAATCGAACTCGGCGTTGTGAGCGATGAGCGGCGCATCCCCGAGGAATGCGATCAGTTCGTCGGCGACTTCGGCAAAGACCGGCTTGTCGGCGAGAAAGGCATCGGTCAAACCGTGAACCGCCGACGCCTCGACCGACATGCGCCTTCCGGGATTGATGTAGAGCTGGAGCCGCCGGCCGGTCGGGATGTGGTTGTACAGCTCGACACAGCCGACCTCGACGACGCGGTCGTTGGCCGCGTCGAGCCCGGTGGTCTCTGTGTCGATGACGATCTCGCGCATGATTCGGCTGGGGGGAAAAGTCGCGCCAAGCATGGCGCGATGCAAGAGTGAATGCCCTCAGAAGGCTCCGGCCATGCCGGAAGTCGCGCGCAGGATTTCCTCGACCTGCGTCCGCGTCTCGTCGAGTGCACCGCCGGTATCGATGACGAAATGTGCCCGCCGACGTTTCTCCCCGTCCGGCACCTGGCGCGCCAGCATCGCTTCCAGCCGTTCCGGTGTCATACCGGGACGCTTCATCATGCGCTCACGCTGGATCGCCTCGGGCGCGCTGACGACGATGACGGCGTTGACCTCCCCTTCCGCCTTGGTCTCGAACAGGAGCGGAATGTCGAGGAGTGCCACGCGCCGGCCGGCGGAACGCGACTCCGTCAAGAAGCGCACCTCCTCCACCTTGACGAGAGGGTGGATGAGACCCTCGAGCATGACCATGGCGCGCTCGTCGCCGAGCACCCGGGCCCGCAACCGGTCGCGGTCGACCGCGCCGTCCACCGTCGTCCCGGGAAAGGCGGCCTCAACCACCGGCGCCGCGGCGCCTCTATAAAGCGCATGAACGGTGCGGTCTGCGTCAAAAACCGCGACGCCGCGATCGGCGAACATTGCCGACACGGTCGACTTTCCCATCGCGGCGGAACCGGTAAGGCCGAGGATCAGCATCAGGCTAGGCCCAGGTCGCGGAGCACTGCGGCGCGAAGTTCGGGGGTCACTTCGGGCGTGCGCCCGAACCAATGGGCAAAACCCGGCACCGCCTGATGGAGCAGCATCCCGAGGCCGTCGGCGGTGCGCAGCCCCCTGTCCCGCGCCGCTTTGAGCAGGCCGGTTTCCAGCGGCACATAGACGAGGTCGGTGACCAGGCAG
>DASSPO010000174.1:0-12456 GCA_035699585.1 Bauldia sp.
GCCGAGACGCGGGCCGTGGCGCCGTTCGTGTCGCGCCTCGAGGTGCGGACTCCGTCGCTCTCGCAGGCCGTCGGCAATCTTTCCGGCGGCAACCAGCAGAAGGTCTCGATCGCCAAGTGGCTCGCGGCGAACGCCGATATCCTGATCATCGACGAGCCGACGGTCGGCATCGACATCAAGACCAAGACCTACCTCCACGAGCTGATCGGCGAGATCGCCGCCGGCGGCGTCTCCGTCATCCTCATTTCGAGCGACATGCCGGAGACGGTCACGGTCGCCGACCGCATCCTGGTGATGCACGGCTTCCGGATCGTGGGCGAGGTGGTGAACGACCATCGCTACGAGACCACCAGCAAGGCGATCATGGCCCGCATCCACGCGGTCGAGGAGGCGGGGGCGGTGGCGTGAGGGAGCGGCACCGGTTCCGTGCCGTGAAGAGAAAAGACGGGAGGGGACGATGGCAAGGATCGAGCGGGTCGAGGTCTTCATGGTCGACCTCGTGCCCAAGGTGAAGCGGACCGATGCCATCCAGGCCTTCGTCAGCCAGGAGACGCCGTTCGTGCGCATCACCGCCGACGACGGAGCCGTCGGAACGGGCTACACCTACACCATCGGCACCGGCGGCCATGCCATCGTCGAGCTCATATCGCGCAACCTCGCGCCGCAGCTCATCGGCCGCGACCCCGACCGGATCGAAGCCATCTGGAAGGCGCTCTTCTTCCATACCCACGCCACCGCGGTCGGCGCGATCACGTCGCTGTCGCTCGCCGCCATCGACACCGCGCTGTGGGACATGCGCTGCCGGCGCTCAGGAAAGCCGCTCCATATCGAGGCAGGCGGCGCGCAGGAATCCGTCCCCCTCTACACCACCGAGGGCGGTTGGCTGCACCTCGAGACCGCCGCGCTCATCGAGGATGCGCTTGCCGCCAAGGCCGCCGGCTTCGGCGGGTCGAAGATCAAGGTCGGCCGGGCACCGAAGGAGGACGCCAAGCGGCTCGAGGCGGTGCGGACAGCCGTCGGCGACGATTTCGAGATCATGGTCGACGGCAACCAGGGCGCCGCCGTCGACGAGGCGATCCGGCGCGCGCGGCTCTACGAGCCGTTCGACATCGCCTGGTACGAAGAACCGCTGCCGGCGGAGGATCTCGGCGGCCACATCCGCCTCGCCGCCTCGACCTCGCTTCCCATTGCCGTCGGCGAGTCGATTTACAGCCTCTCGCACTTCCGCGAGTACCTGCAGCGCGACGCGGCGAGCATCGTCCAGGTCGACGTGGCGCGGATCGGCGGCATCACCCCCTGGCTCAAGACGGCGCACCTCGCCGAAGCCTTCGACATGGCGGTCTGCCCGCATTTCCTGATGGAGCTGCATGTCGCGCTGACCGCCGCCGTGCCGAACGGCCGCTGGGTGGAGTACATCCCGCAACTCGACACGCTGACCACCGAGGGAATGAGGATCGTCGACGGCCGCGCGGTCCCCTCCGACCAGCCGGGCCTCGGTATCGCGTGGGACTGGAACGCGATCGACCGCCGGCGGGTCGAAGGCTCAACCCGCATCGTCCGGTAGTCGGGGGGACATGCCGCACAGCGCAAGCGAAACAACGGCGAAGACGGCGGCCCCGCTCTACGAGGTCATCTATGCCGTGCTCCGCGAGCACATCGAGGACGGAAGCTTTCCATCCGGCCTGGTGCTCGGCGAATCGTCCGTCGCCCGCGCCTTCCGCGCGAGTCGGGTGCCGGCGGCGGCGGCCCTCCGGCGCCTTCGCCGCGAGGGGCTGCTTCGCGACTTTGCCGGGCGCGGCTATCTGACCGGCAAGGGCGATGCCGGCCCGCTTCGCCTCGAGCTGCACGAGGCCGGCCTCAGGCTGCCTCCCGACATCGCCACCGACCTCAAGGTTCGGAACCGCCGCGAGCGCATCTACCCGGCGGTCGAGCATGTTATCGCCGGCGCCCTGCCCTTCGGACGCTTTCAGGTCAACGAGAGCGCGCTCGCCGACCATCATCGGGTTAGCCGGACCGTGGCTCACGAGGTCCTCACCCGCCTCGAAAGGATCGGACTGGTGACCCAGGACTCAAACCAGCGCTGGTATGCGGGGCGCCTGACCGAGGACGGTCTCCGCGACCACTTCGAGATGCGCTGCCTGCTCGAACCGATCGCCCTCGACCAGGCGATGGATGAAGTCTCGCGCGCGGAGGTGAAGGAGCGGTGGGAGCGGGCGCGACGGGCGGCGGAGATGCGCCACACGCTCGACCGTATCGAGCGGCTCGAGCGGGACCTCCACATCGATATCGTCCTGCGCTGCCGGAACCTGCAGCTCCGCGAGGCCATCCGGCGGAGCCAACTGGTTCTCGTCGCCATCCACCATGCATTCGACCTCTATCGGGACTCGGCGGTGATCTCTCTCATGGTGTCCGAACACGTCTCGATTTTCGGTCATATCCTCGCTGGACGACGGGAGCGGGCGAAGAAGGCACTTGAGGCCCACCTCACGCGCTCCTTCACCCAGAACCTCGAGATCGTCAGGAGTTTGGGGCCCTTGCCCGACGAGCGACGGCCGCCCTACCTCGTTCAGGTGCCGGGCTGATCGGCCGAATCGCCGCCGATCAGCTCGCGCAGCCGCGCGACGACGCTCCGGAACTCGTCTTCATCGATGCTCTCGATGTTGAGGAGCTGCGCGCTTTTGATGCCGTGAAGCGCCAGGAAAACGATGAGCGCCATCGTCGGGTCGCTGGCGTTGGCCTTCATGCGGTCGAGGAGCTTCCGGTCGAAACGGCGGACCGGCGCGAGAAAGTTGGGATCCTCGCCGAGGGCGGCGAGGAGGCCCGATGGTGGTGGCTGTCGGCACAAGTGCTCGCTCACCAGAATATCGAGGTAGGCGCGGGTCACGCTATTGGGGACGCCCGCCCTCTCCGCCTCCCGCTCGCGCAGTGTCTGATCGAAAGAGCCGAGAAACCGTTCGACCAGCGCCTCGAGGAGCTTGGCCTTGGTCGGGAAATGATAAAGCAGGCCGCCCTTTGAGACGCCCGCCTTGGCCGCAACCGCGTCAAGCGAGAGGTTTCCCGGCCCGGCCACCCGCGCAAGTTCTTCTGCGGCAACGAGAATCTTCTCCCGTGCCCCGGTCTGCGCGGCCGATTTCGTGGGTCTTACTTCCTCAACGCTTGACATAACCGTCCGGACGGTACAGTAGTTTTCCGATTTTGCAAGCGGAAGCTTTGGCGCGGTGAAGATGCGTCCTATTGGTTTCCCCTTGTCGCTACGCCAGTGGGGAACCCCCGTCGATGATCAAGCGATTCATCATCGCCTCCGCACTCCTGCTCATCGTCGCAGGCGGACTGGTCGGCTTCAATCTTTTCCGCGACCAGGCGATTGAGGATTTCTTCGCCAACATGCCGATCGCGCCGGCGACGGTGTCGACCATCACGGCGGAGGAATCGACGTGGAGGCCGGCGATCGACACCATCGGCACGGTCAACGCCGCGCGCGGCGTCGACCTCACGGTACAGACGACGGGCATCGTCGAGGCGATCCTATTCGCCGCCAACCAGCGGGTCGAGAAGGGCGCGACGCTCGTCCAGCTCGACGATGCCATCGAGGAGGCCGACCTTCAGGCCGCCAAGACGCAGGCGGCCCTCGACCAGCAAACCCTGGAACGCGCGATCGAGCTCAACAAGCGCGGCGTAGGCACCAATGCCGACCTCGACGCGGCCCAGGCGGCCGCCGCCGCGTCTGCGGCGCAGGTCGACAAACTCGAGGCATTGCTCAAGCAGAAGAAGCTGCGGGCGCCGTTTGCCGGCACGATCGGCATTCCCCGCGTCGAAGTCGGCCAGTACCTTTCGCCTGGAACGATCGTCGCGACGCTCCAGGATCTCGATACGCTTCGCGCCGACTTCACGATCCCGGAACAGCGCCTCGGCGAGCTGAAGATCGGCCAGTCCGTGCGCTTCGGCGTCACCTCCAACGAGCTTCCCTTTACCGGGGAGATCATAGGCATCGATCCCAAGGTCGACGCATCGAGCCGGCTCGTGGCGGTTCGTGCCCGGATCGCCAATCCCGAGGGCCGACTGACCCCCGGTCAGTTCGTGCAGGTCAAGGTCGAACTGCCGCCGGAGGATGGCGTCATCGTCCTCCCGCAGACCGCCGTCGTCACCAGCCTTTACGGCGACTACGTCTATGTCGTCCGCCCGGCGCCGCCGCCGGACGCCGCTCCGCCCGCGGATGGCGGCGCCCAGGCCGCACCGGCGGATTCGGCGGCGCCGCCGGCTACTCCCGAGCGGCTGATCGTCGCCCAGGTCTTCGTCAAGCCGGGCCGGCGCGCCGAAGGGCAGGTGGAGATCAGTGAGGGATTGGCACCCGGCGACCAAGTCGTCAGCGCCGGGCAGAACCGGCTGTTCAACGGAATGCCCGTGGTCGTCGACAATACCATCAACCCGCCCGGCCGCGGCACTCAGACAGCCACCCAATGATCTCGCGGATCTTCATCCAAAGGCCGGTGCTTTCGACCGTGCTGGCCTTCCTGATCCTGCTCCTCGGCTTCCAGGGGCTGTTCAGCCTCAACGTCCGCCAATATCCGGAGGTCGAGGAGACGGTGATCACCGTCACGACGGTCTATCCCGGCGCCAGCGCCGACCTGATCCAGGGTTTCATCACCGCCCCGATCTCCGCCGCCGTGTCGACGACCGAGAACGTGAATTACGTCACCTCGCAGAGCCGCCCCTCGACGAGCGTCGTCACCGTCAACATGCGCCTGGGGTCGAACCCCGATGCGGCGCTGACTGAGGTGATGTCGAAGGTACAGCAGGTGCGGAGCCAGCTTCCCGCCGAGGCCGAAGATCCGACCATCGTCAAGGGCACCGGGTTCCAGTTCGCGCTCATGTACCTCGCGTTGCAGAATCCGAACATGACCTCGGAGCAGGTCACCGAGTATATCGAACGCGTGATCCGGCCCCGGATGTCGACCATTCCCGGGGTCGCTCAGATCCAGGTGCTCGGCGCGGCCAACTATTCGATGCGCATCTGGATCGATCCCGTGCGGCTCGCGGCCCGTGGGCTCACCGCCGCCGAAGTGCTCTCGGGGATCAACGCCGCGAACTTCCTGTCCGCGGCCGGCAAGACCCAGAACGAATACGTCGCCTATTCGGTCGCGATGCGCTCGACGCTACAGTCGCCGGAAGCATTCGCGGCGCTGCCGCTCAAGGCGGTCGGCGACGAGGTGGTGCGTCTCGGGGATGTCGCAAGGGTCGAGCTCGGCGCTGAGAGCAACGACACCATCGTCACCTTCAATGGCATGCCGGGAACCTTCATCGGCGTCTTCCCGACGCCGTCGGCCAACCCGCTCGACACGGCTTCGGCGGTCATCGCCGAGCTGCCCGCGATCCAGGCAAGTCTGCCCGCCGGCATGACGATGACCATGATGTACGACTCGACCGAGTCGATCAGCGCCTCGATCGAGGAAGTGTTCACCACCATTACCGAGGCGGTCGTCATCGTCGTCCTCGTGATCCTTGTCTTCCTCGGCTCGTTCCGCTCGGTGATGATGCCGGTGGTCACCATTCCGCTGTCGCTGATCGGCGTGTGCTTCTTCCTTTTCGTGATGGGCTACTCGATCAACCTCCTGTCGCTGCTGGCGATGGTGCTCGCCATCGGCCTTGTGGTCGACGACGCCATCGTCGTGGTCGAGAACATCCACCGGCACATCGAGGAGGGCATGACGCCGATGCAGGCGGCGTTCAGAGGGATGCGCGAGATCTCGGGCGCGGTCGTCGCGATGACCATAACGCTCGCCGCGGTGTTCGCGCCGCTCGCCTTCACCGGCGGGCTGACCGGCTCGCTGTTTCGCGAGTTCGCGCTGACGCTCGCCGGCGCCGTGGTGATTTCGGGCATCGTGGCGCTCACCATCACGCCGATGATGGCGGCGCGCGTTCTCAAAGGCGGACACCAGGGGCGATTCCAGCAAGTCGTGGACCGCGCCTTCGACCGGGTCGCCAACCGATACGAGAAGCTGGTCGCCGGCTCCCTCAGGTATCGCCCGGTGACGCTGATGATCGTTATCGTGCTCGTGGCGCTCACCGGGTTCCTGTTCACCAAGACATCGGCGGAACTGGCTCCGGAGGAGGACTCCGGGGCGCTGTTCGCCGTGGTCACCGCTCCTCCCTATGCGACCACCGGCTACACCGACACCTACATCGAGCAGATGCGGGAGCTGACCAAGGACCTGCCGGAACTCGACGCGAATTTTTCGGTTGTCGGGTTTGGCGGCCAGACCAACTCGGGCTTTGCCATCTGGGCGTTCAAGGACTGGAGCGAGCGCGAGCGATCGCAGAAGGAGATCCAGCAGGACCTGCAGGCGCGGATCGGTAAAGTGGCCGGCGTCCAGGCTTTCGTTTTTGCGCCACCATCGCTTCCCGGCGCCGGCGGCGGATTGCCGATTTCGCTGGTGATCCAGACCACAGGCGACCCGAGCCAGGTCTACGAGGTAGCCGAAGAGGTGCGGCTCAAGGCCCAGGCCTCCGGCAAGTTCATCGTCGTTCAGAACTCGCTCGCCTACAACGCCCAGCAGGTGACCGTAACCGTCGACCGCGAGCGGGCCGCGGCCCTGAACCTGCCCGTGCGCGACATTGGCACCACCCTGGCGCTACTGGTCGGCGGCGGCGCCGTGGCCCAGTTCGATCGCGACTCGAACAGCTACGACATCATTATGCAGGTGCCGCAGCAGTATCGGGAGAATCCCGAGCAGCTCGGCAACTTCTTCGTACGAAGCGTCACCGGCGAGATGGTGCCGTTGTCCGCCGTGGTGACCGTGTCAACCGAAGTCGCGCCGGCTGCCATCGAGCAGTTCAATCAGCTCAACTCGGCGACGATTTCGGCCTTGCCGCTTCCCGGCGTCACCACCGGCGATGGTCTCGCCACGATCGAAGGAATCGCCCGTCCGCTACTGCCGGAGGGATTCTTCATCGACTATGCCGGCCAGTCGCGCCTCGAGATCGAGGAGGGGAACACGATCGCCATCGCCTTCGCGCTCGCCATTATCGTCATCTACCTCGTGCTTGCCGCGCAGTTCGAGAGCTTCCGCGATCCCCTCATCATCATGATGTCGGTGCCGCTCTCGATCTTCGGCGCGATCGTGCCGCTCAATCTCGGCCTTGGCACGCTCAACATCTACACCCAGGTCGGGTTGATCACGCTGATCGGCCTCATCACCAAGCACGGCATCCTCCTGGTCGAGTTCGCCAACCAGCAGCGGCGCGAGCGCGGCCTCACGCGCCGGGAGGCAATCGTAGCATCCGCCAAGGTGCGGCTCCGCCCGATCCTGATGACCACGGCGGCGATGTCGCTCGGCGTCGTGCCGCTGATCATCGCCTCGGGCGCCGGAGCGGCGGCACGCTACTCCATGGGCCTGGTGATCTTCACCGGTATCCTGGTCGGCACCTGCTTCACGCTGTTCGTGGTACCCATGTTCTACACATACATCGCCCGCCGGGAGCTCAAGTCTCGACCCGAGAGCCCCGCGACAGTGGCGGAGGCCCCCTCCGGGGCCGTAACCGCGGCAACCTGACCGCCATGCTCATCCAGCCCCCGGCCGGCCGAGGCAAAGGCATTTGATGCTTGATCTCAGCCGCGCGAACCGTGCATGGGAGCGCGGGACGTGCTCAAATGCCGGGAAACGAGAGGGCGATCGATGGCGGTGACGGGAATCGGAATCATTGGGCTCGGCAAGATCACCGAGGACCAGCACCTGCCGGTGATCGCGCAGAACCCGGCCTTCCGTCTGGTGGCGGTGTCAAGCCAGCGCGGGGTCAAGGTCGAGGGCGTGCCAACCTTCCGCTCGCCGGCCGAGATGTATGCCGCGGTGCCCGACCTCGGCGCGGTTGCGATCTGCACGCCGCCGCAGGTTCGCCACGCCTATGCCCGTCAGGCACTCGCCGCCGGCAAGCATGTGATGCTCGAAAAACCCCCCACCGCCACCGTGAGCGAACTTGACGACCTCGCCGGCTTCGCGGCCGAGCGTGGCCTCGTCTTGTTCACCACCTGGCATTCGCAATACAACGCCGCCGTAATCCACACCCGCCGTCTGCTCGAGCGGGAAACGGTAAGGCGGATGGCGATCACCTGGAAGGAGGACGTGCGCCGCTGGCATCCCGGCCAGAAATGGATCTGGGCGCCCGGTGGTTTCGGTGTCTTCGACCCCGGGATCAACGCGCTATCCATCGTCACCGAGGTGATGCCGTCACCGGTCTTCGTCGCCCATGCGGACCTGACCTTCCCGTCGAACTGCGACGCGCCGATCGCCGCCTCGCTCCGCTTTCGGACCGCCCACACCGAAGACGGCCTCGCTGCCGAGTTCGACTGGCGGCAGACCGGGCCGCAGACCTGGGATATCGAAATCGAGACGGCCTCGGGGACGCAGCTCAGGCTGTCCCAAGGCGGCGCGCGCCTCGAGGTGAACGGCGTGCTTGATGTCGAGCGGCCGGCGCGGGAATACGAGGACATCTACGACCGCTTCGCCGAGCTCCTCCGCGAAGGCCGTTCGCTGGTCGATGCCGCCCCGCTTCGCCTCGTCGCCGACGCCTTCATGGTCGGCCGACGACTGGTGAGCGATCCCTTCCACGACTGACGGAACATCGTGAGGCACGCTTGATCACGCGCGGATTCTTCGGACGCCGGCTGTCGCCAGAGGACGCGGCCCGGCTCCCTCCCGGCCAATACAAGGAAGACGGATTTCCCGTCCTCTCCGCCGGCCCGACACCGCATATCGCAAGGGAATCCTGGCGGTTCACCCTCAAGGAGGGGCCGCGCCAGATCGCGTCCTGGAGCTGGGACGAGTTCAACCGGCTGCCCCGGACCGCGCTCAAGCGCGACATCCACTGCGTGACCAAATGGAGCAAGTTCGACACCAGTTGGGACGGGGTCAAGATCGACGACGTGCTTGCCGCGGCGGGGATAACTGCACCCACCCCGTATGTCCTGGCGCATTCCTATGACGGCTATTCCACCAACGTCCCGTTCGCCGACCTCACCGGCGACAAGGCGATCATCGCCACCGCCTATGACGGCCGGCCGATCTCGCCCGATCACGGCGGTCCGGCGCGGCTCCTCGTCCCGCACCTCTATTTCTGGAAGTCGGCGAAGTGGGTGAGCGCGCTCCAGTTCACCACGCGCGACGAACCGGGCTTCTGGGAGCTCCGCGGCTATCACATCTACGGCGACCCGTGGCGCGAGCAGCGCTTCACCGGCGACTGACGCGTTACCCGCGGCATCCTCATGAATTCACCCCTACGTCCAAGCCGGATCGAGTGGCAGGAGGCGACGATCGAGCGCATCGTCGAGCTGACGCCGACGGTGAAGAGCTACCTGCTCCGACCGGCCCGTCCCTTCGCTTTCGTCGCCGGGCAGCACGTCGATATCCGGTTGACGGCGCCGGACGGATACCAGGCGCAGCGGAGCTATTCGATCGGGTCGGCGCCGGGCGGCGACACGATCGAGCTGGTGGTGGAGAGGCTCGCGACAGGCGAGGTATCGCCGTTCTTTCACGAGGTCGTGGCGGTCGGCGACACGATCGAGCTCCGCGGCCCGATCGGCGGACACTTCTACTGGCGGCCCGAGGACGGCGGCCCCCTGCTCCTCATCGGCGGCGGCTCGGGCGTGGTGCCGCTCATGTCGATGCTGCGGGAAAGGCAGCGTTCCCAATCGGAGGCGCGCTTCGTCCTCATCTACTCGGCGCGGACCTTCGCCGACGTCATCTTCCGTGACGAACTGATGCGGTATTCGGCTGACAATACGGGCTTTTCCTTGATCCTCACGCTCACCCGGGAAGATGCTCCGATGCCCGGCATACGGTCCGGGCGGATCGACCGCGGGGTGATCGAGGACGCGCTGTCGCTGCTCGGCGAGAAGCCCCGGCTGTCCTTCATCTGCGGAGCGACCGCCTTCGTCGAGGTGGCGTCGATGTTCCTGGTCGAGGAGGGGGTGCCGCCGGGGCGGATCCGCACCGAACGCTACGGCGGAAGCCCGGCGGAAAAGCTCGACGCCACCGTCGTGGTCGCACCGGAATCCTAGACCTTCACCCCCGGGGAGAGACGAGATCTCCCCGCGGGGACAAGTGCCGACCCGATGGGGTGCGGCCGCGGCGGATGGCCCGCGACGGCGCATGCGAGTCCCGCTTCGGATCACGCGGATGGAACGCCGTCGGCTCGCGTGGAGCACGGCGGTTTCCGGCGGATCGGACGTCCATATCCCGAGCACCGGGGGGAGGCGCAACCTGCCACCTCCGGTTCTTCACGTTTCGGAGAGCATTGACGCCGATAGTCGGCCGACCGCCCCGGAACCCTCGCCATGTATTCCCACCTCGCCTCGAACGATTCGACCGGCCCTCTCGACTTCGCCGATCCCGGCGGCTGGTTCCGCGCCGCCACCGTCGCCCCGTTCGCCGGATCCTACAGCCGCTACGGCAAGGACGGCGCCGACCCGTGGATCGAGATCGAGACCGATGCCGGGCCCTTCCGCCTCACCGGCGTCGCCTGGACGCTTCATGACGGCTCGCCACCGCCAAGCAACGCCACTACGATCCATCTCGCCGTATCGTCCAAGCAGTACATCTCGGTCGCGGCGAACAGTCTCGTCGACCGTGTCTTCTCCCACACCCACCAAACGAGCTTCGACAACGTCTACGGCAACGGCACCAGGCCGACCATCGCCGAGGTGCTCGGCAAGCATCCGATCGACCTTCTCAGCCTCTTCGCCACGCAGCGCATCGACGGCTCCAAGCTCGGCGACACGATCGTCCTCAACGACATGGGGAGCATCGCCTACAGCAATAACGGCAAGGACAACGTCACCGGCGGCGCCGGCGATGACCTCGCGTTCGGGGGAAAGGGAAAGGACTACCTCTTCGGCGCGGGCGGGCAGGACGAGCTTCACGGCGACAACGCCAACGACCGCCTCTTCGGCGGCGCCGACAACGACAAGCTCTTCGGCGGCGCGCACAAGGACACCGCCTACGGCGGCGACGGCCAGGACGCCATCTACGGCGAATGGCAGAACGACCGCCTCTACGGCGAGGGCGACAACGACACGATCTCGGGCGGCGACAACAACGACCGCCTTTATGGCGGCGACGGCCAGGACAGGCTCTACGGCGACAACGGCCAGGACGGGCTCTACGGCGAGGGCGACAACGACGACCTTTTCGGCGCCGAGGGGAACGACCGGCTCTATGGCGGCATCGGCCAGGACGAGGCCTATGGCGATACCGGCAACGACCGCCTCTTCGGCGACGCCGACAGCGACTCGCTCTACGGCGGCAAGGGCAATGACCTCATCTACGGCGGCGTCGGGCAGGACGCGGTCTTCGGCGACGACGGCAGCGATCGCCTCCATGGCGACGCCGACAACGACACCCTTCAGGGCCACGGCGGCAATGACCGCCTTTTCGGCGGAATCGGCCAGGACGTCCTCCTCGGCAGCTTCGGGAAGGACCGGCTCAACGGCGAGGACGACAACGACCGGCTCGACGGCGGTTTCGACAAGGACGTGCTTGCGGGGGGCGGCGGCGCCAACGCCTTCGTCTTCTCGACCCCGCTCGGGCCGAACAACGTCGACCGGATCACCGACTTCAAGGCCGGGTTCGATTCGATCGAGCTGTCGAGCGCGGTGTTCGATGCGCTGTCGCCCGGGCCGCTGCCGGAGGCGGCCTTCCACCGCGGCGGAAGCGCCCACGATGCCGACGACCGCATCGTCTACAACCCGAAGAACGGCGCGCTGGTCTACGACCAGAACGGCGACAAGGGCGGCGGCGAGCGCGTCTTCGCCAAGCTCTCGCCCGATCTTCCCCTGAGCCACACGGACCTTCTGGTGGTGTGAACCCCCTCCCGAACGCGCTGCGCGCGTTCGACCTCCCCTCAAGGGGGAGGTTATGGGGTGGGCGCGGAGGGGCTGGCCCTCATTCAAGGAGGTTACGGGGTGGTCGCGGAGGGGCTGGCCCTCATTCAAGAGGCAAAGCTAACCTCCCCCTTGAGGGGAGGTCGAAGGCCGGCGAGCAAAGCGAGCCGGGCTTCGGGAGGGGGGTGCTTTCGAGCACCGGTCCGGGGTCCACATCAGGGCGAAGCGACCCCCTCCCGAACGCGCTGCGCGCGTTCGACCTCCCCTCAAGGGGGAGGTTGGGCCGCACCCTCAATGGGGAGGTTGGGGGATACCCACCAGGATGGCGCGGAAGTCGTTGACGTTGGTGAGGGTGGGGCCGGTGACGACAAGGTCGCCGAGGGCGGCGAAGAGCGAATAGGCGTCGTTGTCGGCAAGGCGCGCCGGAACGTCGAGGCCCAGGGCGCGGGCGCGCTGAAGCGTGTCAGGCGTGACGAAGGCGCCGGCATTGTCCTCGCTGCCGTCAATGCCGTCGGTGTCGGCGGCGAGCGCGTGTATGCCGGGCGCACCCTGGAGGCCGAGGGCAAGGCCGGCGAGGAACTCGA
>DASSPO010000175.1:0-8321 GCA_035699585.1 Bauldia sp.
TGCTTCGGCGTCACGCCGCCGGTCGGGTTGGCCGGCGAGTTGACGATCATCAGCCGCGTGCGCGGCGTGATCAGGCGAAGCGTCTCCTCGGCCGAGAAGGCGAAGCCGTGCTCCTCGCGGATCGGGATCGGCACCGGCGTCGCCCCGGTGAACTCGATCATCGAGCGGTAGATCGGGAAGCCGGGGTCCGGGTAGAGGATCTCGGCGCCGGGCTCTCCGAACATCAGGATCGCGGCGAACATCGTCACCTTGCCGCCCGGCACGATCATCACCAGGTCGGGCGAGACCTCGACGCCGAGCCGGCGGTGGATGTCGGCCGCGACCGCCTCGCGCAGCGGCCTGATGCCGGTCGCCGGCGTGTAGCCGTGATGGCCGTCGCGGAGCGCCTTGATCGCCGCCTCGACGATGTGTTCCGGGGTGCGGAAGTCCGGCTGGCCGATGCCGAGGTTGATGATGTCGCGGCCCTGCGCCTGCAATTCCGTGGCGCGGGCGAGCACGGCGAAGGCATTCTCCTCTCCGATCCGGTCGAAGCCGGCGATGGTGGTGAGCATCCTTGTCTGTTCCTTCCCCGGACTCTTTGGTTGCCGAAGGTTCCTAGCGGCAAAGCCGGCGGTGCGAAAGCCGTGGCCGGTCACGGGCGGCGCAATCGGCACCGGACAGAGGCTTCACCGCCGGTGGTCGATTCCGGCTTTCCCCCGGAATAGCGTCACGGAGCCGGCGTCGCGCGGCCGGGGCCGCCCTTACGCCGCGCGATCCTCGGCGTAGGGCTGCGCCGGGCCCTCGGTGGCGTCGGGCTCGAGAAGATGGACCTGCTCGGTCCGCCACGAGGCGACCACGGCGTCGCCGAAATTGACCGGGTGGGCGAAGAACGCATCCTCCGGCTCGATGACGATGAACTCCTCGCCGCCGACCGGGGCGAGCGTCACCTTGTGGTAGATGCCCTGGTACTCGACGGTCTGCACGCTGCCGCGCACCTCGTTCTCGCCGAGCTCGCCGTTGCCGGCGCCGCGGCGGAGCGCGATCGCGTCGCGGCGGACCGACACCGCGATGTCGCTGCCGATCGGCGCCGCCTTGCCGTTGAGCGGCACGCGCACCCGCGCGCCCTCCGGCCCCTCGATCAGCGCCGTCTCGCCGTCGCTGGCGCGCACCTTGCCCTTGATCACGTTCTGCCCGCTCATGAAGCGGGCGACATAGGCGCTCCGCGGCAGCGCATAGACGGCGTGCGGGGAGGCCGCCTGCTCGATCGACCCCTGGTTCATCACCACCACCGTGTCGGCGAGCGCGATCGCCTCCGGCTGGGTATGGGTGACGTGGATGAAGGTGATGCCGAGCTGGGTCTGGAGGCGCTTCAGTTCGCCGCGCATGCGCAGCCTGAGGAACTCGTCGAGCGCCGACAGCGGTTCGTCGAGGAGCAGCACCCGCGGCTTGGTGATGAGCGCCCGGGCGAGCGCGACGCGCTGCTGCTGGCCGCCGGAAAGCTGCGCCGGCATCCGGTCGGCGAAGGCATTCATGTGGACCACGGCAAGCATCTCGTCGACGCGCTGGTAGCGCTCCTCCTTGCTCACGCCGCGCATCTTGAGATTGAACGCAACGTTGTCGCGGACGCTGAGATGGGGAAACAGCGCGTAGCTCTGGAACATGAGCGCGGTGCCGCGCCGGACCGGGGTGAGCCCCACCACCGGCTGCCCGCCGATATAGATCTCGCCCGAGGTCGGGGTTTCGTGGCCGGCGATCATCCTGAGGATGGTCGTCTTGCCGCAGCCCGAGGGACCGATCATGCAGCAATAGGAGCCGTGCGGAATCACGAGATTGATCGACTTCACCGCCTGCGTCGGCCCGAAGGTCTTGGTGAGGTTGACGAGCCTGATCTCGCCGCTCATCTGCGGGGCGGCGGCACTTGCGGTTGTGGTCCGGGCGGTCTGGTCCATGGTCAGCTTCTCTTGCCGATTCTCTGGGCGCGCCGGCGCTGGATATAGGCGATTGAGCCGAGCGCGATCGCTATGGCGATGAAGGAGATGATGGTGGTCACCGTGCCGAGGGCGTAGAGCGCCGGCGAAGTGACGTTGGTGGTCATCGTCCAGATCTCGAGGGGCAGCGTGTTCTTCGACCCCACCGTCAGCCAGCTCCGCGGGAACTCGTCGTAGCTGAGGGTGAAGCCGAACAGCGCGACGGCGATCATGCCGGGAAAGACGATGGGTATCACCACGTAGCGGAGCGCCTGCCACTTCGAGGCGCCGAGGTCGTAGGCCGCCTCCTCGTAGGACGGACTGAGCCGCCCGAGGATGGCGAACATGATGAGCAGGCCGAAGGGCAGCGTCCAGGTGAGGTGCGCGCCAAGGCCGGAGGTGTACCAGCGGACCGGCAAGTCGAGGGTGACGAAGGTGCGCAGAATGCCGATCGAGAGGACCAGGCCGGGCACGATGAGGCTGGCGATCGCGGTGTAGAAGACGAATCCCGAACCGTGGAACCGCCGGCGGAAGGCGAAGCCTGCGGTGACCGAGATGAGGACGGTCAGCACCAGCACGATGAAGGCGAGCGGCAGCGAGCGCGAGAAGGCGCCGCCGACGTCGCCGGTGCGCGCCTGGCCGAACAGCGCCTCGAACCAGGTGAGGGAGAATCCGCGGATCGGGAAGACCAGTCCGCCGGTCGGTCCCTGGAACGACAGGATGTAGATGACGGCCATCGGCGCGTAGAGAAAGATCACGAACGCGGTGAACAGCGTGGCAAGCACGTAGAAGGTCCAGGGCCGCTTGCCGTAGGATCGCTCCGCCATCGCCTTACCTCGCCAGTTCCTTGCGCACGTCGACCAGCCGGAAGATGGCGACGGCGATGAGCAGCACGATGATGAGCAGGATCACCGCGTTGGCCGCGGCGCGCGGGTAGTTGAGGATCTGCACGTCGTTGTAGATGCCCGAGGTGGCCGAGCCGGAAAGGCCGCCGCTCATCACCGAGACCACGAAGAAGTCGCCCATCACCAGCGTGACCACGAACACCGTGCCGAGCGCGATGCCGGTCTTGGACAAGGGCAGCACCACGTTCCACACCACGCCCCAGCGGCTCGCGCCGCCGTCGACCGCGGCCTCAAGCAGCGACGGATCGATGCGGGCCATGGCGTTGAAGATCGGCACGATCATGAACAGCGTGAACAGGTGGACATAGGCGACCACGACCGAGAAATCCGAGAAGAGCAGCCATTCGAGCGGCTGGTTCGCGATGCCGAGGCCGAGGAGCGCCTGGTTGACCAGGCCTTCCTTGCCGAGCACCGGCTTCCACGAAATCATCCGGATGATGTTCGAGGTCCAGAACGGGACGGTGCAGACCAGGAACAGCGCGATCGCATTGAGCAGGTTCCGGACGTGGAACACCAGGAAGTAGGAGATCCAGAAGCCGAGGACGCTGGTGATGACCAGCACGATCGCGGTGAACTTGAGCGTCGAGAAGTAGAGCTGCCAGTTGGTCGGATTGGTGAGGATGTCGACGTAGTTCCTGAACGTGAAGTCGGCGACCGGACCGACCAGCACCTGGTAGCGGAAGAAGCTGACCACCACGACCAGCGCCAGAGGCACGATCAGGAAGAAGAAGAGCACCAGGAAGAGCGGCGCGACCTGGAGATAGGGGACGATGGGCCGGATCCGGCGGGCGAAGGTTCCGCGCTCCGGATCCTCGGCGGTGACAAGCGTGTCGGCGGTGTCGTTCATCGAATCGCGATCCACCATGGATCGAAAGAATGGGGCGGCGAGGACCTCGCCGCCCCGCGGTCCGTTGGCGCCCTTCTCAGGCGGCGTTGAACTCGTTCCACTTGGCGAACAGGAACTCGGCCTCGTCCATGAGGTTGTTCCACACCGCCACCTTGGAGAAACGCTCCTCGTAGGAGCCGCCGTCGCGGATATCGCCGGCCGAGTTGGTCTTCTTGCCGTCCGGGCTGGTGATGTCGGCGGTCGCCGGCTTGCCTTCGTAGAAGAAGCCCCACTCGTTCTCGCTGAGGAAGTTCTTGGCCGTCTCGGGCACCGAGATGTAGTAGCCCTGCTTGGCGATGAACCCGCCCATCCAGCCGGAGAGGTACCAGTTGAGGTACTCGTAGGCGGCGTCGAGCTTGATGCCCTCGAGGTGGCCCATGAGCGCCAGCCCGTTGCCCCAGCCGCGGTAGCCTTCCTCGAGCGGCTGGTAGACGGCGTTGATCCCTTGCGTGCGGACGGCGGTGATCGCCGGCGACCACATCGACTGGATCACCACCTCGCCCGAGGCCATGAGGTTGACCGACTCGTCGAAGGTGTTCCACAGCGCGCGCCAGTGGCCGGCCTTCTTGAGCTCGATCAGCTTGTCGATGGTCTTCTGCAGCTCGTCCTTGGTCGGATTTCCCTTGTCGCCGTACTTGATCAGCCCGGACGACTCGCAGGCCATGATCGCGTCCATGATGCCGATGGTCGGGATGTTCTGGATCGCAGCCTTGCCCTTGAACTCTTCCGAGAACAGGTCGCCCCACTTGGTGATCGGCCGGTCGATGAGGTCGGGGCGGATGCCGAGGGTGTCGGCATTGTAGACGCCGGGGAGGAACGTCGCCCACTCGGTCGGACCGTCATGGAAGGTCGTGCCGTCGATGGCGTCGCGGTACATGATCTCGTAGGGCGAATCGCCTTCGCGCGATACGGGCTTGCCGCCGAAGACGCCTTCCTTGTAGAGCGGCGTGATCTTGTCCCACAGCACGATCTTCTTCACGTCGACCGCCTGCGTGACGCCGGCCGGCACGTAGACCTTGGTCTGCCAGATTTCGCTGTCGGCGATGTCGATCGAGGTCGGATCCTGGACCATGCGGTTGGTGAGGCCGGGATGATCGACCACCGACATCTCGACCTTGAAACCAAGATCGAGTGACGCCTGGCGGGCGATGTCGATCAGCGTCGAATAGGACATGCCGGTATGGTTGAGGGTGATGTCCTTGATGTTCTGCGCCCAAATGGTCGGGAACCCGGTTATGACTCCCGATCCGGCGGCGAGACCGGCTGCGGCGGCGCCGCCCTTCAACACGTTGCGGCGGGTCACCCCGCGCTTCGCATTCCTTGTCGCTTTGGTCATGTCTCCCTCCATTTCGGAACCCGATCGGTCCGCACCCGGGGAAACTTCTGACATAAAATGAGTGTTGCACACAAGCTGCACTCTCCTATCATTCCGCCCAAATGGAATGCGGCATCTGCAACTTTTCCGTGCGGTGCCGACCGGCCTCGATTTGAGACTGCCCAAACCTGAGCCACCACCCTTGGGGCGCTATTGGCATGAGCCGTTTCGTCAACCTCGCCTCGGCGCAAATGGGCCCGATCGGCCGCGATGAGACTCGGGCGTCGTGCGTCGGCCGGCTGATTGAAATGATGCGCGAGGCCAGATCGCGCGGCGCCGAGCTGGTGGTGTTTCCCGAGCTCGCGCTGACCAGCTTCTTCCCGCGCTGGGTGATCGACGACGAGGCCGCGCTCGACGCCTGGTACGAGCGCGAGATGCCGGGGCCCGAGACCTTGCCGCTGTTCGAGGAGGCGAAGCGTCTCGGCGTCGGCTTCTATCTCGGCTATGCCGAGCTCGCCCTCGAGGGCAACGTCAAGCACCGCTACAACACCTCGATCGTCGTCGACCGGAACGGCGCCATCGTCGGCAAGTACCGGAAGGTCCACCTCCCCGGCCATGACACGCCGCAGCCGAACCGCAAGCACCAGCACCTCGAGAAGCGCTACTTCGAGCCGGGCAATCTCGGCTTCCCGGTATGGCGCGCCTTCGGCGGCATCGTCGGCATGTGCATCTGCAACGACCGCCGCTGGCCGGAGACCTACCGGGTGATGGCGCTTCAGGGCGTCGAACTGGTGATGCTGGGCTACAATACGCCGATCGACCACACCGGTTTCGCCGATATCGACGCGCTCACCTCGTTCCACAATCACCTCTCGATGCAGGCCGGCGCCTACCAGAACGCGACCTGGGTGGTGGGCACGGCCAAGTGCGGCAACGAGGAAGGCTCGGTGATGATGGGCGAGAGCGCGATCATCGCGCCCTCGGGCGAGATCGTGGCGCAGGCGATCACCCGCGAGGACGAGGTGATCACCGCCCGGGCCGATCTCGACATGGGCACCCGCTATCGCAAGACGATCTTCGACTTCGCCCGCCACCGCGAGCCGGAGTCCTACCGGTTGATCGTCGAGCGCAAGGGTCCGATCCCGCCGCCCTAGACCCAGCGCGACTCCGACGGCCGGCACCGCCCCCCGCTCCCCCGCAATAGGCGGAGAGCGACCCGCATCCCGGCTTTGATATCGGCCGCGGCGCGCCGATCTCACCAGTGCAGCGGCGCTCATGGACCAAGAATTCGATCGGCCGACGGCTATCGCCGGATCGCCCGCGCGTCGATCGAGTCGAGAACCTTCCGGATGCGGCCGAGCTCGCCGATGGTGGCGGTGAGTCGGCCGGCGAGCGTGCGTCGCAGTCTCACCGCGACATGCGGATATTCGTTGAGCATCCGCGTCACGAGCTTCCGGTCGATGTCGAGCACCTCGCTCGAGACGATCGCCGTCGCGGTCGCCGGCCGCTTGGTTTCGATGAAGAGCGCGAGTTCGCCGATCAGGCTCCCCGCCTCGCAGGTGGTCACCACCTTCCGCCTGCCGCCCTGGCCAACCGACATCTCGATGCCGCCGAAGGCGACCACGTAGCCCGATCCAGCGGTGGCGCCCTCGCGGAACAGCACCTGGCCGGGCGACAATTCGAGGCGAACGGCGCTGAAGGCGAGCAGGCGAAGCTGCTCGGTGGTGAGCTCGCTGAACAGGGGTACGCGCGAGAGCAGCGCGATGTCGCGATCGAGGCTCACGGCACCAGCTTGTAGCCGCCGACGTCGGTGACGAGCAGCTCCGCCCGGGAGGGGTCTTTCTCGATCTTCTGGCGGAGGCGGTAGATGTGCGTCTCGAGGGTGTGGGTGGTGACGCCGGAATTGTAGCCCCACACCTCGTGGAGGAGCACGTCGCGGCTGATCACCTTCTCGCCGGCCCGATAGAGGTACTTGAGGATCGCCGTCTCCTTCTCGGTGAGCCGGATCTTCTGACCGCGCTCGTCGGTCAGCACCTTGGCACTCGGCCTGAAGGTGTAAGGGCCGATCGTGAAAACCGCATCCTCGCTCTGCTCGTGCTGACGGAGCTGGGCGCGGATGCGGGCAAGGAGCACCGCGAAGCGGAACGGCTTGGTGACGTAGTCGTTGGCGCCCGCCTCGAGCCCGAGAATCGTGTCTGACTCCGAATCCTGTCCGGTGAGCATGATCACCGGCGCCTTGAAGCCGCCCTTCCTCAGGACCTTCACCGCCTCGCGCCCGTCCATGTCGGGAAGCCCCACATCCATCACCACCAGATCGACGCGGCCCTGGCGCGCCGACTGGATGCCTTTGGCGGCCGTGCCGGCCTGCTCGATCTCGAACTCCTCGTAGAGCGAGAGCTGTTCGACCAGGCTGTCGCGGAGCACGTCGTCGTCGTCGACCACCAGGATCTTTCGGGCGGACATGTTCGCCTCTGTCGAGAAACATCCGGGCGCCCCCCGCAAGCGCGGGCCGGCGCAAAGCTTCGGATTCGGCCAGCGAGGATGTAGACCCCAATCCATGGCCGGCGCAAGGTGACGGGCCGAGCATGGCATTTTCATGGGGGAACGGCATGGCCTCGAGCGGGACCCTGAGGCGCATCATCGTCCGGGCCTCGCGGGACGATCCCTCCCGCGGCATCCTGGTCGCCGGGACGCTCGCCGTGCCGTGCGCGCTGGGGCGGAACGGCGTGACCCGCCACAAGCGCGAGGGCGACGGCGCCACCCCCGCCGGTCCGTTGAAATTCGTGGCGTGCCACTATCGCCCCGACCGCGTTCCGCGCCCGGCCACGCGGCTGCCGGTCCAGGCCCAAGCCGTTTCATCGGGCTGGTGCGACGACCCTTCGGACCGGAATTACAACCGGCCCGTCACCCTCCCCTACCCGTCCGGCCACGAACGCCTCTGGCGCGAGGACCATCTCTACGACATCCTCGTGGTTCTCGACTGGAACCTAAGGAATCCAATACCTTACGGAGGATCGGCGATCTTCTTCCACCTCTCCTCCCCGACCTTCTCGCCGACCGCCGGCTGCGTTGCCGTCGATCTCGCGGCGATGAGGAAAATCCTGGCTCTTTCCGGCCCCGAAACGTTCCTCGACGTGGCCTGATCAGACGGAAACCATCATCAGATCCGGCTTCCGAAGATGGCGCTCCCGACCCGGACGTGGGTCGCCCCGAGCGCGATCGCGGTCTCGAAGTCGCCGCTCATCCCCATGGAAAGCCAAGGAAGATCA
>DASSPO010000176.1:0-4232 GCA_035699585.1 Bauldia sp.
CGCCACGGCCGACCGCGTCCAGGCGGACGACCAGTCGTACAGGTCCCGGCATCGCCGCTAGGCCGCAACTGCAGTAACGGCAAACGAGTCGTAGGCGCGAAGTGCCTCGCCGCCGTACACCATCGAGGGACCACCGCCCATCTGGATAGCCACCCCGATCGCCTCGACTACCTGCTCGCGATCGACCCCCAGTTCCGAAAGCCGCCGCGCATGGTAGGCGACGCAGCCGTCGCATCGCGATGCCACGCTCAGGGCGAGCGCAATCAGCTCCTTGGTTTTCCTGGTGAGCGCCCCGTCGGCATAGGCGGCAGCGCCGAGCGCCTTGAACCCTTTCATTGCATTTGGGTGGCTGCGGGTCAGTTCCGCTGAGGATTCATTCACGTCGTCGGCGGCCCGGTCGAAATTACCAATCATTCTCAACGCTCCATCTCAATCCGGAGCCTACTCTTGCGGGTCCCCGGCCCCCCGTCTTTGATCAGCATCAAAACCCGTGCGAAGGCTCCTTTTGCGGCAGATCAAATCGCGGGGCCCGCGCCGCCGTTAACGCTGATGGCTCGAAAGGATAGCGGCCATGGCTTGATTCGCGGGCAGACTGATCGTCGCCATCGGCGCTGCTTCAGGCACGGCACTTGCGCGGCTCGCGTATACCGAGGTGCCCGCGTCGTCGAAGGTGTCGCCATAGAGGCGCGCGTCGTGGAATGAGCGTCGGAGACGGCGGACATCCAACCAACAGCTCCGGAACCCACTGGCAAGAACGATGTCCACCTACCGCCTTGACCGCCTCTTCGGCCCAAGTTCCGTGGCCCTCGTCGGCGCGAGTCCGCGGCGAAGCTCGCTCGGCAACGCCATCCTCTGCAACCTCCGCGACGCCGGCTTCCCCGGCGCGATTCGTCTCGTCAACCCGCGTTACCGGGAGATCGACGGGGTCGCGGTGTCGAGTTCGCTCCGCGACCTTTCGCCCTCACCCGACGTGGCGATCATCGCCGTGCCGCCCGAGGCTGTTCCCGGGGTCGTCGCCGATGCAGCCGAAACGGGCGTTGCCGCTGCAATCATACTCACTGCCGGCCTCGGCCGCGGCCCCGGCTCGCTCGCCGCGCAGTGCCAGGCCGCGGCACGGGCAAAGGGGCTTCGCCTCGTTGGCCCCAACTGCCTGGGCGTGATGGTGCCGCGCGCAAAGTTCGACGCCACTTTTGCCGCCCGGATGCCACCGCCTGGCGATCTCGCGCTCGTCTCCCAGTCGGGCGGCATTGCCGCCGGCATGATCGAGTGGGCGGCGGAGCGCGCCATCGGCTTCTCCGCCATCGTCTCGATCGGTGATCAGATCGACATCGACTTCGGTGATTGCCTGGACTTCCTCGCCCTCGACCCGGCGACCCGCGCCATCCTGCTCTATGTCGAGTCCGTCACGGATGCGCGGAAATTCATGTCGGCGGCACGCGCCGCGGCCCGCACCAAGCCGGTAGTCGCGATCAAGGCCGGTCGTCATGCGCCAGCCGCCAAGGCTGCTGCCACCCACACCGGCGCCCTCGCCGGTTCCGACGTCGTCTACGACGCCGCCTTCCGCCGCGCCGGCCTCCTCCGCGTCCTCGACCTCGGGGAGCTGTTCGAAGCCGCCGAGACACTCGGCCGCATCCGCACCGTCTCCGGCAATCGGCTCGCCATCCTGACCAACGGTGGCGGCGTGGGCGTGCTTGCCGTCGACCGCCTCATCGACTTCGGCGGAGTGCCAGCGGCCCTCTCGCCGGATACCCTCGCGCGCCTCGATTCAATATTGCCGCCCACCTGGTCGAGGGCGAATCCGGTTGACATCATCGGCGACGCCGACCCAACCCGCTGCGCCGCGGCTCTCGCCGCACTCGTCGCCGATCGCGAGAACGACGCGGTCCTCGTCATGAATGTTGAAACCGCCCTCGCCTCGGCGACGGAGTCGGCGCAGGCCGTCGCCGATTTCGTCATGACCGAACGCGACCGGAACGGCGCTCCGAAACCGGTGCTCGCCACCTGGGTAGGCACTGCGGACCGGGTCGCTCAGACCTTCACCGGCGCGGGGATACCCCACTACGCCACCGAGACCGAGGCCGTGCGCGGCTTCATGCACCTCGTCGGTTACCGCGAGGCGATTGCCGCGCTGATGGCCACGCCGCCGTCGCTGCCGGCGGATTTCGCTCCTGCAGCCGACACTGCCCGCCGCATTGTCGCCCGCGTCCTCGACGCCGGGCGCACCTGGCTTGATCCGGTCGAGGTGAGCGACGTCTGCCGGGCCTACGGCATCCCCGTGACGCCGATCGCGGCGGTCGCGACGCCGGAGGAGGCGGCGGCAAAGGCGATGCCGTGGCTTGCCGCGGGTCAGGCGGTCGCGGTCAAGATCCTGTCCCACGACATCGTCCACAAGTCGGAGGTGGGTGGCGTGCGCCTCGGTCTGATCGATGCGGAAGCGGTGCGCGAGGCGGCGAGCGACGTCATCGCGGCATCAAGGGCGAAACGTCCGGACGCCCGGATCGCGGGAGTCATCGTGCAGCCGATGATCGTCAGGCCAAAGGCCCGCGAGTTGCTCGCCGGTGTTGCAGACGACCCGACCTTCGGGCCCGTCATTGTCTTTGGTCACGGCGGGGTCGGTGTCGAGGTGATCGACGATAAGGCGGTAGCTCTGCCACCGCTCGATCTCCGCCTTGCTTACGACCTGATCGGCCGCACCCGAATAGCCCGCCTCCTCGACGCCTACCGCAACGTCCCCGCTGCCCGCATTGACGACGTTGCCGTCGTTCTCGTGCGCCTCGCGCAGCTCGCGGCCGACATACCCGAACTTCGCGAACTTGACATCAATCCGCTCCTCGCCGACGAGACCGGCGTCCTCGCCCTCGACATGCGGATCGCCGTCGCGCCGGCTGCAAAATCGGCGGGCCCTGGCCACCCGCGCTTCGCTGTGAGGCCCTATCCGGGGGAATGGGAGCGTCGCCTTGTGCTTGCCGCCGGCTGGCGCATCCTGGTTCGCCCGATCCGCCCGGAGGACGAGGGTCTGGTTCGGGCTTTCTTCGCGCATGTGACGCCGGACGACCTGCGGCTCAGATTCTTCGCTCCGGTGCGCGACCTGAGCCATGTCTTCATCGCCCGCCTCACCCAACTCGACTATGCCCGCGCCATCGCATTCATCGCGATCGACGAGGAGACGGGCGACATGATCGGCAGCGTCCGCCTCCATGCCGACGCCAATTATGAGCGGGCCGAGTACGCCGTCCTGGTTCGCTCCGACCTGAAGGGCCGCGGCCTCGGCTGGGCGCTGATGTCGCTGATGCTGGACTACGCCCGCGCCGAAGGGCTGCGCAATGTCGAGGGCCAGGTGCTCCGCGACAATACCGCGATGCTCAAGATGTGCGGCGAGTTCGGTTTCGGCATCGCCGCAGACCCCGACGACCCGAACATCCGCATCGTCAGCCTGGCGCTCGCCTAGAAGCCGGCGTCAGATCCGGCGGAAGGCGAGATAGGTCGGCCTTCGGCCGGCCGCTACTGCCTTCGCCTCATAGCGCGTGCCGGGCCAGCCGGGGAAAGGCTTCCGCCAATCGTCAGCCCGCTCCGCCGTCCAGACGAAGTCCTTGCGGCGGGCAAAGTGGCGAAGCGTCCAGGCGATATAATCGTCGATATCGCTCGCAATGCGGAACAGGCCGCCCATTGCGAGCACACGCGCGACGCGATCGAGATTTGCCTCGCTCACGAAGCGCCGCTTCCAGTGCCGCCGCTTCGGCCATGGGTCGGGATAGAGGAGATCGACGCGGCTGAGCGAGGCGGCCGGAAGCCAGTCGAGGAGATGCACGGCATCTCCGTCGAAGAGCCGGACGTTGCGGAGGGAGCGGTCGGCGATCGCCGACACCGCCTTGGCCATTCCCGCGACAAAGGGCTCGACGCCGATGAAGCCGGTCTCCTGGTCCGCCGCCGCTTCGGCGACGAGATGTTCTCCGCCGCCGAAGCCGATCTCCAGCCGCGTTTCCTTCACCGGAACCGGGAAAAGCCCAGTGAGCGGCTCGGGCGGCGGCACGGCGAGGTCGATCGCATGCGCGGGATAGGCGCGCGCCATGAGCGCGGTCCGCCGCGCCGAGAGCGGCTTGCCCTTCCGTCTTCCGTGCAGGCTTCGCCGCTTTTCCAACCGACCTGCCGCCCCTTGCTCGGAAAGGGCGTTGCGACTGATCGGTCAGCGCACCGCGTCGCGGAGCATGTCGACGAGGTCGGTCTTCTCCCAC
>DASSPO010000177.1:0-35313 GCA_035699585.1 Bauldia sp.
AGTCCCCTGTCTGAAGCAGGCCGAACATCCTGTTCGACTCCAGCGCCGCGCGCCGCTGGCGAAAGAGCTGGTTGTTGACGCGGTGCGGATCGGTCCGTGGCCGTCCTTTTTGTCCGGCGCCCAGTTCCCATGCGAGAGCAAGTATGCATCGGTGCCGGCGCCGCGCGTGGCCGGAGCGGATGAGCCGAGGATGTTGAAGCTGACGGTGACTCAGGGGATCAAAGGCGGAAACGCCTCCGGGAAGTATCTACCGCAAGAAGGCGGGGCACCCGCTCAAATCCATGAGCGTGTCTAGACGAAGAGAAAGTCATTGCCGTCGTTCAATTCGGTGAGACGCACGCCTTTGACGAAGAGTTGACTGTCGCCGACGTCAAGAACAACCCCACCTCGCACCTTGCGAAGATGAGACTCGAGCGGCTCTCCCGAGGTGAAGAGGTCGGCGTTCACCGCAATTAGGTCAATGCCATTCTTGAAGTCCAGGATGACATCGCTCCCACGCTGGCTGTCAAAGCGGAACACATCGTAACCCGGTCCACCCTTAAGCCGATCGTCGCCGCCTTCACCGACGAGCGTATCACTCTCTCCTCCACCCTGCAGGCGGTCGTCTCCGGAGCCGCCGAAAAGAAGGTCGTGTCCATCCGCGCCTCTGATCCAATCCTTTCGGCCTAAGCCATATATGATATCGCCTTCATCGGTCTGATCCGGCTGTCCCGGGAGAGGCTTATTCGGCGCGATCCGATCCGATTGATCGGTCCCGTAGATCCGGACGCCCGTTTCTCCCGATATGGTGAGGTTGCGGAAGTTGACCGCAAGAGTCTCCGCGGCGGCCGAGCGGTAGATGCCTTCCTTCCAGTAAGTTCCGTAACCGTGTCCCAGATTGCCGGCGTAGTGGACAATGGGCTCGCCATCGAGCCACGCAAGCACTGCACCGTGATCTCCATGATCCTCGAAATGGAGCTCCAGCTGCAGGTGGTAGTACCTTCCGCGTTCGATGGCTTCGTCATCTATGAAGGCCAACCACTCCTCCTGAGGCTGGCCAGCTACCTCGCTGCGGATGCGAATCGCAAGGCGCTCCCCGATGAGCTCGACCGCAAGACAAGGGCTTCGGAAATTGTCGGCAGCATGGAATTGGCCGATGACCAACCACTCCGCAGTGTTCGGAGCTCCCGGCTCGACCATGAAATCGTAGCTGACACTGAGGTTCTTGCCGGCGGCAAAGATGGTATCCCCCGCGATTTCTGAGCGCTCCCTCGACTGAGGGTCCTTCCCCCAAACATCGCCTGGGCGAAGTTCAAAGCGTAGTGTGTCGGGCTGCGGATTACTTAACGACCATGGTGCATTGCCGTTTTGCGCGCGATACGACTCGCCGAGGATCGTGAATTCGGTTCCACTTGCTGAACTAAACCCTCCGATCGTGTCCAGTGGGAACGAATCTGAACTAGTACCCATCCGACCCCTCCGTGCGACCGGCCTCCTATCGCAGTAACAAGGGGTGTCAGGGGGTACGAAGAGGCATTGCGGTGAATCAAGGCTACGTATTAGTACGGAATAACTTGAGTCCTAAATCGCGCAATTGCTATCTGCCAGCAATGAATTCCTTGTTTCCTCTATTCAGTGAAGTGACCGATAAACTGTCGCTTGGGCTTTGAACTCGGCCAGACGTCTTCCGGCGCCTCCGCCGGGTTGCCGCGCCAGGTCACACGGCCTCCTTCACTGTGTACTCCCTGATGATGCGCCGGATCTCCGGCCGGCAGGACCCGCAGTTCGTCCCGGCCTGAAGCAGAGCACCGACGGCCTCGACGCTCATGCAGCGGCCGCTGACGACCGCGGCGGCGATCTGGTTCACGCCGACCGCGAAACAAGAGCAGACCGTCCCCCCGGGGTCGGGCCGGTCGACGCCGGGCTGCCCCGCAAGCAGGCGAAGGCGTTCCGCTGCGGTCGGATGGGATACGGCGAGGCCGTCGGCAAGGAAGGTCCGACCGATCGCCGGCGGCTCCGGCGAGACAAACAAGGCGCCCGTGAGCCGTTCGCCGTCGAAGGCCGCGAAGCGGTGGCGGTGGTTCGCGGCATCGTGGTAGGCGAGGAGCCCGTCGCCGGCACCGGGGAGGAGTGCGCGCGCGAACTCGGTCCAGTCTTCCGGCATCGCCACGCCGGCGAGTTCCAATCGCCATCCACCCGAGACGCGGGCAAGCGCCCAGTAGTCCGCTGAAATCATCCCCGGCCGACTGCAGACGACGGCGAAGCCATGCCATGCCGCTTCGAAGGCGCGCACCTCGACCCGCGCCGACTTGAGCGCCGGCTGGCCCGAAACCGGATCGGTCCGCGCGTCGACGAGGACATCGACGCGCGCGCCGCTGGCGCTCTGGTCGGTCCAGTGCATGGGCGCGAAGATGCTGCCCGGTCGCAGGCTGTCGGTGATCTTGGCCCTGCCGGTCATGCGGCCATGGGCGCTCCGCACCTCGACCAGCGTGTCAGGCGGGATGTGGCGCGCCGCCGCGTCGCAGGGATGCAACTCGACATAAGGTTCGGGCGCGTGGACGGAGAGGCGCGGCGAGAGCCCGGTGCGCGTCATGGTGTGCCAATGGTCGCGCGTCCGGCCTGTGTTGAGGACGAGCGGGAACGCCGGCGCCCGCGCTTCGGGTCGAACGGGCGGCGTGGCAATGAAGCGAGCGCGACCGTCGGGGGTGAAGAACCGGCCGTCACCGAACATCGGCGTCGGGGCATCGGCGCGAACCGGCCACCGGACCGGCGCGAGCCGGTCGTAGGATCGGTCGTCGATGCCGACGAGGCCCGAAAGATCGAAGTCCCGCGATCCGTGGTTCTCAAAGGCGGACAGCGCAGCGTGCTCGCGGAAGATCGCCGCGGGCGAGTCATAGCCGAAGGCGTCGGCGTGGCCCATGCGGCGGGCGACGTCGGCGACGATCCGCCAGTCGGGGCGTGCTTCGCCGGCGGGCCGCCGGAAGGCGCGCTGCCTCGAGATGCGCCGCTCGGAGTTCGTCACCGTTCCGTCCTTCTCACCCCAGGCCGCGGCGGGAAGGAGGACGTCGGCATGGCGCGCGGTGTCGGTGTTCCTGGTGACGTCGGAAACCACGACGAAGGGGCAGCGGATCAGCGCGTCCCGCACGCGATCCGCCTCGGGCATCGAGTCGACGGGGTTGGTCGCCATGATCCACAGCGCCTTGATCCTGCCGTCGGCCACGGCGCGGAAGAGGTCGACCGCCTTGAGGCCGGGCTCGTCGGCGACCCGCCGCGCGCGCCAGAAGCGGCGGACGCGGTCGCGGTCGGAGGGCTCCTCGATCGCCATGTGGGCGGCAAGCTGGTTCGCGAGCCCGCCTACTTCGCGCCCTCCCATGGCGTTCGGTTGCCCGGTGACCGAGAATGGGCCGGCCCCCCGCTTTCCGATTCTTCCGGTGAGGAGGTGGCAGTTGACGATGGCATTGACCTTGTCGGTGCCGTCCGCCGACTGGTTCACTCCTTGCGAAAAGACGGTCACGACCCGGTCCGATCGGGCGAAAAGGTCATAGAACCGCTCGAGGTCCGAGGCGGCGAGACCGGTGGCCGTTGCCACCTCAGCGAATGAGACCGCTTCCGCCACCTTGAGCGCGTGGTCGAGGCCGCTCGTGCATCCGTCGATGAAGCCAAGGTCGGCGGTGCCCGACACCCAGAGGTGGTTGAGCAGCCCGTTGAAGAGGGCCACGTCCGACCCCGGCGCGAGCGCGACGTGGAGGTCCGCGCTCTCGGCGGTCGCGGTGCGGCGCGGATCCAGGACGACGATGGTCGTGCCCCGCTCCTCCCTGGCCGCGATGAGACGCTGGAACAGGACCGGGTGACACCAGGCGAGGTTGGAGCCGACCAGGACGACGAGGTCGGCCGCCTCCAGGTCCTCGTAGGAGCAGGGCACGGTGTCGGCGCCGAAGGCCCTCCGGTGACCGGATACGGCGGAGGCCATGCACAGGCGCGAGTTGGTGTCGATGTTGGCCGAGCCGATGAAGCCCTTCATCAGCTTGTTGGCGACATAGTAGTCCTCGGTAAGAAGCTGGCCGGAGACGTAGAAGGCGACCGAGTCTGGACCGTGCGCTGCAATCGCCTCGGAGAAGCGACAGGCGACCAGGTCGAGCGCGTCGTCCCAGCTGGCGCGCTTGCCGTCGATCTCGGGGTGGAGCAGGCGGCCCTCCTCGACGAGCACGTCGGCGAGCGCCGATCCCTTGGAGCAAAGCCGGCCGAAATTCGCCGGGTGGTCCGGGTCGCCCCGTACGGCCACCGAGCCGTCGGCGGAAACGTCCGCGATCACGCCGCAGCCGACACCGCAATAGGGGCAGGTGGTGCGGATCGACCGCAACCCGGCGTCCATGGCCTCACGCTGCCTTGCGCGCGCCGAGCGCGGACGCGGCGAGGAGCACCACGCCACGCTCGACCTTGACCGGCACGGTGCGGACGCAGCCCTCGTCAGCGCCCTCCGCCTTCCCGGTTCTGAGCGAGATCACCCAGCTGTGCAGCGGGCAGGTGACGGTGTCGCCGTGGACGATGCCCTGGCTGAGCGGACCGCCGCGATGCGGGCAGCGATCCTCGACGGCGAGAATCTCGCCCGAGGCGGTGCGGAATACGCCAATGTCGCCGAAATGCGTGCGCACCAGGCGCGCGCCCTGGACGGGGATATCCGTCTCGCGGCCCACCGCCACCCAATCATGGCGCGGCGCGCTCACCTGACGGCCTCCACGCGGGCAAAATCGGCCATCGGCCGGAACTCATGCGCGTCGGCGCCCTTCGCCCGTTCCTCCCATGGATCCTTCTGCAGGAATCGCTGGGCGACTCCGAACCGAGAAAACAGCGCCTTGCGGTTCGCGGCGTCCTCGACAACCTGGTTGCGGATGGTGTCGAGGCCGACCCGGGCCATCCACTTGTAGATGCGCTCGAGGTACCAGCCCTGTTCGCGATAGAGCTGGACGACGGCGACGATCGTCTCGAGGGCTTCCTCCTCGGTGGCGACCTTGGTCAGGACCTCGGTGCCCTTGATGTCAAGGCCGGCGGCGCCACCGATATGAATCTCGTAGCCCGAGTCGACACAGATCACGCCCACATCCTTGCAGGTCGCCTCGGCGCAGTTCCGCGGGCAGCCCGAGACCGCCATCTTCACCTTGGCCGGCGTCCACGAGCCCCACATGAACTTCTCGATCCTGACCCCCAGTCCGGTCGAATCCTGCGTGCCGAAGCGGCACCAGTCGCTGCCGACGCAAGTCTTCACCGTTCGAAGCGCCTTGCCGTAGGCATGACCGGAGACCATGCCGGCGGCGTTGAGATCGGCCCATACGGCCGGGAGGTCCTCCTTCTTCACGCCGAGCATGTCGATCCGCTGGCCGCCCGTGCATTTGACCGTCGGGATCCTGAATTTCTCCACCACGTCGGCGATGGCGCGGAGTTCGCGCGCCGAAGTGATGCCGCCCCACATCCGCGGCACCACGGAGTAGGTGCCGTCCTTCTGGATGTTGGCGTGGACACGCTCGTTGACGAAGCGCGACTGCTGGTCGTCGACATACTCACCCGGCCAGGTGGCGAGCAGGTAATAGTTGAGCGCCGGGCGGCACTTGGCGCAGCCGTGCGAGGTCTTCCACCCTAGCGCCTGCATTACCGCCGGGATGGTGCGGAGCTCTTGCGCCACGATGAGCCGGCGAACCTCGCCGTGGCCGAGGTCGGTGCAGCCGCAGACCGGCTTCACCCCCTGCGGGCTGTAGGCGTCGCCGAGGGTCGCCGAAAGGAGCTTCTCCACCAACCCCGTGCACGAGCCGCAGGAGCTGGAGGCCTTGGTATGGGCGCGCACGTCCTCCAGCGAAGCGAGTCCCTTCTCGCTGATCGCGGCGAGGATCTTGCCTTTGCAGACGCCGTTGCAGCCACAGATCTCCGCCTCGTCAGGCAGCGCCGCAACGGCGGAAGCAGGGTCCGCCGTTGCGCCCCCGGCGTAGGCTTGACCGAAGATCAGCGTGTCCCGCATGGCAGCGACGTCAGTGCCGTCCTTGAGGAGCTGGAAGAACCAGGCGCCGTCGCTGGTGTCGCCGTAGAGGACCACGCCGATGATCCTGTCGTCCTTGAGCACGAGCCGGCGGTAGATTCCGGAAGAGGCGTCGCGGAGCACGATTTCCTGCCGGTCCTCGCCATCGGCGAAGTCGCCGGCGGAGAACAGGTCGATGCCGGTCACTTTGAGCCGGGTCGAGATCGCCGAGCCCGTATAGTGGCGGTCTGTGCCGTTGAGCTGGTCGGCGATCACCCCCGCCATTTCGTAAAGCGGTGCAACAAGGCCGTAGCAGATGCCGCGATGCTCGGCGCATTCGCCCACCGCGTAGATGTCGGGGTCGGAAGTCTCCATCCGGTCGTTGACGATGACGCCGCGACCGGTCATCAGCCCGGCATTGCCGGCGAGCGCCGCGTTTGGGCGTATGCCCACCGCCATCACCACGATGTCGGCAGGTATCTCGCGCCCGTCGTCGAGGCGAACGCCGGTTACGCGATGCTCGCCGAGGATCGCCTCGGTATTGGCGCGGGTGATCACGTCAATGCCGCGCCGCTTGATCGCCTGCTCAAGCATGAACCCGGCGGATTCGTCGAGTTGCCGCTCCATGAGCGTCGGCATCAGATGGAGAACAGTCACCTCCATCCCGTGGGCGCGCAGTCCCGCGGCGGCCTCCAGGCCGAGCAACCCGCCGCCGATCACCACCGCCCGCGCGCCGGGCCGCGCCGCCGAAAGCATGGCGTTCACGTCGTCGAGGTCGCGGTAGGTCAGGACGCCGGGAAGCGTGTGGCCTTGTACCCCGATCACGATCGGCTTCGAGCCGGTGGCGATAAGCAGCTTGTCGTAGTCGGCTATGGTCCCGTCCGCGGCATGTACCTGCTTCGCGGCGCGGTCGATGCGGATGACCGGCTTGCCCTTGTGAAGCGTCACGCCATGCCGGGCATACCAGTCGTCGCCGTGGATGATGATGTCCTCGTATCGCTTTTCCCCGGCGAGCAGCGGCGAGAGCATGATCCGGTCGTAGTTGACGCGGTTTTCGGCGTTGAAGATCGTCACCGCGTACCGGCCCGGCGCTTTCTCGAACAGACGGTCGAGCACGCGGCCGGGAGCCATGCCGTTGCCGATGACCACGAGGCGCTGGGCCATGGCCATCCTCCTCAAGCCGCCTCGACGAGACGGTGACGCTCGTAGAGGAACTTCAGCACCGCGGAGCGGCAGCGGAGATAGGTCGGATCGGCGACCAGCTCGAGCCGTCGCCGCGGCCGCGCGAGCGGCACGTCGAGGATCTCGCCGATCCGCGCCGCCGGACCGTTGGTCATCATCACGATGCGGTCGGAGAGCAGCACCGCCTCGTCGACGTCGTGGGTGATCATCAGCACGGTGTTGCCGAGCGCGGCATGGATCTGCATCACCTGGTCCTGAAGATGGGCGCGGGTGAGCGCGTCGAGCGCCCCGAACGGCTCGTCCAGGAGCAGCATCTTCGGCTCCATGGCGAGTGCCCGCGCCAGGCCGACGCGCTGTTTCATGCCGCCGGAGATCTCCGCCGGCCGTTTCTCGGCGGCATTGCTCATCTGGACGAGGTCGAGGTTCCGCATCGTCCACGCGCGCCGCTCCGCGGCGCTCTTCGTCCGGCCGAACACCTTGTCGACGGCGAGCTTGACGTTTTCGTAGACCGTGAGCCACGGGAGCAGCGAGTGGTTCTGGAAGACGACAGCGCGGTCGGGCCCCGGCTCGTCGACCACCTTGCCGTCGAGCAGGACGACGCCGCTGGTCGACGGCATGAGCCCGGCGACGATATTGAGGAGCGTCGACTTCCCGCATCCGGAGTGGCCGATGATCGACAGGAACTCGCCGCGCGCCGCAGTGAGCGTGATGCCGCTCAGCACCTCGCTCCGGGCGGCGCCCCTGACGAAGGTCTTGTCGACCTGCTCGATGGACAGATAGCTCTGCATGGCCGGTGCTCCTCAGGTACTCGCCGCGCCGCGGGTGACGATCCGGGCGATCAGCGCGATCAGGCGGTCGAGGAGGAAGCCGACGATCCCGACATAGACCAGCGCCAGGATGATGTCGCTGATCATCGACGAGTTCCACGCGTCCCAGATGAAGAAGCCGATGCCGACGCCGCCGATCAGCATCTCGGCGGCGACGATCGCGAGCCACGACAGGCCGATGCCGATGCGGAGCCCGGTGAAGATGTACGGCGCCGCGGCCGGGATCATGATTCTGGTGAAGTACTCGAAGCCGTTCAGCCGGAGCACGCGCGCGACGTTCTGGTAGTCCTGCGGGATGTTCCTGATGCCCACGGCGGTGTTGATGATGATCGGCCAGACCGCGGTGATGAAGATCACGAAAATCGCCGACGGCTGTCCGTCCTGGAAGGCGGCCAGCGACAGCGGCAGCCAGGCGAGCGGCGGCACGGTGCGAAGCACCTGGAAGATCGGGTCGAGGCCGCGCATCGCGAACTGGCTCTGGCCGATGAGGGTGCCGAGCGCGACGCCCACCGTCGCGGCGATGAGGTAGCCGATCGCCACCCGCCTGAGGCTGGCAAGAATCTGCCAGCCGAGCCCCTGATCGAGGCCCGAGCCGACATGGAACGGGTTGACGATCAGCTCCCAGGTATCGCTGACCACGGTCGAGGGCGGGGGAAGGCTCGAGGTCGGCGAGGAGCAGAGGATCTCCCAGACGATGAGCAGCGCCGCGATGCTGAGAAGCGGCGGGAGCACGGCCGATGCGACCCGCGCCGCCGCCCGTCTCAGGCGCCCTTCCCGGCGCGCCGCAGGCCGCCCGACGGCAAGCCTCACGACCTTCGCCGGCGGCCGCTCCGGCGGCCGCTCGTCGATCTTGAGAACGGTTGCGGTGGTGGCCACGGTCGCGGCTCCTCGTGTGCTTTGCCTAGACGATGCGCTTGATGCCGAGGCTGGCGAGGTAGGCCTCGGGCCGGTCGGGATCGAAGGTCTTGCCGTCGAAGAAGGTCTCGATCCCGCGCGAGGTCGAGGCCGGGATGTCGCTCGCGGGGACGCCGAGCGCGGCCGCCGCCTCGCGCCAGATGTCCTCGCGGTTGACCTTTGCGACCAGGCCGCTCACGTCGGTGTCGGGCTCGAACTTGCCCCAGCGGATGTCCTCGGTGAGGAACCACTTCTCGTGGCTCTGGAACGGATAGGAGGCATGGTCGCGCCAGAACTTCATCAGCCCCGGACTGTTCTCGACCACCTGGCCGTTGCCGTAGTCGTAGTGGCCCCGAAGTCGGTGGACGATGTCGCGCGAGGGCGCGTTGAACCAGGCGCGGCTGCCGACGATCTCGGCCAGCTCCTCCTTGTTGGCCATGTCGTCGCACCACATCTGCGCTTCCTGGACCGCCATGGTGATCGCCTTTGCGGCCTTGGGATTGGCGTCGACCCAGTCGGCGCGCATGGCCAGCGACTTCTCCGGGTGCCTCGGCCAGAGCTCGGCGGTGTTGACCGCGGTGTAGCCGATGCCCTGGTTGACGAGCTGTTCGTTCCACGGCTCGCCGACGCAGAAGGCATCCATCGTCCCGACCTTCATGTTGGCGACCATCTGCGGCGGCGGCACCACGATCGTCTCGACGTCCTTGTCGGGGTCGATGCCGCCGGCCGCGAGCCAGTAGCGGACCCAGAGGTCGTGCGTGCCGCCGGGGAAGGTCATCGCCACCTTGGCCGGATTGCCTGCCGCCATCCTCTCGGCAAAGACCGGCTTCAGCACCGAGGCGTCAGCGCCGACCTTGAGGTCGGCATAGGTCCCCGCGATCGAGATCGCCTGGGCATCGAGGTTGAGCCGCGCGAGGATGTACATCGGCAGCGGCTGGTTGTTCTGGGTCACCTTGCCGGTGGCGATCAGGTAGGGCATCGGCGTGAGGATGTGCGCGCCGTCGATGCCGTTGCCGGCGGAGCCGAGCATGAGGTTGTCGCGGGTCGTGCCCCACGATGCCTGCTTCGCCACCTCGACATCGGGCATGCCGTGCTTGGCGTAGAGGCCCTTCTCCTTGGCGATGATCAGCGGTGACGAATCGGTGAGCGCGATGAAGCCGAGCGTCGCTTTGGTCGTCTCGGGCCCGGCGCCCTCGGCGAACGCTCCGCTCGGAAACGCGGCCTTGACCGCGCCGATGAGCGCGGCGGCGCCGGTCGTCTTGAGCAGGGCCCTCCGCGTGAATTTGGCCATTTCAGTCTCCACCGTGGCGCTGCGGGGAAGGCCGCGGGCGCATGAACAAGAAAAGCCGCCAGACCGTACCGAGGGCGCTCATGGCCCCTGGATTGGGTGGCGGCGGTGCCTGGCTGCGCCCGGCGTCGGGCGCGATGGAATTGAGGAACTGGTTTCGCCGGGTCACAGGGCCGGCGCTGGCCCCACGGCGGTTCGAAGCGCGCATGGCTTCGTGATCCAAACGCTAGGTGCGGCGGTCCTCTTGAGCAAGTCCAAGTTTCGGGCAGGAGCGCAGGATTTTTGTGCAGCGCGATAAAGCGCTATCAGCGGCCCTGAAGTCGTTGCAGATAGCCCGGCAAATCGTCGGGATCGAAGGGAAGCCCGTCGAAGAATCCGTCCGGCCCGAGCACCATCCTGCCCAGGCGCGAGGCAACCGGGGTCGGGCGGGAAAGCGCCCCTTCGACCTTGGAGCTGGCGTTGGGAAGATCGGCCTCGGTTGGTTTCAACGCCGCGCGATAGAGGTCGGGTCGGTAGACGCGGCGGGCCACGTCAGCCTTGTCGGCGCGATACTCCGTCTGCCCCCAGCGTACCATCTGCGAATAGAACCAGAGTGCGTGGCTCTGCCACGGGAAGTTGGCGGCATGGTCATGGAAGACGAGAAAGTCCGCGATGGACCGCGGCACGCCGCCCGGCTCGGCGACGATCGCGCCCGACAGTGCTCTTCGGATCGTCGCCGGCGAAGCGCCGACATGGGCGGGCCGCGCGAGAAGCTCGGCGAGGGCCTCCCGGTTGTTGGCATCACCCGCCCAGGCGGCCGCCCGATAGAGGGCGCGAATCAGGGCGTAAAGACGCTCCGGATCGCGCTCGGCAAAGTCGGCGCGAAGGCCGAGCACTTTCTCCGGGCCTTGCCGCCACAGCGCCGATTTGGTGACGACGATGGCGCCGACGCCGCGGTCAACGGCGATCGAGTTCCACGGTTCGCCGACGCAGAACGCATCGACGTGGCCCTCGGCAAGCGCATCGACCATGAACGGCGGCGGCAAGACGACGAGACGGATATCGCGGTCGGGGTCGAGACCGGCCGAAGCCAGCCAATAGCGGAGTTCATAATTGTGCCCCGAGAAGGGAAAGACCATGGCGATGGTGAGCGCCGGCGCGCCCGAAGCCCGGCGTCTCTCGGCGACGCCAGCGATCGCGCGCGCCACTGCTGCCGGTCCGTCGCCGCCGGCATTCTCGGCTTGCATCTCGTTGTAAAGGCTCAGGGAAACGGTGACCGCATTGCCGCCCAGTCCGAACGAGAACGGTGCCACCATCGGCGCTTCGATCTGACTGCCGATGCCGAGGGTCGAGGCAATCGGAAGCGGTCCGAGCATGTGCGCGGCATGGAAATGGCCGAGCATCACCCGGTCGCGGATGTTGGCCCATGACGTTTCGCGCACGAGGTCGAGGGTCAGCCCCTCGGCGGTTGCGAAGCCCATCTCGGCTGCCACAATCAGCGGCGCGCAGTCGACCAGCGGCATGAAGCCGAGGGTGAGCTGATGCGTGCCGCGCGCGGCGACGCGTCTCTCCATGTCTCCGAGGCGCTCTACCAGCATCGATCTCACCTCAGGAGCTGCGCCGCCATCACCAGCCCCGCCGCCACATCGGCCACCCGCCGGCTTTCGTTCATCGCGGTCTTGCGCAGGAGCGCGTAGGCCTCCTCCTCGGATATGTTCCTGGTCTTCATCAGGATGCCTTTCGCTTTCTCGATCACCTTTCGGTCCTCGAGCGCCTGCTTGGTTCGGTCGAGCTCCTCCCGGAGCCGGTTGAAGGCGTTGAACCGGCTGATCGTCATGTCGAGGATCGGCTTCACCCGCTCCTTGCGGAGGCCGTCGACGACATAGGCCGAGACACCGGCGTCGATCGCGGCCTCGATCGCGGCGGTGTCCGAGCGGTCGACGAACATGGCAATCGGCCGCCGTACGCTGCGGGACACCTGGAACATCTGCTCGAGGACATCGCGGTTGGGATTCTCGAGATCGATGAAGATCACATCGGGGTCGGCCTCGACGATCTGCCGGAGAAGCTCGCGCATGCCGGTAATGACCGATACGCGCGAATACCCCGCCTCGCGCAGCCCATCCTCGAGGATCGAGGCTCGGACGACGTTTTCATCGATGATCAGGATGCGGAGGTCCGCGTCGGACATGCAGCGCCGTGACTGGGCCGTGACGATGCGTGGTGCGATGCAAAAATGCGGCCAGTCGCGTGGACGCGTTCCGGCTGCCACCGTCGCCCGTCCATGCCGCTCGTGCCTGGATGTGACGACCGGCGACGCGCTCTTCGTGCCGTCAAGGGAACGGCGCTTTCACCACGACGACTTCTTCGGGGTGTGCGGCTAGCCACTGCGCACATCGGCACTGCGCACATCGGCGACGTTTGCCGACTAACGATTTGTCGGCTTGATTGGGGTTTCGTATGATTGTCGCACAAAGCTGCAAAACAAGAACCGCAGCCGGCTTTGCACGTCCGAGTCGCGAAGACCGAAGAACAGGGAGAATCCCATGCGCACCATCAAGTTTCTCATGGCCGGCGTCTTTGCGGCCTTCGCCCTGATCGGCACCCCGTCAGCCTTTGCCGAGGACATCACCATCAAGATGTGGGCTCGAGCCGACCGCTCCGGGCCGCTCCGTGCCGGCAACATTGTCGCCGCCGCCGAGCCACTCAATGCGGTCCTCAAAGCCGCGGGCAGCGACAAGGTGGTCAAGGTCGAGGTCTTCGAAGGCCCCGCCACCGGCTTCGACGCCGACGCCCTCGACATCCTCAAGGCCTTCTCGGTCAACGAAGGCCCGGATGTATATGTCGCCGCCCACGAATGGGTCGGCGAGTTCGCCAATTCCGGCTATGCGATGGACCTCACCGACTTCGTTGCCGCCAATCCCTGGGCCTTCGCCGACGTGATCCCGGTGCTCTGGGAATCGACCAAGGTCGACGGCAAGATCTACGCGATCCCGCAGGACTCCGAGATACGCATGTTCTTCTACAACAAGGACATGCTGCGGAAGATCGGCAAGGACGAGGCCTTCATCGAGGGTCTCCCGGCCATGGTCGAGAGCGGCGAGTTCACGATGCAGGATATGTCGGATCTCGCCAAGGAGGTCGTCGACAAGGGGGCCGCCAAGATCGGCATCATCCATCGTCCCAACCCCGGCCCCGACTATCTGATGACCTTCGCCTCGTTCGGCGTGACCTATATGGACCCCGAATCCGGCAAGCTGCTGCTTCCCAAGGGCGCCGTGCAGAAGGCCCTCGGATGGTTCCGCTGGAACGCCGACAACGGCGTCACGCCGCCCAACAACACGGCGATGAGCTGGGATGAGATCCAGGGGGCCTTCAAGACCGAGCAGGCCTTCATCTATCACCAGGGTGTCTGGGCGACGAAGGAGTGGATGCTCGGCGATGCCAAGGGCGCCACCTGGCCGACCGATGAGGCCGGTTATTTCCGGAAGATCGGGTGGATCCATGCGCCGGCAGCCGAGAAGGGCGGCGAGCCGAAGAATCTCTCCCATCCCATCGTCTACGTGGTGAATCCGCAGTCGCCCAACGCGCAACTCGCGGCGCTGCTGGTCGCTTTTGCATCGCTGCCCTACTACAACATCCAGCATGCGGTGGGCTCGGCCCATACCGCGATCTTCAACGGCGCCTCCTCGATGCCGGCTTACAAGGAGGCCTGGTATCTTAATGCCGCAACACCGATGCTGGCGCGGTCGACGTTCATCCCCAATCATCCGGACTTCGGCCGCTACAACGGCATCCTGTTCAAGGCCCTCCAGGGCGTCGAGACCCAGCGTCTCACACCGGAGGAGGCGGTCCAGTTTCTGGAGGAGGAACTGACCAACGAACTCGGCGACAAGGTCATGATCGTCGACTGAGGCATTGATCCCGGGGGCGGGCGGCGCGAGCAGCCACCTGCCCCCAATCCCCCGTGAAGCGGCAGGGGGCAAGACGAAATGCGGGCGCACGGCAGCGGCAGGGCGCGGCGGCGGTTCGACCGGCTCATTTTTCTCGGGCCGGCCACCCTGCTTTTGAGCATGTTCTTCCTTGCCCCGGTGCTGGTCAACCTCGGCATCGCCTTCACCGACATGGGTCGCAATCTTCGGGTGACGGCATTCACCACCGAGAACGTCGCGCGCGTCCTCTCTGCCGACCAGCGTCTCATCGGCGTCATGGGGACGACGCTCGTCTATGTGCTCGCCACGCTCGCTTTCTTCAACGTCGGCTATGGCCTGATCCTGGCGCTAACCACGACCGCGCTCCCCCAGCGCACCGGCGCGTTCTTTCGCGCCGTCTGGCTGCTCCCGCGCATGAGCCCTTCGGTGGTCTACGCTCTGCTTTGGACGTGGGTGGTGGCGCCCACCGACTATGGCCTCCTCAACCAGGCGCTCGCCGGCCTCGGCCTGCCGACGATCGACCTCAAGAGCGACGCGCCGATGCTGGTGATCGTGCTTGCCAACGGATTCATCGGCGCCTCCTTCGGCATGATCATCTTCACCAGCGCCATCCGCTCGATCCCCGAGCATCTGTTCCACGCAGCGCGGGTCGACGGGGCAGGGGAGCTGTCGATCATCCGCCATGTGACTTTGCCGGCGATCCGCTGGCAGCTCTCCTTCGTCACCCTTTACCAGGCGCTGTCGCTGCTGGTGAGCTTCGAATACATCTGGCTGATCACCGACGGAGGTCCCTTCTACGACACGACCGTCTGGGCGCTCTATGTCTATAAGCGCGCCTTCGACAACGGCCAGTACGCCTACGGCGCCGCGCTGGCGCTGGTGCTGGTCATCATCGGTATCGCCGTGGCGATGCTCCTCTGGCGCTTCTTCGACATGCGCGCCCTCCTTCAAAAGCCGCGGATCGAAGTGTCATGACCGCGACTCTCGCCACGCCGCTCGCCGAGCCGGTCAACGATTGGGCGCGTCTCGCCGCCAAGGCCCGGTCACGGAGGCGGACGACCAACGTCCTGCTTTACGGGTTCCTCGCGCTCGGCGCGCTGCCGATCCTGGTCCCGTACCTGTGGCTCTTCACCGTCGCGATGTCCGGGCGGACGGGCGCAAGCACGACCGTCCTCTGGCGGACGCTCGCCGTGCTCATTCCGGCGCTGTTCATCTGGTCCATGCTCCGCCTCGGCATGGAGCCCGGCCGGCGCCTCCGCCTGATCGAGATCGGCCTTGCCATTGTCGCGGTCGCGCTGCTTGTGGTGCTGACGGGGCCATATCTTCACCTCGATAACTGGCGCTTCCTCTGGAACCCGGACATTGCCGACGCCCTCAAGGGCGTCTCGGGGATCGGCGCCAAGTTCCCCAGCGTCTGGACTGCCTTCTGGAACTCGCTGTTCCTCGCATTCGTCCAGATGACGATCGTGGTCACGGTCGCAACCCTGGCCGGCTACTACCTGTCGCGCTTCGATTTCCCGGGGCGGTCCGGCTACATGAAAGGATTGCTCGTCCTTCATGCCTTTCCGGCGATGACCCTGATCATCCCGATCTTCCTGATCATCTACTGGATCGGGCTCCTCGACACGCTCGCCGGGGTCATTCTCGTCATCGCCGCGCTCGAGCTGCCGTTCGCCATCTTCGTCATGAAGGGATTCTTTGATGCCGTTCCCTGGGACATCGAGATGAGCGCGATGACCGACGGCGCCTCCCGCCGCCAGGCGTTCCGCCTCGTGGTCCTGCCGCAGGTCCGCATCGGCATGCTTGCGATCGGCATATTCGCGTTCCTTCGTGGTTGGGAGGAGTACGTTTTCGTCCGCACCCTTCTTCTCCAGAAGCAGAACTGGACGATGAGCCTCTACCTCTTCTGGATGCGCGAAGACGTGATGGGCACCGACTACGCCATGGTTTCGGCGATGGGCGTCTTCTACGTGCTGCCCAGCATCCTCCTCTACGCGTTCACGCAGAAATACCTCACCCAGATGACCATCGGCGGGATCAAGGGCTGAACAGGATGGCGGTGATCGAGCTCAACGGCGTGACCAAACGCTGGGGCGACGTGGTCGCGGTCGAGCCAACCGACCTTCGCATCGAGAATGGCGAGTTTGTCGCGATCCTCGGTCCCTCCGGCTGCGGCAAGTCCACGACCCTGTTCATGCTTGCGGGCATCTACGCGCCGAGCGCCGGCCAGATCCGCTTCGATGGCGCGGTGGTCAACGAGGTCGAGGCTCGCGACCGGAACGTCGGCATCGTCTTCCAGTCCTACGCGCTCTATCCCAACATGACCGCCCGGGCGAACATCCACTTCCCGCTTCGCTTCAAGTCCGTGAGACCCGAGGAGGCGGCCCGCCGGGTGGAGGCGATGGCGGCCCTGGTTCAGGTCGGTGAGCTCCTCGATCGCCGCCCGTCCGAGATGTCGGGCGGCCAGCAGCAGCGCGTGGCGCTTGCCCGCGCCCTGGTCAAGGAGCCCGGTCTCCTGCTCCTCGACGAGCCGCTGTCGAATCTTGACGCGAGCCTCCGCCTCACCATGCGCGGCGAGATCCGCCGACTGCAGCGGAGGCTTGGCGTGACAACCATCCTCGTCACCCATGACCAGATCGAGGCGACGACGATGGCCGACCGCATCATCTGCATGAGCAAGGGGCGGATCGAGCAGATCGGAACTGCCGACGCCCTTTACCACCATCCGGACTCGGTCTTCGTCGCCGGGTTCATCGGTTCCCCGCCGATCAACCTCATTTCCGGCGACGCGGCCAATGGCGGCCTTCGTGTCGGCGAGGTGGGGTTGCCCTTCGTTGGCGCCGCCCCCGGCAAGGTCACGCTCGGCATTCGACCCGAGGCCGTACGCCTCGGCGAAGCGGGCCACGCGGCGAGGATCGGTGACCTCGAGCCGCATGGCCGCGAGACCATTTATCACCTCGATACGCCGTTCGGCCCGCTCCGTGCTCTCGAGGCCGGCGCCGTCGCCCGCTTCCGCGTCGGCGATCAGGTCAAGATCGATGTCGAGCGCGCGCTCGTCTTCGACGCCGGCGGCCGTCGGCTGGGCGATACGATCCCTCCGCGCCCGGCATGAGCCGCAAGCTCCCGCGCCTCAAATGGCACATGTTGCGGCGACGGCGGGATGACCCCGCCTTCCTCCGCCGCAATCTCCGTGCCGGCCTCGCCGCGGGTGCGGCGCTTGAGGTTGACCTCGTGCTCACCGCCGACGGTCACTTCGTCTGCCTCCACGACCTGACGCTCGACGCCGAGACCACTGGCGCCGGACCGGTCGCGTCCGCGACGCGCGCCGACCTGATGCGGCTCCGCCAGCGCGGGCCGGACGGTTCGGTCCTCGGCGATCCGCTGCTGTTTCTCGACGAGGTGGTGGCGATGGTTGCCCAAGGCCGCCATCCCGATGGCGGCCTGACTCAGCTCGACATGAAGGACCCGCCAGAGCGGCTCGGCGACACCCCGGTGGCGCGCCTCCGCGAGACGCTTGGGGATCACGCGCGTCACTTCATCGCCGGCAGCACCGACGCAGACTTTCTCGACCGGCTTCGCCCCGCCATTCCCGATCTTGTCCGCGGCTTCGACCCGCTCGCCCTCTACGGCTTCGGAGCCGCCATGCCCGCGGATGCCGCCGGCTTCTCGCGTCTCGCCGGCGAGATGATCCACCGCGCCCCCGATGCCGCGATCTACTACCTCGAAGCCGACCTGATCCTTGCCGGCCTCGCCGCCGGCGTCGATCTCGTCGCCCGCGCGCATGAGACCGGCGCCGAGGTCGATGCCTGGACCATCGACACGACGCGGCCGGCATTGCCCGATCTCCTCCGGACCTTGCTCGGCCTCGGCGTCGACCAGATCACCACCAACGAGCCCGACCAGCTTCGTCCCATCATGGAGGAGATCGCGTGACGGCCATCGTCTCATCGCTGGAGGTCCCGCCCATCGGCATTCGCGATGCGCTCAATGCCGGACCGACGTCACCCGATGCGTTCCGCGCGGCGTTTGAGTGCATGACCTGCCTCGACCAGATCGAGCAACGGCCCCCGCCATCGCCGCCGGCGGCGCCGCTCGACTCGGCCCGGGTGCTGTTCTGGAACGCCGAGCGGCTGAAGTTCCCTGCGCCGTCCGCCGCGATGATCCGCCGGGCGAACCCGGATGCGGTCATCCTCTGCGAGCTCGACCTCGGCATGGCTCGTTCCGAAAACCGGCACGCCATCGCCGACCTCGCCGCCGCGCTAGACGCGGGATACATCTATGCGGTCGAGTTCGTCGAGCTCGACCTCGGCGACGCGCGGGAGCGGGGGTGGTTTGCCGGAGAGAGAAATGCCGCCGGCCTGCACGGGGCGGGCCTGGTTTCGCCCCGGCCGCTTCTCGATCCGTATCTCCTCCGTCTGGAGGCGTCCGGCCGGTGGTTCGATGGCGCCTTCGGCGAGCGTCGGGTCGGTGGACGCATTGCGGTCATGGCCTCGATCGAGATCGGCGGTGCGCCGGTCCTCCTCGTTTCGGTCCACTACGAGAGCCATACCGGCCCCGGCGACCGCCTTGCCCAGACCCGCACTCTCCTCGACGCCATCGACCGCGACTTCGCCGGCCGTCCGGTACTTATCGGCGGCGATTTCAACACCAACACGATGGAGCGCGCCGACCATGAGCAGCCCCGAGCGGTCCGCGCCGCGCTTGACGCCGATCCCGAGCGGCTCATCCGGCCGATGCGCTACGAACCCATGTTCGCCGAGCTCGCCCGCCGCGGCTACGACTGGGAGGCCTGCAACCTCATGGGCGCGGTCACCCAGCGCACCCGTCCCGACGGCACGCCGCAGGAGCCGCATGGCCGGATCGACTGGTTCTTCGCCCGCGGCCTGGCTTGCAGCGAGCCTGCGGTGATCCCGGCCGTCGACGAGAACGGCGTCGCCATTTCCGATCACGAGGCGCTGGCGGTCACCGTTCGCCCGCTTGCCTCATGACGCAACGAGGGAAAGAGCCCATGTTTCGCCTCCTCGCCGCTGAGAACGGCTTCGTTCACGTTTGCGGCCACCGCGGCAATTCCATCGCCAGTCCCGAGAACACCCTGGCCGCGCTGACCTCGACCGCAAAGGCCGGCGGCACCTCCGCCGAGATCGACGTGATGCTGACGTCGGACGGCGAACTGGTGCTGATGCACGACGACGTCCTCGACCGCACGACCGACGGCACGGGCCTCGTCTCGAACGCCCGGTTGGCGGATATCGCTCGCCTTGACGCCGGGTCGTGGTTTGGCGCGGAGTTCGCCGGCGAGCGCGTCCCGACGCTTGCCGAAGCCCTGGATCACGCGCGCCGGATCGGCCTTGGCCTGGTCGTCGAGGTCAAGGAAGCGTGGAATCTTGACGGCGTCGTCGACCGGCTCGCCGACCTGATCGCCTCGAACGGCTTCAACGAGCGCGCCATCCTCATCTCCTTCGATCACGCCTTCCTCAAGTCCCTCAAGGAGCGGCTTGCCGGCATACGCACCGAGGGCATCGTCCACGCGCGTCACGCCGATATCGGCGGCGTGGCGCGGGCCGCCGAACTCGATTCGGTGTCCATCGAGCATTTGATGTTCCGCCCTGAGGATGGCGAGGCGCTGCACGCGGACGGCGTGGCGGTGCGCCTCCATCTCCAGCGCCCGGCCTACTACGCGCGATATGCCGATGCGGGTGTCGACCTTCTCGCCGGTCCCCGGCAATGGATTGCCGGCGGTGTCGTCGACACCGTCTCGGGCGACGACGTCGCTTTTCTCAGGGACCTCGCCGGCGACCGGGCGCCTGCCTGAAGCCGGCGCCCCCCTCAGGGCGTCGGCGCGTCGGCCCGGATCAGCTTCTCCGCCTTGAGCTCGGCCCAGAGCGCGTCCGGGATGGGGTGCTCCATCGCCTTGATGTTGGCGCTCACGTGCTCCGGTTTGAAGCCGCCGGGAATGACCGAGGCCACGTTGGGATGGTGGAGCGGGAACTGGAGGGCCGCCGCGGCAAGCGGCACGCCGTGGCGCCTGCACACCGCCTCGACTCTCCTCGCCTTGTCGAGCTCCTCGGGCGTCGCATCGTGATAGTTGAACTTCGCTCCGGCCACCGGTCCGGTCGCATAGAGGCCGGAGCTGAACACCCCGCCGATGATGAATCCCGCGCCCTTCTCCGCCGCGCGCGGCATCTCGGTTTCGAGCGCACTCTGTTCGCCGAGCGTGTAGCGGAGCGCGATCAGGAAGAAGTCGAGGTCGATGAGGTTCAGGAAGCGCGGGATCATGCCGGTCTCATTGATGCCTGCCCCGATCGCGCCGACCACACCCGCGGCCTTGAGCTCGCTGAGCGCGCGGTAGCCGCCGGTCGCGAGCTGCGCAAGGTAGGCGTTCACCAGCGGCTCGGTGCGGTGGTACCAGAAGTCGAGGTCGTGGATGACGAGAATGTCGATCCGGGTGAGCCGCAGCCGCTGCAGGCTGTCCTCGAAGCTCCGCATCACGGCGTCGTAGCCGTAATCGAAGCGGAGCGCGAAGGGGAGGCCGCCCGCCCAGTCGCTGGGCCGCCATGTCGGCGGCACGGGCGCGTGCAGCACGCGGCCGACCTTGGTCGAGACCAGGAACTCGTCGCGCGGCTTGTCGTAGAGCCCCTGGCCGATCCGATGCTCGCTGAGGCCGCGCCCGTACCACGGGGCGGTGTCGTAGTAACGGATGCCGCCGTCCCAGGCCGCCGCCATGGTCGCCATCGAGTCAGCTTCGGAGACCTTGACGTAAAGCTCGCCGAGCGGCGCGCCGCCGAAGCCGAGCTGCGGCAGCATGACGTTCGATGTGCCGAGCTTGCGGCGCTTGAACGGATCCATCGTGTTTCCTCATCCAGGTGACGGAGACTGTCGCGCTCCCACGCGTCAGTCCATATGGAAGGCTTCTTCGATCGGCTCTGTCCACGGTGTGCCGTCCGGATTGTACTCCATGTACGGCTCCATCATTTTCCACCAGCGCAGCGTGATCGGATCGTGCGGTTGGCCTTCCGGTGCCGGCGCATCGCGTTCGAGATAGGCGAACAGCAGAAGTCCATAGCGGTAGATCGAGTAGTTGCGGATTCCCTGTCGGTGCAGGAGGTCGACGAGTTCCGGCCAGATCTCGTCGTGCTTCTGCTTATAGATCGCCTCGCAGCCCGGCTTGAGCTTCATCACCCACGCAACGCGCATCGTCGTCCTCCCATGTTATCCGGCCGGGACCCGGCGGCACCGATTCGTCCCGCGACACCGTATAGCCGGCCCCGCGTGTTCAGGTACCCGCCCGATCCAGAATCCACCGCGCCCGCGCCACCACCGGGGCATCGATCATCGTGCCGTCTAGCCCGGCCGCTCCCCCGCCGTCCTCGGCTCCGAGCACCCTTCTCGCCCAGACGACCTCCGCTTCTGTCGGCCGGAATGCGTCCGTCACCCAAGATATCTGGTCCGGGTGGATGCAGAGCTTGCCGCCGAAGCCGAGCGTGCGGGCATGCCGTGCCTCCCGCATGGTTTTGGCAGGATCGCGGAAGTCGAGGCACGGCCCGTCGAGCGGCGGCGACAGGCCGGCAACCCGCGCCGCGAGCACCAGCGTCGATCGCGCCAGAAGCATCGCCTCCGGATCCTCGCCGCAGCCGATATCGTTTCGGTAGTCCGCCGGTCCGAAGGCGAGTTGCGTAACGCCAGGCACCGAAGCAATCTCGGTGGCGCGATGCACCCCGCGCGCCGTCTCGATCAGCGGGATCAGATGCCGTTCGCCACGGAAGCGTTGGGAGAGGGCCGCCAGCGCCTCGGGGTCCTCGGCCTTTGGCAGCATGACGCCAACAGCGCCGAGAAGGTGGATCAGCTCGATGTCGCGGTCGTGCCACGGCGTGCCGGCGGCATTGACGCGAACGATCACCGATGTGGCGGGCAGGGCGCCGGCGAGCGTCTCTCGGGCTGATTCCTTGTTCGCCGGCTTCACCGCGTCCTCGAGGTCGATGATCACCGCATCGGCGCCGCTTGCCGCCGCCTTTGCGAACCGGTCCGGCCGGTCGGCGGGGACGAACAGCGGGGCAACGAGCGCCGGCATTCCCGTCATGCCGCACCCCTCCTGAGTATTGCTTGAGTCGTCGCGACCTCCTCGTCGCGGGATTGCCGGGCGGCGCGCGCGGGCCGTTTGCCCCCGTTGAGGCTCCGGATGACCTCGGCCGTGACGGCCGCGGCGGGCTCGGTACTGAGGCGGAAGTCCGCAGCGAGCATCATTTTTTCAGCCGGATCGCTTCGTCGCGGTCGAAGATAGTCGAAGGATGCCGCTCGCCAAAGCGAGTCGATTGCGAGGCCCGGCGGCGGCCCTGCCGAGGATCGGCGTGGGCTTAGCGCGCCGACGACTCCCGAGCGCCGCGGAGCGATTCGATTGCCGCCATGCGCGCCCGGCTCTCGGGACCGCGTCGCGCGGTCACTTCGGCGATGAGCGCCTCGATCAGGGCAAGGAGCGCGACGCTCGAGTCCCATGCCGAGGGCACGCTTACCCGCGCCGAAAGCACGTGGCGTGCGCTCCGGGCCACCGGCGAGAGCCACTGGTCGGTGAGGAGTAGCGTCGTCACCCGGCGTTTTGCGGCCTCGACCGCCAAGTCAACGAGATCGTCCTGATAACGGCGGATGTCGATCAAGAAGAGCACGTCCCGGCTCCCCATGTCGATGAGCTGGTCGCGCCAGTTGGCGCGTTGTCCCTCGAGATGGCTGACGTTGGGCCTGAGGATCCTGAGATGAGCGGTCATGTAGCGGGCGAGCGCATCGGTGAAGCGCCCGCCGAGGAGATGAAGCGGGCGGCGAGGATCGGCGAGTATCGCGGCCACGGCCTCGAACTCGCTCGCCGGAAGACGGCGAAAGGTTTCGGCAACATTGGCCGCAGCCGCCTCGGCGAAGGCGGCGTGAGGGCGGTCGCGTCGTCCCGCGCCGCCGCCCGCCTCGGCCTTCTCCAGCGGCGAAAGCAGCCGTGCCTCGACCTCGGCCATCAGCCGGCGCTGGAAGTCCGCGTAGGAGGCGAAGCCGATCCGCCCCACGAATCGGAGGATCGTCGGCGCGCTCACCCCGGCCTGGGCGGCAAAGCGGGCCACGGTTTCAAGGCCGGTCAGCGGGTAGTTGGCAAGGAGTGTCCGCGCCGCGCGCTTCTCGGAGTTGGTGAGCCCCGGCATCGCGTCGCGCGCGCGCTCGGCGACAAGGTCGTCCGCTCCGTTCACCCGTGTTCGCGGTGCCACGATGTACCCGTTCGGTTGACAAGTGCCGTCGCTGCGGATGAGATATTACAGAAGAGCCGACGGCAAGCCTGTTTGTAACGGATTTTCCGACCGTCACAGCCGGCGCCGTGCGGGGGCGGGGACATGGCGAACGACAGCCGCACACCGGTGCGCGAAGAAAATGCGGACGGCGCCGGTCCGTTCGTGATCGTCTGTGACCATGCTTCAAACTTCACGCCTCCGGAATACGGCCGCCTCGGACTTCCGCCGGAGATGCTTCTCTCTCACATCGCATGGGACCCGGGCGCCTTGCCGGTCTCGCGGAGCCTGTCCGCGGAGCTTGACGCGCCGCTCCTTTGGCCTGAGGTTTCCCGTCTCGTCGTTGACTGTAACCGCGACCCCGACGCGCCCGACCTGATCGTCGGCGAAAGCGAAGGAAGGCCGGTGCCGGGAAACCGCGATCTGGAGGAAATGGATCGGGTCCGTCGTCTGGCAACGGTTCATGTGCCCTATCATCACGCGGTTGACGCGCGCCTCGCGCGGCGGGCGGCCGCGGGCCTTTCCACTGCCGTCGTCGCTGTCCATTCCTTCAACCCGGTCTATCGCGGGAAAGAGAGGCCCTGGCACGTTGGGATCGTCTTCGACGACGACCGCCGCCTGGCCGATCCTGTCATCGAGGCGCTGAAGTCGGATCCGGCCCTGGTCGTCGGCGAAAACCAGCCCTACTCGCCGGCCGACGGGGTCTACTACACGCTCACCCGCCATGCGCGGTCGCGCCGGCTGCCGGCGGTGATGATCGAGATCAGGAACGACCTCATCGCGGACGAAGCCGGCCAGCGGGAATGGGCGGGACGGCTGAGCGCGATCCTTTCGGAACTTGCGCCCTGACGAGACGAAGTCGGGGTAGCGTGTGCGGCGGTGCGTGAGTCGCGAGTTGGGACGGGTGGATGCAACATAGGGGGAGTTTGACCAATGGCTGAGAAGCAAGCGGTTGGCGGCGTAACCTACCGGACCGCCGACACTGCCTATTTCGAGAAACGCGGATTCCGGCGCTACGCCGGAGTGTGGTCGCTGTGGGCGCTGGGGGTCGGGGCGGTGATTTCCGGTCATTATTCCGGATGGAACCTCGGTCTCGGCACCGGCGGCTGGGGCGGCATGCTGATTGCCGGCATCGTCATCATGATCATGTATCTCGGCCTGGTGTTCTCCATCGCCGAGATGGCTCCGGCTCTGCCCCATACCGGGGCGGCCTATTCCTTTGCGCGAAGCGCGATGGGGCCGTGGGGTGGATTCATCACCGGTCTCTGCGAAAACGTCGAATACGTACTGACGCCGGCGGTGATCGTCTTTTTCATCGGGTCCTATCTCGGCGCGATCTTCGAGACGCCAGCGGGCTTCCAGCCGATCTGGTGGATCTTGATGTACGCCGTATTCCTTGCGCTCAACATCGTCGGCGTGGAGCTGTCCTTCAAGGTGACGCTCGTGGTCACGCTTGCCGCGCTCGCGGTGCTGGTGATCTTCTGGGTCAGCGCGATCCCGAACGTCGACTTCTCACGCTGGGCGCTAAACATCGGCCCGGATGGGACCGAACTGCCGGAAGGCAACGGGCCGTTCCTGCCCTTCGGCATCGGCGGCGTTCTGGCGACCCTGCCATTCGCCGTGTGGCTTTTCCTGGCCATCGAGCAGTTGCCGCTGGCCGCCGAGGAGTCGATCGACCCGAAACGCGACATGCCGAGAGGGATCATTCTCGGCATGCTGACACTGATCGTCTCGGCGGGAATGATCGTGTGGCTGAATCCGTCGGTCGCCGGTGTCGGCTCGGCGGCGCTCGGCAAATCAGGTGAGCCGCTGCTCGATGGCTTTCGCGCCATCTTCGGGAGCGAGGCCGCCAAGGTTCTTGCCTTCGTCGCCGTGATCGGGCTGATCGCGAGCTTCCACACGATCATCTATGCCAAGGGGCGGCAGATCTACTCGCTGTCGCGTGCCGGCTATTTCCCCACCACGCTTTCGGTGACGCACGGCAACTACAAGACGCCGCACGTGGCCATGATCGTGGGGGCGCTGGTCGCCTTGGTCGTGATGTTCGCGGTCTGGTTCGGCGTCGGCCAGGAGCGGGGAGCGGCGATCATCGGCGGAACGCTCCTCAACATGGCGGTGTTCGGCGCCATGTTCTCCTACATTCTCCAGGCGGTGTCCTTCATCCTGCTGCGGAGAAACCTGCCGAACATCGAGCGGCCCTATCGCAGTCCGCTCGGCATCCCGGGCGCGGTGATTACCATCGTCATCGGCCTGGTGACCGTCTACTACCAGCTCTCCGATCCGGTCTATCGGGTCGGCGTCATTGCCGTTGCTGTCTGGTTCGTCATCGGCATCCTCTACTTCGCGCTCTTTGCCCGGCACCGCATGATCCTTTCGCCGGAGGAGGAGTTCGCGATGCAGCATAGGGCGAAGGACTGAGCGAACCGGCCAAACGAGGGCTCGCGCGGGGTCCGCGCGAGCCTGCCGGGCGAGACGAAGGGGTGTGGTCGAATGAGCGGCATGCTGACCATCAAGGAACTGGCGTCGGCCGTCGCCGCGGGCGACATCGATACCGTGATCGTCGCCTTGGTCGACATGCAGGGCCGGCTGATCGGCAAGCGCTTCCAGGGCGAATATTTCGTCACCACGGCGCATGACGAGACGCACGGATGCGACTACCTGCTCGCCGACGACATCGACATGGAGCCGGTTCCCGGCTACGCCGCGGCGAGCTGGGAGAAGGGCTACGGCGATTTCGTCATGAAGCCCGACCTCACCACCCTCCGTCGCATCCCCTGGCTCGAGCGGACGGCGCTTGTGATCGCCGATGTCCTCGACCATCACCATCACGATCTTGCCCACAGCCCGCGGGCGATCCTGAAGCGCCAGGTGGCCCGGCTCTCCGAGCGGCGCATGACCGCCTTGGTCGCCTCGGAGCTCGAGTTCTATCTCTTCGACGAGGACTACGAGACGATCCGGCAGAAGCGCTACCACGACCTCGCCACCGCCGGCCGCTACATCCAGGACTACCACATCTTCCAGACCACCAAGGAAGAGGAGGTGATGCGGGCGATCCGCCTCGGGCTGAACGGCGCCGGCATCCCGGTCGAGAACTCGAAGGGCGAGTGGGGGCCGGGTCAGGAGGAGATCAACATCCGCTACTCGGATGCGCTGGAGATGGCCGACCGCCACGCCATCCTCAAGAACGGGGTCAAGGAAATCGCCTGGGCGAAGGGCAAGGCGGTCACGTTCATGGCGAAGTGGGATTACGCGCTCGCGGGATCGTCCTCCCACATCCACATGTCGCTATGGGACCGGTCGGGGAGGAAGCCGCTGTTCCTCGATCCCAAGGGCGAATACGGCATGTCGCCGCTGATGCGTCAGTTCGTGGCCGGCCAGCTCAAGTATGCCGGCGATATCACCTGGTTCCTTGCGCCCTACATCAACTCCTACAAGCGCTTCCAGGCCGGCACCTTCGCCCCGACCAAGGCGATCTGGAGCCGTGACAACCGCACCGCCGGATTTCGCCTGGTCGGCGAGGGGTCGAAGTCGATCCGGGTCGAGTGCCGGATCGGCGGCGCTGACCTGAACCCATACCTCGCCTTCGCCGCGCTGATCGCGGCCGGTCTCGCCGGCATCGACGAGAAGCTGGAGCTCGAGGCGCCGTTCGTCGGCGACGCCTATCACGGCAAGCGCCTCCGCGAGGTGCCGAAGACGCTTCGCGAGGCGACCGTGCTCCTCGACAAATCGAAGATGCTCCGCGCAGCTCTCGGCGACGACGTCGTCGACCACTACGTCCACACCGCGGAGTGGGAGCAGTTCGAGTACGACCGGCGGGTGACGGACTGGGAATTGAAGCGCGGGTTCGAGCGATACTAGCGTATCGCTTTACCCACCTTACAGAGCCACAGGGCGGAATTTCGATGACCGAGACGATCAAGATCATCTCCCCCATTGACGGCTCGGTCTATGCCGAGCGGCCGGTTGCCACCGATACCGAGGTCGATCGGGCGGTGTCGGCGGCGCGGGCTGCCCAACGCCAATGGCGGAAGGTGAGCATCGCCGAGCGCGGCCGATACGTCCTTGCCTTCCTTGAGGCGCTGCTCGCCATGAACGACGAGATCGTCACGGAGCTTGCCTGGCAGATGGGCCGCCCGGTCCGCTACGGCGGCGAGAAGGGCGGCGTCGAGGAACGGACCAGGGCCATGGTCGCGCTCGCCGAGGAGGCGCTCGCCGCTTACGTCCCGCCGGAGAAAGCCGGCTTCCGCCGCTATATCGCCCGCGAGCCGGTCGGCCTCGTTCTCGTCATCGCGCCGTGGAACTATCCCTATCTCACCGCGGTCAACACCATCGTCCCGGCGCTGCTTGCCGGCAACGCGGTCATCCTCAAGCACGCCTCGCAGACCCTGCTCGTGGGCGAGCGCTTCGCCGCCGCCTTCGGGAAGGCGGGGCTACCGGCCGGCCTGTTCTGCAATCTCGTGCTCTCCCACGGCCAGACGGAGCGGCTGATCGGCTCCGGCAAGGTCGATCACATCAACTTCACCGGGTCGGTCGAGGGCGGGCGGGAGATCGAGCGCGCTGCCGCCGGCACTTTCGCTTCGCTCGGTCTTGAGCTCGGCGGCAAGGATCCGGCCTATGTCATGGCCGACGCCAAGCTCGACCATGCCATCGAGAATCTCGTCGACGGCACTTTCTACAACACCGGCCAGTGCTGCTGCGGCATCGAGCGCATCTACGTCGACGCCAAGGTCTACGACGATTTCGTCGCCGGCTTTGCCGACCTGACAAAGAAGTACGTCGTCGGCAATCCCCTCGACCAGGCGACCACCCTTGGGCCGATGGCGCGGAGCCGGTTCGCCGATCTCGTCCGCGAACAGACGGCCGAGGCGAAGCGGAAGGGCGCGGCCGCGCTGGTCAATATGAAGGTCGAGGGCGACCGTCCCGGGTCGCCTTACCTTGCGCCGGAGGTGCTGGTGAACGTCAACCACCAGATGGCGGTGATGCGCGAGGAAAGCTTCGGGCCTGTCGTCGGCATCATGAAGGTGCGCGACGCCGAGGAGGCGGTTACGCTCATGAACGATAGCCCCTACGGCCTCACCGCCTCGATCTGGACCACCGACATCGACCGGGCGGCCGAGATCGGCGCCAGGATCGAAACCGGAACCGTCTTCATGAACCGCTGCGACTACCTCGATCCCTATCTCGCCTGGACCGGCGTCAAGGAGACCGGGCGCGGCGTGTCGCTGTCGAAGTTCGGCTTCGAAGCGCTCACCCAGCCCAAGAGTTTCCACCTCCGTCAGGTATGATCGAAGCGGAAAGGCGCTCGGAGGTGACGGGATGAGCTACCTGCGGTCGGTGATGCAGCCCGGCGAGACTCTGCTCTATGAAAGCAAGATCTCGTGGACGACCTATATTCCCGGTCTTCTCCTCCTCCTCGTCGCGATCGTCGCGTACGTCCTGCTTCGCGCTTTCGTCACCACCGTGACATGGCCTGCGACGGCGGTTGGTCTGATCCTTCTCGCGGTCAGTCTGTTCCTTCTGTTCCGGGCCTGGTTCGAGCGCTGGACCACGGAAATCGCGATCACCGACCGCCGCATCATTCTCAAGCGCGGCTTCATCCGCCGCGACACGGCCGAGATGCACATGGAGAAGGTCGAGAGCGTCGATGTCAACCAGTCGCTCTTCGGCCGGATGCTCGACTACGGTGACGTGACGGTGCGCGGAACCGGCGCGGGCCTGGAGACGCTTCGCCTGATCGATGCTCCGCTCGAATTCCGGAGCCACGTCAAGACCCATGGCCACCCCGCCGCCCCCGCTGGCTGATACCATCGCCTCGACTCTCACATCTGCCGACATCCACAACACGCAACGAACAAGAGACCCGCCGATGCCAGCCCGGACTTCGCCCCGCGCCAACTGGAACTATCCGACCGCCATTCGCTTCGGCGCGGGACGCATCGCCGAGCTGCCCGAGGCCTGTCGAGCCGCCGGCATCTCGCGCCCGCTGTTCGTCACCGACGCCGGCCTCGCGAAGCTCGATATTGCCACGCGGGCGATGGCGCTTCTCCGGGACGCCGGCCTCGATCCCGGCTTTTTCTCCGACGTCCAGCCCAACCCGGTGGAGGCGAACCTCACTGCCGGCGTCGCCGCCTACCGCGCCGGCGGTCATGATGGCGTGGTTGCCTTCGGCGGCGGATCGGGTCTCGATACGGCCAAGCTGATTGCCTTCATGTCAGGTCAGACCCGGCCGGTGTGGGACTTCGAGGATATCGGCGACTGGTGGACGCGCGCCAATTCGGACGGCATCGCCCCGATCGTCGCCGTGCCGACCACGGCGGGGACGGGGTCCGAGGTCGGCCGCGCCGGCGTGCTCACCAACGAGCAGACCCATATCAAGAAGATCATCTTCCACCCGAAGATGCTGCCGAAGATCGTGATCTGCGATCCGGAACTCACCCTCGGCATGCCGCCGGCGATCACCGCCGGGACCGGCATGGATGCGCTTGCCCATTGCCTCGAGGCCTACTGCGCCGCCGGCTACCATCCGATGGCCGAGGGCATTGCCGTTGAGGGCATCCGCCTCGTCTTCACGAATCTTCCCAAAGCCGTCGCGGACGGCAAGGACCTCGAGGCCCGGGCCAACATGATGAGCGCGGCGGCGATGGGCGCCACCGCCTTTCAGAAGGGATTGGGCGTCGTCCACTCGCTGTCGCACCCGGTGGGCGCGCTCTACAACACCCACCACGGCATGACCAACGGCGTGTTCATGCCCTATGTGCTCGCCTTCAACCGCCCGGCGATCGAGGACAGGATGGCGCGTCTCGCCGCATGGCTCGGCATCGCCGGCGGCTTCGACGGCTTCCAGGCGGCGCTGCTCGACCTCCGCAAGCGGACCGGCGTGCCGCACACGCTGAAGGAGCTCGGCGTCGACGATTTGCGCTTCGACGAAATGGCCGCGATGGCGGTCGACGACCCGAGCACCGGAGGGAACCCGGTCCCGTTCGATGCCGCGGCGGGCAAACGCCTGTACCGCGCTGCCTATGACGGCGACCTCAAGGTCGCGTAACGCGCGGGGGATGACCCTGGGAATTCGAGTGATGCGCGGACCCTCGTCCCTTCGCCAGGCCGAACACTGTCCGACATTCTCCCGCCGCCTTTGCCATGCTTTTCTTCCGCGATGATTCGCGGGGAGGGCGCGGCATGGCATTCGGACCATCCAACACCGTTTCGCTCGGCCTCATGCTGGTGGCTGGCCTTGCGTCGCTTCCGGCCGCCGCCGCCACCCTTGACGATGTCCGCGCCCGTGGCCGGCTGGTCTGCGGGGTGAGCGACGGGCTGCCCGGCTTCTCCGTCCGCAGTCCCGACGGGAGCTGGTCGGGATTCGATGTCGATTTCTGCCGCGCCGTCGCGGCCGCGGCGCTCGGCGACGCCGCCAGGGTCGAGTATGTGCCGCTCTCGGCGGTCGCCCGGTTCGATGCCCTCAGGGCCGGCAAGGTCGACCTCCTGTCACGCAACTCGACCTGGACCATGTCGCGCGACCTCGGCGGACTCGAGTTTGCCGGCATCGCCTACTACGACGGCCAGGGCTTCATGGTGCATGCCGTCGACGGCATGACCAGCGCGCTGGAGCTCGACGGTGCGCGGGTCTGCGTCGTTACCGGCACCACCACCGAGGAGAATGCCGCTGCCTGGTTCCGGGACAACGGCCTCAAGGCGACCTTCCTGCGCTTCACCTCGCGGCCCGAGGCGAGGATGGCCTTCGCCTCGAACGAGTGCGACGTCTTCACCGCCGACGCCTCGGCCCTTGCCGCCGAACGTTCGGTTCTTCCGGCGGCCGAGGATTTCGTCATCCTCCCCGAGATCATCTCCAAGGAGCCGCTCGGCCCCGTCACCCGCGAGGACGATCCGGCCTGGACCGCGCTGGTCCGCTGGACGCTCTACGGCCTCATCAATGCCGAGGAGCGCGGCCTCACGGCGTCCGCAGTGGCGAAGGATGCCGCGCCCGCCATTGCCCTCGGCAGACCGGCGGCAGGCCCGCTCGGCCTGCCCGAGGACTGGCTGGCCGCGGCCATGGCCGCATCCGGCAACTACGGCGAGATGTTCGACCGTAACCTCGGTGAGGGCTCGCCGCTCCTGATCCGCCGCGGCGTCAACGCGCTCTGGACCGAAGGCGGCATCCTGTATGCCCCGCCCATGCAGTAGGAGCGGCGTTGTGATCCCCGACCGAATCCGCAGCCGCCACCTTGGCCCGTTGCTTGTTCTCCTCGGCCTCGTCCTCGCCGCCGCGCCGGCCTGTGCGGAAGTGGTCCTCACGCCGGCCGACCGCGTCGCCCTCCGGGCCGAGATCGTCAATCTCCTCGCCACCGAGCCGGAGCTGCCGCTCCCCGTCCGCCAGCGCAGCGGGGCGCTCACCGCTTATTACAGCGACGGCGCACGCCCGATTCTGTGGCTCGGCGAGCCTCGGGCTTCCGACTTCGTCGCCTGGCTAAGGAATGCCGCCGACGACGGCCTCGATCCCGCCGCCTATCCGGCCGACCAGCTCGACAAGCTGATGGCTGCGGCGCCGGAAACGAACTCGCGCGGCAAGGCGATCGTCGAGCTCCACTTCTCCGCCGCCTTCCTCCAGTACGCATCCGACCTCCAGGTCGGGCGATTCCTCCCCCACAAGGTCGACCCGGACTTCTTCCAGGAGGGACGTTCGATCGACCAGCTCGGGGCGCTGACGCTTCTTTCCGTCGCCGAGAACCTCGACCGCTTCTTCCTCGCCTGGCAGCCCCAGGCGCCCGAATATGCCGACCTCCGCGCTGCCCTTGCCGACTACCGGGCGCTCGCCGCCGCCGGCGGCTGGCCGACGGTGCCGCTCGGCGAGTCGCTCAAACCGGGGATGACGGACCCGCGCGTTCCCGCGCTCCGCGCCCGGCTTGCCGTGACCGACGGCGCCGACCTGGCTGCTCCACCCGGCAGCGAACTGGTCTATGACGACGCGCTCGCCGCGGTGGTGAAGGCCTTCCAGGCCCGGCACGGCCTCGATGTGGACGGCATCGTCGGCAAGGCAACGATCGTCGCCCTGAACGTCCCGGTCGAGACGCGCGTCCGGGACATCGTTCTGTCGATGGAACGCTGGCGCTGGATGCCGCCCGACCTCGGCCGGAATCACCTGATCGTCAATATCGCCGGTTTCGAATTGAAGCGGATCGCCGACGGTCGCGTCGAGGAGCGGATGAACGTCGTCGTCGGCCGCCCCTACAACAAGACTCCGGTGTTCAGCGATGCGGTCCGCTACCTCGAGTTCAACCCTTACTGGAACGTGCCGCACGGCATCGCCGTCAAGGAGGAACTGCCCAAGCTCAAGCAGAACCCGGCAGCGCGCGCCGCCGCCGGCTTCGAGGCGGTCCGCGGCAGCGAGGTCTATCCGGTCACCGCGATCGACTGGAACCGGTACGGGCCGGGCAACTTTCCCTTCCAGCTCCGCCAGAAACCCGGTCCGGGCAATGCCCTCGGGCGGGTCAAGTTCATGTTCCCCAACCGGTTCGACGTCTATCTCCACGACACCCCGGCGCGGAGCCTGTTCGACAAGGCCGAGCGCGCCTTCAGCCACGGCTGCATCCGCCTCGCCCGCCCGCTCGACCTCGCCGTCCAGGTGCTCGCCGTCGGCGGCGTGCCGGGCTGGGACATGGCGCGGATCGAGGCGGTCGTCACGACCCGCCAGCGGACGGTGGTGAACCTCGCCGAGCCGCTCACCGTCCACATCACCTACTTCACCGCCTGGGTCGATCGGGGTATCCCCAACTTCCGCGCCGACATCTACGGCCAGGACCAGAAGCTCGACGCCGCCCTCGACGGCCAGCCGCTCGCGTGGTGAACGCCATGGCCGGGAGCAACGCAAACGCAGTCGCCGAGATCGTCTTCCTCGACCGGGAGACGCTGTCGCCGGAGACGCGGCTTCGGTCGCCGAACTTCCCGCACCGGCTCATTGTCCATGATCGCAGCGCGCCCGGCGAAGTCGCGGCGCGCATCGCCGACGCCGATATCGTCATCACCAACAAGGTTCCCGTCCGGGCCGAGGCGATTGCCGGCGCTTCCCGGCTACGCCTGATCGCCGTCTGCGCCACCGGCACCGACATGGTCGACGTCAAGGCGGCGGTGGCGCGCGGCGTCGTGGTTTCCAACGTCCGCAACTACGCCACCGTCACCGTCCCCGAACACGTCTTCGCGCTGATCTTCGCGCTTCGCCGGAACCTCCTCGCCTACCGCGACTCGGTGCGCGCCGGTCGCTGGCAGAGGGCGAGCCAGTTCTGCTTCTTCGACCATGAGATCCACGACCTCGCCGGCTCGACCATCGGCATCGTTGGCCGCGGCTCGCTGGGTCAGGCGGTCGCCAGGATCGCCGAAGCGTTCGGCATGCAGGTCCTCTTCGCCGGCCGGAAGGGCGCGGCCGCGCCGCCCGCGCCGTATGTGCCCTTCGCCGACGTGCTCCGCCGGAGCGACATCATCACCCTTCACGTACCGCTCACGCCGGATACCCGCCACCTGATCGGCACCGCGGAGTTCGCGCTGATGGAGCGCCGTCCGATCCTGATCAACGCCTCGCGCGGCGGCCTGGTCGACGAGGTCGCGCTCGGTGGCGCGCTCCGTTCCGGGCGGATCGCCGGCGCCGGCTTCGACGTTGCCTCGGCCGAACCGCCGCCCGGGGATCACCCCCTGATGGGCCTTCTCGACCTGCCCAACTTCATCCTTACTCCGCACGTCGCCTGGGCGAGCCGCGAAGGCCAGCAGGCGCTTGCCGACCAGCTCGTCGACAACATCGACGCGTTCTGGCGCGGTGAGCCCCGGAACGTCGTGCGATAGCCGGCGACCCCTACGGCTCCCCCGGCCCGTCTTCGATCTCCGAGGGCAGGGCGAGAAGCCGTCGCGGCACGCCGGGATCGTCGAGCGCCTTGAGGTACTCGTGTCCATCGCGGCTCACGGTGACGTGGAGCCAGACTCTGCGCCCGGTCTCGTCCTTCAGGTAGAATTCCCAGCGGAGCGCGCGGACTCCCTCGATCGCCTCGGCGACCGACAACCGCCACGGGGTGCCGTCCGCATTCAGGCCGCCGATATGGGTCACCGTGCGGTAGGGATCGCGGCGATGGTCCTTGGTCGAGGAGAGAACCTGAAGGCTCTGGAGCATTCCCGATCCCTAACCGGTCATCGGAAACGAAGGATTACCCGAGCCCGCGTTCAATCAGCCGGCCCATGCGCAGGCTGAAGTCGGCAGGGTCCTCCGGCGGTTCTCCGTCGAGGATTCGCGCCTGCCCGTAGAGGAGCACGGCGGCGTCGTCGAGCGTCTCTCCCCCGCTGCCCGCGGTCGCCTTGGTCGCAAGTGCCTTGATGAGAGGATGGGACGGGTTGAGCTCAAGCACGGGCGCACTTCGGGCCTTGAGCTGGTCGTGAGCGGAAAGGATCTTCTCGAGTTGCCGATCGAGCCCGAGGTCGGCGGCGACGAGGCAGACCGGACTGGTGGTAAGCCGCGTCGAGGCTCTGACCGCGTTGACCTTGTCCCCAAGCGTCTGCTTGAAGCGTGCCGCGAGCGTGGCGACCGCGCTTTCCGGCGCCGCCTCGGCGGTTTCACCCTCGTCCGCGACCGGGATCTTGTCGAGGTCGGCCGCCCCTTGTGTCACCGACTGGAAGGGCTTTCCTTCGTAGCCGAGCGCGGTCCTGACCCAGAAGGCATCGACCGGATCGGAAAGGATCAGCACCTCCACGCCGCGCCGGGCGTAGCCTTCGAGCTGCGGGCTGGCGAGAATCGTTTTCGGGTCGTCGCCGAGGGCGTAGTAGATCGCCGTCTGGTTGGGCCGCAGCGATGCGATATAGTCGGCGAGACTTCGCCAGGTATCGCCGCCGGTCGTGGTCCGGAAGCGGGCGATCTTGTAGATCGCGTCGCGCCGCTCGGCGTCCTCGTAGAGTCCTTCCTTGATCACCGGCCCGAAGGCCTCCCACACCTTCTCGAATCGTT